>NZ_CP060388.1:2115312-2417500 GCF_014280435.1 Sphingobium sp. KCTC 72723 | reverse complement strand
AAGTCGGCTTCAAGACGACGTATAGGGCCTGACGCCTGCCCGGTGCCTGAAGGTTAAGAGGAGGTGTGCAAGCACTGAATTGAAGCCCAGGTAAACGGCGGCCGTAACTATAACGGTCCTAAGGTAGCGAAATTCCTTGTCGGGTAAGTTCCGACCTGCACGAATGGCGTAACGACTTCCCCACTGTCTCCAGGATATGCTCAGCGAAATTGAATTCTCCGTGAAGATGCGGAGTACCCGCGGTTAGACGGAAAGACCCCGTGCACCTTTACTGCAACTTCAGAGTGGCATTAGGAAAGAGCTGTGTAGCATAGGTGGGAGGCTTTGAAGCATCGACGCCAGTTGATGTGGAGCCATAGGTGAAATACCACCCTGCTGTTTTCTGATGTCTAACCTCGCACCGTTATCCGGTGCAGGGACCCTCTGTGGTGGGTAGTTTGACTGGGGCGGTCGCCTCCTAAAGAGTAACGGAGGCGCGCGATGGTGGGCTCAGGACGGTTGGAAACCGTCTGTTAGAGTGCAATGGCATAAGCCCGCCTGACTGCGAGACTGACAAGTCGAGCAGAGACGAAAGTCGGTCATAGTGATCCGGTGGTCCCTCGTGGAAGGGCCATCGCTCAACGGATAAAAGGTACGCCGGGGATAACAGGCTGATGATTCCCAAGAGCTCATATCGACGGAATCGTTTGGCACCTCGATGTCGGCTCATCACATCCTGGGGCTGGAGCAGGTCCCAAGGGTTTGGCTGTTCGCCAATTAAAGTGGTACGTGAGCTGGGTTCAGAACGTCGCGAGACAGTTTGGTCCCTATCTGCCGTGGGCGTCGAAATTTGAGAGGAGTTGACCCTAGTACGAGAGGACCGGGTTGAACATACCTCTGGTGTACCTGTCGTCACGCCAGTGGCGCAGCAGGGTAGCTATGTATGGACGGGATAACCGCTGAAAGCATCTAAGCGGGAAGCCTCCCTCAAGATAAGATTTCTTAGGACGGTCGAAGACCACGACCTTGATAGATCGGATGTGGAAGTGGAGTAATCCATGAAGCTAACCGATACTAATTGTCCTATTCGCGCTTAAACGGTTCAGCAATGAACCGCAGAGTCCCACCATCAATGACAGCCCTGGAAACAGGCCGTCAGAACATGGTCGGTTGTTAAGCCAGCTAGATGAATTACAAAAACACCGTGCACGGTATCGATTAAAACCCCCTTATATGCGCCTGCTTCATTGCTTGGTGACCATAGCGTCTGTGACCCACCCGATCCCATCCCGAACTCGGCCGTGAAACCTGACTGCGCCGATGGTACTATTGCTCAAGCACTGGAAGAGTAGGGCGTCGCCAGGCATTGAAGCACGCGCATATCAGGACACAAAAACCCATTCACTTGTTCTTAAAAGGGCGACCCAAAAGGTCGCCCTTTTACCGTTGGTATCGCGGGATGGAGCAGCCCGGTAGCTCGTCAGGCTCATAACCTGAAGGTCGTAGGTTCAAATCCTACTCCCGCAACCAATGCAAAGCATGAGCGAACGTAGTGAGCTTAGGCTTTGCATTGTCCCCGCGAAGGCGGGGATCCAGAACACCAAACACAACCCCGCCCAAACAGCGGGGTTTTTTAATGTCCAACGCACATCACCCGGCCACACCAATCAGCGAAACCTGACGCCCATAATCCGCCTCGCCCAAATGGCACGACCGCCGATAGCTGAAAAAGCGATCCGCCTGCCCATAGGTGTCCTCCTCCATCAAATCCACATCGGCAACCCCCGCATCGACCAGTCGCGACGCCACATAGGCCGCAATGTCGAACTGCACATGCCCCGCACGTCCCGCCGCAAAAAAACGCGCATTGCCCGCGTCCGCCCGCTCGAAACGCTCCGCAAAATCAAGTCCCACCTCATAGGAACTTCGCGCGATGCACGGTCCGATCGCACAGCGCAGCCGATCCCGCCGCGCGCCCAGCGCTTCCATCGCCGCAATCGTCGCGTCGGTCACGCCGCCAAGCGCCCCCTTCCAGCCCGCATGTGCCACACCCACCACACCCGCCGCCCGATCAGCAAACAAGACAGGCACGCAATCCGCCGTCAAAATAGCCAGCAACAGTCCGGGCCGATCCGTTACCATCGCATCGGCTGCCGGCCGATCCCCCGCGCCGACCGCCGCCGACACAGTCACCACATCGGCCGAATGCACCTGATGCACAGTCACCAGCGTTGCGCCCGGCATTACCGAATCCCGCGCCAATTCGCGATTATGCAGCACGGCAGCCCGATCATCCTGCGACCCAAGTCCGACATTCAACCCGGCATAAATCCCGCGGGAAACCCCGCCGCGTCGTCCCGCAAAACCATGCGGCACATCATGCAGGCCTGGCGCCCGCAGCAACTCGATCATCGTCATTTCCTTATGCCGCCACTCGCCGGGCAGGTCGCAAAGACGCAACATACTTGCGCGCGCGCGATTAGGCGATAGTCTCCTGCACCATAGGCAAGCGGAACGGCATCGTTCGTCCGCCAGGGCAAAAGATCGAAAGATAAAAGGGTTTCCATCCATGATATTCGGGCGCGTTAAGTCACTCGACGCCATATTGGCGACGGCCGAAAAGAAATCGCTAACGCGCTCGCTGGGCGCGTTTCAGCTGACGATGCTCGGCATCGGCGCAGTCATCGGCACCGGCATTTTCGTGCTGACCGCCGAAGCCGCGCAAAAGGCCGGGCCGGGCATGATGATGTCCTTCATCATCGCCGGTTTCGTCTGCGCCGTGGCCGCGCTCTGCTACGCCGAAATGGCCGCCATGGTGCCGGTATCCGGTTCGGCCTACACCTATAGCTATGCCGTGATGGGCGAACTGATCGCCTGGATGGTGGGCTGGGCGCTCATTCTGGAATATGCCGTCGCGGCGGGCGCCGTATCGGTCGGTTGGTCCGGCTATGTCGTCGGCCTGATCGAACATACATTCCATCTCGACATACCCGATCTGCTCACGCGCGGGCCGTTCGACGGCGGCGTGGTCAACCTGCCCGCGATGTTGATCGCGGCGCTGGTCACCTGGCTGCTGGTCATCGGTACGAAGGAAAGTGCGGCCGTCAATGCCGTCCTCGTCGCGATCAAGGTCGCGGCGCTCACGCTGTTCGTCGTCCTCGCTCTCCCCGTCATCCAGATGGAGAATTTCACGCCCTTCGCGCCGCTCGGCTTCTCCGGCATCTCGGCGGCGGCGGCTTCCATCTTCTTCGCCTATGTCGGCTTCGACGCTGTTTCGACCGCCGCTGAAGAAACCAAAAATCCCCAGCGCAACATGCCGATTGGCCTGATCGGATCGCTGGCCATCTGCACCATCTTCTACATGCTGGTCGCCGCTGGCGTCATCGGCACCGTCGGGGCGCAACCCGTGACGCAGGGCGGCATCGCCATTGCCCAGGGCGGCATTGCGCTCGCACCCGGCTCCACTGCCCTGTCGCAGCAATGCGCTGCCCTCGCCGCAGCAGGCACCGAAGCCGTCACCTGCTCGAAGGAAGCGCTGGCCTGGACCCTGCGTGAAATCGGTTGGCCCCAGATCGGCAACCTGCTCGGCCTGGCCGCTGGCCTTGCCCTGCCATCGGTCATCCTGATGATGATGTTCGGCCAGACCCGCATCTTCTTCGTCATGAGCCGTGACGGCCTGCTCCCCGCTGTGTTTTCGAAGGTGCATCCTACTTTCAAGACGCCCCATGTCATCACCATCCTGACCGGCATATTCGTTGCGCTGTTCGCGGCCTTCTTCCCGGTCGGCATATTGGCGGACATCTCCAACTCCGGCACGCTGTTCGCTTTTGCCGCCGTGTCGATCGCCGTGATGGTGCTCCGTCGCACCGATCCCTCGCGCAAGCGTCCCTTCCGCACCCCGGCGATCATGGTCACGGCGCCCATCGCCATTCTGGGCTGCATGTATCTGTTCTGGAGCCTGGGCGTCGAAACCAAGCTGATGTTCGTGGGGTGGGCCAGCGTCGGTCTGCTGGTCTATTTCGGCTACAGCCGAAGCCGCAGCCATGTCGGACGCGGGGTGGATGATGTGCCGGAATATGCTGATGGCATTCCGCCCCAGCCGGTGCCGCCGCTACCCGGCGCGCATACGCCGGGCGGGCAGGACGCCTGATCGGACACAAAAAAGGGGCGGGAAACCGCCCCTTTTTTATTGTAGCGCGATCGTCTCCCCGATCGTTTCAGTGCATCATTTCGACATCGCGCAAACCGGCATGATGGGGCCGGGTGAACATTCGCCCCCGTTCCGCCCACAACAGGATCAGGAATGACAGCGTCCCGAACACGGCCAGCCCAAGCGTCAGCGGCAATGTCGTGCCATTGAAGGCGCGGCCGACGATGCTGCCCAGCGCGCTCGACAGCGCGGTGGTCAGGAACGCCTGAAAAGAGGATGCGACGCCTGCCCCTTTGGAAAAAGGCTCCATCGAAATCGCGCTGAAATTGGACGCGGTAAAGGCAACCGTCACCATGGTCAGCGCCTGAAGCACCATGAAGGTGACGATCGTTTCCCACCCGGCCCAGATGATCCCCAAATGGACGATCGCGATCAGGATCAGCGCAATCAGCGCGCCCTGGCTCAATCGCCGCGCGCCAAAGCGGGAGACGAGGCGGCTATTGACCAGACTGCCTATCCCCATGCTGCCCGCGATGCAGGCAAAGGCGATCGGGAAGAAATGTTCGGCTTTGAAAATGTCGAAGAAAATCTGCTGCACTGACAGGATGAAGCCGATCAGCCCCCCCATAACGACGCCGCTTGCCAGCATATAGCCGATCGAACTGCGCGTTCGCATGATCTGTTTTACCGTGGCCATCAGCGCGCGCGGGGTAATCCGCGTCCGGTTTTCGGGCATCAGCGTTTCGGGCATCCGCACCATCATCCACAGCAGGACGGCAGTCGCCAATATCGCCAGCGCCCAAAAGATCCAGCGCCACGGCGCGATCCACAATATCGCCTGCCCGAAACTGGGAGCCATCACCGGGATCAGCATGAACACGGCAAAGATCAGCGACATGACGCGCGCCATCGCGTCGCCGCGAAAACGGTCGCGAATGATGCCCACGGTAATCACCCGGCTCGCCCCGGCAAAGAAACCCGCGCACGCCCGGCCCGCCAGCATCATCGGGAAACTCTGCGCGCCCGCGCACGCAACGGATGACAATATGAACAGCACCATGGCGCTGCCCAACACCTTTTTACGGCCATAACGGTCGGACAATACGCCAAACAGCAACGACCCGATTCCCAGCCCCAGAAAATAGACGCTGATGATCAGCTGCCGGTCGTTGGGATGGGGAATGGCAAGATCACGGCCGATCGCGGGCAATGCGGGCAGCATCGGGTCGATCGACAATGCGTTCATCGCCATCAGGCAGGCGCACAGCAGCACGAATTCGCGGAACTGGATGTCCTTGCGGGCTAGCGGGGGGCTGGCGGGCGTAAATTGCGTCATGCACGCGGCTATGGGGATAATGACGCGCCGATGCCAGTGCCTTATCTGCAACTGTCCTTTGGTGTGCGGCAACCCGTTAACTGTCTCCGCCCGCAGATTAGCGATGATTTTTCTATATTGTCGCCAAAGCGCGTTAACCATTTTTTTACAGCCGCCGGTCCAGTCTGTCCCTCGTGGAAAAGCATAAGGTCGATATCCATTGCATTAGACGGGACAAGGAAAGCAGATCATGGGCAATAGTAGTAAGAGCGCACAGTTTTTGATGGAAAGCCGCCTGTCGCAGGCGGCATGTGGGTCGGCAGAGGCCTGCTTCGATCTGGGCGTCGCCTATAGCTGCGGCACGGGCGGTATGCCGGTCGACTTTATCGAAGCCCATAAATGGTTCAATCTCGCGGCTCTTGGCGGCAGCGAACAGGGCCAGTCGATGCGCGCCGAAATCGCCGAGGAAATGACCGCCCGCGAAATCGCGGAAGCCCAGCGTCAGGCCCGCGCCTGGATCGTCACGACGCAGGCCAGAGCCGCCTGATCTCCGCGGCCTGATCCCGGCCGCCTGATTCTCGCGGCCTTACCCTATCCTCATTCGCCCTTCTTGAAGGGCGTCCGCTGGACCAGCCATTGCCGGTCCTGCTGCACCCCGCGCCGTTCGGCCGCCAGAAAATCGGCGACGGCCCGACGGAATCCGGGGTCTGGAATATGGTGCGCCGACCATGTCGGTTCCGGCGCATAGCCGCGCGCCAGCTTGTGGCCGCCCTGCGCGCCTGCCTCGACACGGCTCAGGCCGCGCGCGATCGCGATGTCGATCGCCTGATAATAGCAAAGCTCGAAATGCAGGTTCGGCACCTCCGCATTGCAGCCCCAATAGCGCCCGTATAGCGCATCCGCGCCGATCATGTTGAGCGCCCCTGCGATCGCCCGCCCGTCGCGCAGCGCCAGAATCAGCAATATCTTGTCGGCCATTCTTTCGCCCAGCAGCGAAAAAAATGCCCGCGTCAGATAGGGCTGCCCCCATTTTCGTGCGCCGGTATCCTGATAAAATTCCCAGAATATGTCCCAATGCGCCTCGGTCAGGTCGCTGCCGGTCAGGTGGACGATGTCCAGCCCTTCGACCGCGCGGGCGCGTTCCTTGCGGATATTCTTGCGCTTCTCGCTCGACAGGTCGGCCAGGAAATCGGCAAAATCGCCATAGCCCCGGTTGGTCCAGTGAAACTGGCTATCTTCGCGGATCAGCCAGCCTGCCGCCTCGAACAACGCCACCTCGTCCGCCGCGATGAAAGTGGCATGGGCGGACGACAGGCGGTTGCGCTCCACCAGCGTCTCGATCCCCGCGATCAGCGCCGGGGCCATGGCCGCATCGCGCAGCAACAGCCGGGGACCGGGAACGGGTGAGAAGGGCGCGGCGATCTGGATCTTGGGATAATAGCGCCCGCCTGCCCGTTCCCATGCATCGGCCCAGCCATGGTCGAACACATATTCGCCCTGGCTATGGCTCTTGGCATAGAGCGGCGCGGCGGCGGCGATCCGCCCGTCCGCGCCGTCGATCACCAATGGCAGGGGTTGCCAGCCGGTCCCTTCGCCCACGCTGCCCGATTGTTCCAGCGCGCTCAGGAAATCCCAGCTGACAAACGGATTGCCACCACCGGCACACGCATCCCACTGATCGCGCGGCACGTCAGCGACACCGGCCAGCAGGCGTGCCGACACATCAGTCATGTTCAGCCTCGAATATGATCTGGTCGGCATGAAGCGCCGCGCGCGCCCGTTCTGCCGCGCTACGCACGGTCCAGCTCAGCACGGGCATGTCCTGCGCACGGGCGCGGACGGATAGCGGCGATGGCAGGTCATCAATATCACAAGCCAGGAAATCGGGTTTCGCCCACCAAAGCGCAAGGGCCGATTCGCCATCCGCCCGCACTTTCGCCTTGCCCCGCCGCGTCAGGATCAATCCGCGCGGAATATGCGGCATATGGTCGGAAAACCACTTACATATCAATGGGTTAAATGACATGATAGCAGTCGATCCCGGCGTGTGTCCGGTCAGGTCGTGCATCACCGCGCGACACACCGGCGCGACGCGCCACCCTTCCGCCTTGATCTCCACCAGCAACGGCCAGTCCGCCGGGCAGCGCGCCAGAACCGCGGCCAGCCGGGGAATTTCGTCCCCGTCCGCCAGCCGATGGCGCGCGACGTTTTTTGCGTCACAACTGTCCATGTCGCTGTCGCCAAACGCCCGGTCATGATGCACGAACGCCACGCCATCCCGGCTTGCCCGCACATCACATTCGATGCCGAATCCGGCGGCGATGGCGGCGTCGAACGCCGCCATACCGTTCTCGCTCACACCCGCCCCATGCAACCCGCGATGGGCAAAGGGGCGGGCGGTCAGCCAGTCCAGATCAGGTCGCGGGCCGGACAAGAATTATCGCATCGATTTCCACCACCGCACCCAGCGGCAATACCGGCACGCCCACCGCGCTGCGCGCATGTTTGCCCGCTTCGCCGAACACATCGGCCATCAACTCGGACGCGCCATTGGCGACCTTGGGCTGGTCGGTGAAGGACGGCGCGCTGCTGATGAACGCGCCCAGCTTCACGACCCGCTCCACCCGGTCGAGCGACCCCAGCGCCGCCTTCATCTGCGCGATCAGGTTCAGGCCGCATATCCGCGCCGCCGCTACGCCATAGTCCAGATCGCGATCCTCGCCCAGCCGTCCGGTCATCAACCCGTCCGCGCCCAGCGAAATCTGCCCGGAAATATGCAGCATCCCGCCCGCTTCCACGCTTGACACATAGGCCGCGACCGGGGCGACAGGCTGGGGCAGGGTGATGCCGAGTTCGGCAAGGCGGGCATCGATGCTCATGAAAACACTCCATCATCTTGGGAAACAGGGTTGGGCGCCGGTCCGTCCGCCAATCGCGCGGCGATCCAGCGTTCGGCCGCGTCCCATGCGTCTATCCGCGCATGGGCATGGGGTGCGTCAGGCACTTCGCCCGCAATCTCCGGCTCGCCCACCATATGCAGCCGCCACACGCCCGGCGCATGACGCGCCACCGATTCATGATGTTCGGCCAGATCGTCGATGAACAGCGCGACGCCGGGCTGGCGTTCTTCGACGATCTTCGCCAGCGGCCGTCCCTTGGGACCGCTGTTCCAATGGACCGGCAGGTCCAGCCCATGGCTCGCCAGTTGTTCCACACGGCCCTGATGATGCCGCTCGCCGATGTTGGTCAGCACGACGATGTCGGCCACTGCGCTCAGCCGCCCCAGTGCCGCGACCGCGCCGGTGATCGGCGCCTGCCGGTGCATTTCCGTATCGAAAAAGCCGATCAGCAGCGCCCACACCTGCTCGCGCTCGACCACCAGCCCGCTATCCTTGTGGCGCAACGCTTCGGCAAAACCTCGTTCGCGCATGTCGAAATGCACATCATGATGTTCCTCGAGCCAGGCTCGGAACGGCACGACCATGTGCAACAGCACCTCGTCGCAATCGGTGATGATCAGGGGACGGGTCATGCGCTCAATCTCTCCTTTGCGGCGATCAACCCGGCGGGCGTGCTGCCGATTGCGTCGGCACACGCAATCAGGTCTGGCTCATGATCGGCCAGAAAGCCCAACATCGCCCCCAATATCGCAGGCTGCTCTATCCCGTCGCGCAAACTGTCGGCATCCATGCCGGTCAGCGCCAGCAAACGCTCGGCCCTTGGCCCGTCGGCCAATATCCACCCCAGCGCCATCAGCGCCAAAGTCATGGCGTCCGTCCCGCTATCTGTCTTGCCATTATGGGTGTCGGGTCGCATGATCGGTTCTCGGCAGGGGAAGCGGCGGCCAGTCCGGCGCGCTTTCATCGGGCGTATTTTTCAGAACGGGTGACTGGTGGCAAAGCGCGTGCTCGTTGTCGAGGACAACGAACTCAATCTCAAACTTTTTTGCGACCTGCTGCGCGCCCACGGGCATGAGGTGCTGCCGCTGCGTGACGGGCGCGACGTGCTGGCGCAGGCGCGCGACTTCCTGCCCGACCTTGTCATTACCGACATCCACCTGCCCCATGTCAGTGGCCTGGACCTCATCATTTCCCTGAAAGCCGACGATCGCCTGTCCGCCGTCCCGATCATGGCCGTCACCGCCTATGCGGGGAAGGGGGATGAGGACCGGATTCGCGAAGCCGGCGCGCAGGCCTATGTGTCGAAACCCATTTCGGTGCTGCGTTTCGTGGAGCAGGTAAACGCGCTGCTCTGACCGACCGTTTGAAATTCCGCAGAATGGAGAATTTGGAAGGTCGCACTGGCCCTCTCCCCCACCCGGCCGCCTATCCAAGATATTCTGTGGGTGGCCTGGTGGGGGAGAGGGCCGGTGCGGCACGCATGTGCGTCAGCACATCTCAAAAAGCATGACCGTCATGGCCGTGTCACATCTCTTTCATGCGTCCGACCCGGTTGTGCCGTCTGCCCGTCATTCCCCTGTGCCACCCCGCCGCTGCGAAGGGCGCGGCATTTGGCCGACAGCCTGAAAAAGCACAGGGGTATTATCCATGTCTCATCTCACCGATGACGCGCGCGCGCCCTATCGCGATGCGCAGTCCATGATTTCCGGCGAAGGCAACAGCCTTGAAGCGCTGGTCGCCGCCAATCCGGGCCGCCGCTCGGTGCTCAAGAACGGCCTGATGGGTCTGTCGATCCTGCCGATGCTCGGCACGCTGGCTGCTTGTGGTGATGACGACAGCGACGCGGCAACCCCGTCGCCCACGCCAACCCCGACACCCACGCCAGCGCCCAGCTATGCGATCAACTTCGCATCGGTCGCGGCCAACATGAACGACACCGTCACCGTGCCAACCGGCTACACTGTCGACGTGCTGCTCAAGGCTGGCGATTCGGTCGAAACCGGCACCCCCTATTCGGGCAGCTTCCCCAGCGCGGCCGATGCCGAAAAATGGGCAGGCGGCAATCATGACGGCATGGAATATTTCGAACTGTCCGGCACGGATGCCAACACCGGCGGCCTTCTGGCCCTCAATTTCGAGTATCCCGATTTCAACATCCTGATGTCCGGCACCTATAATGCTGCGACCGCGACGGCCGAACAGAAGGCGGTCGCCCTGTCGGCTGTTGGCATCGGTGTGGTCGAAATCGCCAAGGGCAGCGACGGCAAATGGGCCGTGAAAGCCGGTTCGCGCTTCAACAAGCGTTACACCGGCAACAGCAGCTATCGCGCGGGCGGTCCCGCTGCGGGCTTGCTGTCCGGCACGATCAAGGGGATGCTCAACAATTGCGCGTCGGGCCGCACCCCCTGGGGCACCTACCTCACCTGCGAGGAAACGACCGACAATTATCTCGACCCGACCCAGCCTGCCACCAACTATGGCTGGGTGGTCGAAATCGATCCCTATCTGGAACTCGCCGCCCCGACCAAGCGCACCGCCATGGGCCGCTTCAGCCATGAAAACACGGCCTATATGGCCAATAGCGACCGCCGCGTCGCTTTTTACATGGGGGACGATTCGACGCCGGGCTGCATCTATAAATTCATCCCCGACAGCGCCTACAGCATGTCCAACCGCGCGGCGAACACCAACCTGCTTGACTATGGCACGCTCTATGTCGCCCGCTTCAACGCGGACGGCACCGGCGAATGGCGCGCTCTGGTGCAGGGTCAGAACGGCCTGACCGCCACCGCGTCCGATCCTGGCACCAGCAGCAGCCAGAGCGTGACGCCTGCCGCGCCCACCGCCGCTGTTTTCGCCACTCAGGCCGATGTGCTGATCAAATGCGCGTCGGCGGCACGGGTTGCGGGCGGCACCATCATGGATCGCCCCGAATGGATCACGGTCGCGCCTGACAACAGCGCCATCTTCGTGACGCTGACCAACAATAGCGGCCGCCGCGTGGTGGATACCCCCAATCCGCGCGTCACCAACCTGCACGGCCACATCATCAAGTTCAAGGAAGAGGGCAACTCGCCGCTCGCCACCAAGTTCAGCTGGGAAATCTTCCTGCTGGCGGGCGATCCCTCGCTGGCATCGGGCGGCAGCAACCTTGTCGGCAACATCAACGGCGACACCTTCTCCAGCCCCGACGGCATCCGCATCGATCCCAAGGGTCGCCTGTGGGTTCAGACCGACCATAGCGTGCCGGGCAATTCGGGCGTGGCCGGGCGGACCATCGACCAGGTGTTCGGCCATAATGCGATGTTCTACATCGACCAGACCACCAAACAGTCCAAACGCTTCCTGGTCGGCCCGGTCGGGTGCGAAATCACCGGCCTTGCCTACACGCCGGACCTGACGACCTTCTTCGTCAATATCCAGCATCCCACGGGCAATTGGCCAGTGTCGGGGCAACAGCCCCGCTCGTCCACCATCGTGGTCCGTCGCACCGACAGCCAGCCGGTCGGCGCCTGATCGAGCTGTGATAAATGCCCCTCCCCTTCAGGGGAGGGGTTGGGGTGGGAGTGTGATGTTCACGCTCTCACTCTAATTTCCACGCAACCCAACAGCAAAAGGCCCGTTCCCTGGCAGGGGACGGGCCTTTTGCTGTTGTCGCGAAAACCGATCAGGCGCGCGGGGCGTCTGCCCCGCTGCGGCTTACTTGATCTTGGCTTCCTTGAACTCGACATGTTTGCGCACGACGGGGTCGTACTTGTTGAAGCTGAACTTCTCGGTCTTGGTGCGCGGGTTCTTCTTGGTGACGTAGAAGAAGCCGGTGTCAGCGGTGCTGACGAGGCGAATCTTGACAGTTGCTGGCTTGGCCATGGCCTTGTGTCCCCGGACGTGAATGACTAAAAAAGTAAGAGCGGCCCGCAAAAAGTCAGGACCGCCCCGTTTCAGCGGTCGCCCTTGGGGCAGATTCGCCCTTATGTCAAGAGTTGGGGTCAAAGCAGGGCCGTGAAAAGCAGCGTGCCGATGGTCCAGTTTACGCGCCCTTAACCCTGCGCGCGCATGATCGCGGCTCTAGCTTATGACAGGGAAGGGCTTCCCATGCGACATGATCCGATGCTGGCGATATTGGCCGACCTGATGCGCCGGGTCGATGGGCTGGCGAATCAGCGCGGCCATCTGTCGGTCATGCGCCTGACCGACGAAGTCGACCAGATTCGCCACACCGCCCGCGCTTTTGGCCTCGATACGGTAGAGGGGCTTGCCGGCACGCTCGAATCGGCGCTCTGCCTCCATGGCCTTGGCCCGGTGGTGCTGTCCTATCTCGACCTGCTGCGCGATGCGATTGCGGCGGACATGCCCATGGCCGACATCATGCCGATGGTCGCGCGCACGCCGCCCGCGTCCGTTACAGCCCTGCGCGCCTGACACCACGCCGCCGATGGACGCCCTGCTGCTTGCCCTCATCGGCGCTCTGCTGGGCGAAATCGGCGACAAGAGCCAGTTGCTCGTCCTCGCGCTCGCCACCCGATACAACCGCAATGGCGCGGTAATCGCGGGCATTGCCGTCGCGGCCATCGCCAACGCGGCCATCTCCGCCGCTGCGGGCGCATGGATCGGCCCGATGATGGGCGCGGACGCCCGCCTGCTGTTCCTTGCCCTCTCGGTCCTGTTCCTGGGCGCTGGCCTGCTCTGGCCGGTCAAGGCACCCGACATGCTCACCGGCTGGCCCACCGGCGCTTTCCTCACGACGGCGCTTGGCCTGTTCATCCTGGGCTTTGGCGACGGCCCGCAATTTCTGATCCTGGGCATCGCCACTCGTACCGGCGATCCGCTGCTGGCGGGCATCGGCGGCGCGATCGGCGTGATGGCCGCGCTGGTGCCGGTCGTGCTGCTGCGCGACCGGCTGCTGGCCGTGCTGCCGCTGCGCGCCATCCGCATCGTCGGCGGGGCGCTGCTGCTGCTGACCGGCGGCATCATGGCCCTCTCGGCGCTTGCCCTGCTCTGATCGCTTTCATCCATCAGGCTGATCGGCTTTTTGCGTGGCACCTTCTTGACGGTCGATCATTATATGTCCGAAACCAATTCCGCCCAACAGGAGGACATATATGACCGCCCCCGACCTAAAGACCCCGACCGACCTTAAAAGCAACGCCACCAAGTCCGTCGCGCAGGCGCTCAACGGCGCGCTGGCGGACAGCTATGCGCTGTACCTGAAGACCAAGAATTTCCACTGGCACGTCTCCGGCCCGCATTTCCGCGACTATCATCTGATGTTCGATGAACAGGCCACCGAAATCCTCGCCACGACCGACCTGATCGCAGAACGGGTGCGCAAGACCGGCAATGTCACGCTGCGCTCGATCGGCGATATTTCCCGTCATCAAAGCCTGACCGACAATGACGCCGATTTCGTCAGCCCCACTGACATGCTCAAGGAATTGCGTGACGACAATCTGGCGCTGGTCGAAACCTTCCGCGCGGTAAAGGCCGCGGCGACCGAAGCGGGTGACAATGCAACCGAAGGCATTGTCGATGACTGGACCGATCAGGCCGAACAGCGCGCCTGGTTCCTGTTCGAAGCAGGTCGGGGCGCTTAAAGCCAGCCAGCAAAAAAGCCCTCCGGCGCAAACCGGGGGGCTTTTTTTGCTCTAGGCTTCGTCGTTCAGGCCAATCGCCACGATCTCGACCGCCTCGTCCTTCCCGGCGAAATCGACACGCTCGCCGACCTCCGCCCCCATCATCGCGCGGGCCAGCGGCGATGAAAAACTGATCCGTCCCTCCGCCGGGTCCGCCTCATCATCACCGACCAGCGCGACCATCTTTTCCCGCCCGTTCAGCCGGTACGTTACCGCGCACCCGAACGCGACCGTCTCGCCGTCGGGCGCAGGCCGCAATTCGGCGGTGGAAAGCCGCGTCCGCCAGTAACGCACGACCCGCTTGTGCTTCTTGCCCGCATCCTCGTCCATCGCGCCGACATCGACTGCCTCCAGCGCGTCCAGCCGTTCCCGCGTCAACCGCAACCCCCGCGCCGTCACCCAATTGGGACCGGGCGGAATCGGCAACTCGAACTTCGGCTCCATATGCTCATCATCGCCCTCGCGACGAAAGGCGACGCTCATGGCCTAATCCTCATCGAACAGCCCGGCCAACTGCTCCACCATAGTCCCGCCCAGCTGCTCGGCGTCCATGATCGTCACCGCGCGCTTGTAATAGCGCGTCACGTCATGGCCGATGCCGATGGCGACCAGTTGCACCGGCGACCTGTTCTCGATCC
This sequence comes from Sphingobium sp. KCTC 72723, assembly GCF_014280435.1. Taxonomy (NCBI): domain Bacteria; kingdom Pseudomonadati; phylum Pseudomonadota; class Alphaproteobacteria; order Sphingomonadales; family Sphingobiaceae; genus Sphingobium; species Sphingobium sp. KCTC 72723. Next base: position 2,402,888 of record NZ_CP060388.1, on the reverse strand, counting down.
AATCGATCACCTGCCGCAAATGCCGTTCCAGATAGGTGCCGCTATTGACTGACAGGGTGCTGTCATCCACCGGCGCGCCGTCCGAAATCACCATCAGGATGCGCCGCTCCTCGGTCCGCGCGATCAAACGGCTATGCGCCCACAACAAAGCCTCGCCGTCGATATTTTCCTTGAGCAAGCCTTCGCGCATCATCAGGCCCAGATTCTTGCGCGCCCGCCGCCACGGATCGTCCGCTTTCTTGTAAACGATATGGCGCAAGTCGTTGAGCCGCCCCGGCATTGGCGGACGCCCCGCGCCCAGCCATTGCTCACGCGCCTGTCCGCCCTTCCACGCCCGCGTAGTAAAGCCCAAAATCTCGGTCTTGACCCCACACCGCTCCAGCGTGCGCGCCATGATGTCGGCGCTGATCGCCGCGATGCTGATCGGCCGCCCGCGCATGGAACCTGAATTGTCGATCAGCAGCGTCACCACCGTATCGCGAAATTCGGTATCGCGCTCGATCTTGTAAGTCAGCGACCGGGTCGGGTCGATGATGATCCGCGCCAGCCGCGCCGCGTCCAGCATCCCTTCTTCCTGATCGAAATCCCACGACCGCGACTGTTGCGCCATCAACCGGCGCTGCAATCGGTTGGCCAGCTTCGTCACGGCCCCCTGCAAACTGACCAGTTGCTGGTCGAGGAAGCCGCGCAACCGCACCAGCTCATCCTCGTCGCACAATTCCTCCGGCGTGACGATCTCGTCATGCTTGGTGGTATAGGCCTTGTAATCGAACCCCGGCGGCAGGTCGGACATGGGGCGATTGGGGCGGACCGGCATCATGCCTTCCTCCCCCATATCGTCCGCGCCCGCATCATTGTCGGCGTCGAACTCGTCGCTATATTCGGTTTCGCCGTCCTCGGTGTCGCCACCCTGGTCCTCGGCGCGGGTTTCGGCGTTCACATCGCTGTCGCCAGCCTCGTCCTGCCCCGAATCGCCGTCCTCGGACTGATCCTCCTGATCCTCACCCTCATCCTGCGCTTCGGGTTCTTCGGTATCGGGCGGCACATCGGCGTCGATGAGTTGCAGATGCTCCAGCATCGTGGTGGTCAGCTTCTGGAACGCGCGCTGGTCGTCGATCGCCATGGCCAGCGCGTCCAGATCATGCCCGGCCTTGTCCTCGATCCATTGATCGACCATCGCCACGCCCGCCGCGACATCCTTGGGGATTGCCTGGCCGGTCAGCCGCTCGCGCACTTTGAGCGCCAATGCGGTGGACAAAGGCACTTCGTCGGCGGACCGCGCCCGGCGGATCGCGTCGGATTTCAGCCGTAGCTCCAGCGCATGGTTTAGGTTCGCGCGCACCCCCTCCATCTGCCGCGATCCGATCGCCTCGACCCGCGCCTGCTCGACCGCGTCGAACACCGCGCGCGCTACCGCCTCGCCCGGCGCCGAAGCACCGTGAATCTTCGCGCTATGATGCCGCAATTTCAGCGCATGAGCATCGGCAAAACCGCGCGCCAGCGCCACCTGATCGGCGGGAAGGGTCCGCCCCGGTGTCGGCACCTTGATCGCCTTGCCCGCCAGATGCGGCGCGTCGGCGGTAAAGCCCACCTCCACTTCGGCGTCGCGCGTCATCGCGCGCGCCGTGCCGGACAGCACATCCTTGAAAGCGTCCAGGGGGGAACGTTGCGTCATTCAGCCTTCCCGGTTGCCCGTGCGCGGCACCGCGATCGTCTCGATCTGCGTTTCTACTTCCGCCATCAGCTTGTGGACCGGGCATTTCGCCGCCACGCCGATCAGCCTGTCATGCTGTTCGTCGCTCATCGGCCCGGTCAGCGCGATCCGCGTCGTCAGCTTATAGATGCCGTTGCGCTCCCCGCTGGCGTCGCGCACCACACCGACATGAATGTCCTCGACCGGAATGTCGTTGCGCTGCGCATACCACAGCATCGTCATTGCCTTGCACGCGCCCAGCGCCGCATCATACAGGTCATGCGGGTCCGGCCCGGCATCATCGCCGTCGGGCGCGGCCATATCCGCGACAATCTCATGCCCCCGGATGCTGATCCTGTGCGCGGTGCCGTCCGCTGCGATCCGCTCGACGACGATCATGTTCAGACCGCCCGGCTCGCCACGCTTTCGGGCAAATCCTTGCCGAACACGCGCTGATAATATTCGGCTACCAGCGCCCGCTCCGCCTCGTCGCATTTGTTGAGGAAGCTCAACCGGAACGCAAAGCCGACATTTTTGAAGATCAGCGCATTCTGCGCCCAGCTGATGACCGTGCGCGGCGACATGACGGTCGAAATATCGCCGTTGACGAAGCCCTGCCGCGTCAATTCGGCGACCTTGATCATATTTTCGACTTCCTTGCGGCCGCCGGCATGATCATATTCGCCCGACTTGGCCAGCACCACCTGCGCCTCGGTCGCGGCGGGCAGATAGTTCAGCGCCACCACCAGATTCCAGCGGTCCATCTGCCCCTGGTTGATCTGCTGCGTGCCATGATACAGGCCGGTCGTATCGCCCAGACCCACTGTATTGGCAGTCGCGAACAGGCGGAAATTGGGGTTCGGGCGGATCACTCTATTCTGATCCAGCAACGTCATCTTGCCGTCGGTTTCCAGCACGCGCTGAATGACAAACATCACATCGGGGCGACCGGCATCATATTCGTCGAACACCAAAGCGACCGGGCGCTGCAATGCCCATGGCAGCAGGCCTTCCTTGAACTGGGTCACCTGCTGCCCGTCCTGCAACACGATCGCGTCGCGCCCGACCAGGTCGATGCGGCTGATATGCGCGTCCAGGTTGATGCGGATGCACGGCCATTTCAGGCGCGCGGCAACCTGTTCGATATGGCTCGACTTGCCGGTGCCGTGATAGCCCTGCACCATCACGCGCCGGTTGAACGCGAACCCTGCCAGAATCGCCAGCGTGGTGTCGGGATCGAACACATAAGCGGGGTCAAGGTCAGGCACACGCTCGTCAGCGTCGCTGAATGCCGGGATCTTCATATCGACGTCGATGCCGAAAACCTCGCGCGCATCCACTTCGCGGTCGGGCGCGTCCAGCAGCGTTTCGGCGCGGGTGTCGGGCTGGACGTTGGAAATATCAGTCATCGGGTCATCATCTTCCTGCGAGTCACTCCAGCCCCTAACCGATAATTTCGGGCCATGTCGATAGAGTGGGGCCAACGCACGAACGGATCAAGCGGCCCATTCGGCCAGATTGGCTTCCTGCCCGATCAACGCCAGCCCATGCGCGATCGACGTCAATTCGCCGCCGGTCGCAATCCGGTCCGCGCCGAACCGGGCGTCGAATATACCCCGGATCGCGGGAATCAGCGACGATCCGCCGGTCAGGAACACCCGGTCGATGGCGTCACTCGTCACGCCCGCCTTGGCCAGTGCCTTGTCCACGGTGATTTCGATCTGCGCAATGTCGGGCGCGATCCACTCCTCGAAATCGGCACGGCTCACTTGCGTCTCAATCTCCAGCCCGCCGCCGCTGAAGCGGAACGCGGCACTTTCCTGCGCCGACAGCGCCCGCTTGAGCGACCCCACCGCATCATAGAGCGGATAGCCCAGCTCCTTTTCGATCACCGTCATCATCCGGCCGATCGCTGCGGGTTCATTGGCCGATTTCTGCAACCGCGTAAGTTCCTCCATCGTCCGCCGGTTGCGCATCAGGGCCAGCCGCGACCAGTCGGCAAAGTCCGCAAAATAGCTGCGCGGTATTTCCAGCGTCTTGCCGAACGACTGGTAACTGCCACCCTTGCCCAGCATCGGCAGCACCAGCCGATCCATGATCCGATAGTCGAAACGGTCGCCCGCAATGCCGATGCCCGCCGAACCCAGCGGCGTCGCGCGCCGCGCCGCACCGGGCGCTTCGACCCGCACGATCGAAAAGTCGCTGGTGCCGCCGCCAAAATCGGCGACCAGGATCGTTGCTGCCTGCGTCAACCGGCTGGCATAGCTGAACGCTGCGCCCAGCGGTTCATAGACATAATGGATGTCGGTGCCGAAATCGGCGAACATCGCGTCGTATCGCTTGCGCGCCAGCACCTCGTCCGGGCGGGAACCTGCATAGGTGACGGGCCGCCCGACGATGATCCGTTCGGGCCTTTGCTGCAATGCGCCGCCGGCATGACCGACCATCCGTTCAAGGAACATCGCGCCCAATTCCTCGAACCAGTAACGCTTCTCGAACACATTGGCGCTTTCGAAGATCGGGCTGGCCGCAACCGATTTGAACGACTGGAGGAAGCGGCTATCTTCTGGATATTCCATATATTCCGCGATCGCCCACGGCCCCGCTTCATGCGCCAGCCCGCCCTTGACGCTTTCCTCATGCCAGAAACACAGGGCCGACCGAAACACCGCCCCGGTGGCCTGCGCGCCCGAAAACTCGACCAGATCGGACTGCTGGCCCGTGGCAATGGCAACGACGCTGTTGGTCGTACCGAAATCTAGGCCCAGCGCGCGCGGCACGTCCTGCATCATATCACTCCGGTCGGGAAAGGGGGCGGGGGAAAGGGCCGCGCGCTATGACAGCCGCGCCGCATCGCGGCAAGGGGGCAGCAGGGGCGGTCGTATCTGTCCTACACCCCGCTTTGCCGTCATGCTCCGCACCGGCCCTTTCTATCGTCAGACGTGCTGAGAACTTGCCATGGGCGATATGGACGAAGTTAGTAAACATCCAGCGTCAAGCGAACGCCGCCGCTTTGCGCAAATGGGCATAGGCGGCGATCACGCCTTGCAACGCGCCTTCATGGCTGCGGTCGCCGCCATTATGGTCGGGGTGATAGCGCCGCAGCAACTCCGTGTAGCGGGTGCGCAGCCCCTTGCGGTCCGCGTCGATCCCAAGACCCATTACGTCCAGTGCCTTGCGGTCCTCCGCCGACAGGAACACACCATCCTGCCGCACCTGCCGCACCTGCCGCACCTGCCGCACCTGCGCATCGGCCCGCGCCTTGGCCATCCGCGCCTTGAACTTCGCGCCGATCGCATCGAGCGGATCGACGAAGTCGGCCCATTTGGGCGACGGGCTGTGCGCGTTCGATGAAAAGGCCCGCGTCTCCCGCTCCCACCCGGCATAGGGGCGCTGCGCCGCTGCAATTTCGTCCGGGGTCATGCCGGTGAAGAAATTATAGCCCTGATTAAACTGCCGCACATGCTCCAGACACAGCCAGCGCCAGCGCGGTCCCTCGCTGGTCGGGCCGCTGCCTTCCACTGGCGGCGCGCGGAACTCGCCCGGTTCGGGGCATCCCGCCACCCAGCAGGGGCGGTCGCCTTCCACCCGGCCATGAAAGCGGTTGAAACGGCGGTTAGAGAAAGGGTCGGTCGACAAAGTTGTCCTGATGCAAGTCGCGGCAAAGCGTCTATATAGGGGCCATGACCCAGATTGTGAAAGACCCGCCAATGGGACCAATAGCCACTGAAATAGAGGCGCTGCTGCGCGACGCCCTGACTCCGCAACAGCTCGCCGTGATCGACGACAGCGAAAAGCATCGCGGCCATGCCGGGCATGACGGATCGGGCGAAAGCCATTTCACCGTCGACATCGTGTCGGACCGCTTCACTGGCCAGAGCCGCGTCGCGCGCCAGCGGCTGGTCAACACGGCTCTGGCCGACCTGTTGCAGGGCAAGGTCCACGCCCTGGCCATCAAGGCACGCGCACCCGGCGAATGACGATACGTCCCCGTCGCCCGGCCGCTCGGCTACTGGTGCTGGACGCCGCGCACCGCCTGCTATTGTTCCGCTTCACCCCCGACGACCGGCCTCCTTTCTGGGTGACGCCGGGCGGTGCGCTCGATCCGGGCGAAAGTTTCGAACAGGCGGCGGTCCGTGAATTGCGCGAAGAAACCGGCTTCACCTGCGCCATCGGCCCGCTGGTCGCGACGCGCCACGTCCGCTTCGTGACGATCGAGGGCGTCGATGTCGATGCGGAGGAACGCTATTATCCGGTCTATCCCCCCGCAGCGGCCCTGTGCTTCGATGGCCATACCGCGCTCGAACGTCAGGTCATGACCAGCCACCGCTGGTGGACACCGCAAGAGCTGGCCGATTGTCCCGAACCCTATTTCCCCACCGATCTCCTCGCGCTCTGGGCCGCCTTGCCCGCCGCGCCCGCTGGAAAGGATGCAGCATGACCCTAGACGATCTCGTCATCCAGACGATTGCGCCCACTACGCACGACTTGGGCGATTTCAAGGTCCATCGTTCGCTCCCCAGCCGGGGTCGCACCATGGTCGGCCCGTTCATCTTCTTCGATCAGGCCGGTCCGGCAAAGATCGGCGCGGGGCAGGGTATCGACGTGCGCCCCCATCCCCATATCAACTTGGCCACCGTCACCTACATGTATGAAGGCGCGTTCTTCCACCGCGATTCGCTGGGAACGGAACAGATTGTCGAGGCGGGCGCGGTCAACCTGATGACAGCAGGCAAGGGCATCGTTCATTCCGAACGTTCGCCGGATGAGGATCGTGCGAAAGTCTCGAAGCTCTCGGCGATCCAGACCTGGCTGGCGCTGCCCGATGCAGTCGAGGAAATGGACCCCGCCTTCGAACATGTCGGCGAAGGTGGCCTGCCGGTGATCGAGGATGGGCAGGCCCGCGCCCGCGTCATCATGGGGTCGCTCTGGGGTGAAACCTCGCCGGTCACGACCTATGCCCAGACCATCTATGCCGACATTCAGCTGTCGCCAGGCGGCCGCATCCCGATCGACCCGTCGGCCGACGAACGCGCGATTTATGTGTCGGGCGGCGACGCAGCGCTCGACGGCATGATGCTCACGCCCCAGACGCTCTACGTCCTGCGCCCCGGCACCAAAGCCACGCTGATGAGCGTGGATGGTGGCCGCGTCGTGCTGTGCGGCGGCGAAGCGTTCAAGACGCCGCGCCATGTCTGGTGGAATTTCGTCTCCTCCCGCCCCGACCGCCTGATGCAGGCGCGGGAAGATTGGGACGCGATGCGCTTTCCGCTGATACCCGGCGACGATCAGGAATATATCCCAATCCCGCAGGGCCGCCCCAAGACGATCAGCTATCCCTGATTTGGCACGCAGGGCAGGCATCATGCCTGCCTGCTGGCTTACTGCTATTGCACGAAGGCCAGCGACAGATTTTCGGCATTTTTGGGAATGTCGATCCGGCTTTCGTTGATCGATGCTTCCTCGCCCGGTTTCAGCCGCGCCTTGTCCGCCTTGGTGGTCCAGCTGAATACCAGCCGGTTCTGCCGGTCGCGCAATTGCACCAGCACCGGCGGCACCGGCAACGCCTGCGTCCCGCTGTTGACGATCCGCGCCCCGAACGCGAAATATTCCTCGCCCGTCGGCAACTTGCGCCGCTCGGCGGGCTTGGACAGATAGAATAGCAGGTCTGGTTCGCCTTCCTCGGCGACCAGCCCCAGATTGATCGCCCAGCCGGGCGCACCGAAATAATGCAGCGCACCGCCCGCCGCCGCGACCAGCAACGCGAAGATGACCGCTGCCCATGTCCATAGCTTGAGCGGATTGCGGCGCGGCTTGAACGGCGGAGCGGGGTCGAAACGGCTCTCGGCATCGGTATCGACCGGCGCGCCTGCATAAATGTCGTCGAACCGATGGGCCGCCGGGGCCGCGATCGGCGGTGCGTCGGCGGGGGGCGGCGAAAATAGCAGCGCGTCGTCCGGCGCGTCCTGTGCGACCACGGGATCGGGCGCTGCTGGCTCCGGCTCCGGCTCCGGCGCAGGCGGGGCAACGACCGGCTCCGGCTCCGGTGGTGGAGGGGCAGGTTCGACAGGCGGGGGCGCAGTGACGGGCGGCACTGCATCGCGCACGGGCAGAGTCGCTGGTTCCTGGAACCAGCTATGCTTGCACGATGCACAGCGCACCTGACGGCCATTCGCGCCGACTGCGCTGTCCGGCACAACATAGCGCGTCGCGCAATTGGGGCAGACCAGGATCATGATGCTTCATAGGCATGGCAGGGACTCGCGCGCAAGCGGTCAACGCGCATTGCCGCCAATCCATTGCGACTCGCAGGCTTTACGGCGGCCTGCCCGCTGTGCCATGGCTGTGGTTTCGGGGAAGCAGGGAGCGCTATCGGGCGCCATCAATCTGACATGTCGGCCATCGTCCAGTTTGAAAATGTCGGCCTGCGCTATGGCCTCGACAGTGAAACGCTGACCGATGTCAGCTTTTCGCTGAACGGGGGCGGCTTCTATTTTCTGACGGGCGCATCGGGCGCGGGCAAGACTTCCTTGCTCAAATTGCTTTATCTGGCCCAGCGGCCCAGTCGCGGCGTCATCCGTCTGTTCGGCGAAGATGTCGTGACTTTGCCCCGCAAACGCCTGCCCGGCTTTCGCCGCCGCATCGGCGTGGTGTTTCAGGATTTCCGGCTGGTCCCGCATCTGTCGGCTTATGACAATATCGCTCTGCCGCTGCGCGTATCGGGGATGCAGGAGAGCGAGATTGACGCCCCGGTCAGTGAAATGCTCAACTGGGTAGGGTTGGGCGATCGGGGCCAGGCGCGTCCCGCCACCCTGTCGGGCGGAGAGCAGCAGCGCGTTGCCATTGCCCGAGCGGTGATTGGTCGGCCCGAAATATTGGTGGCCGACGAACCGACCGGCAATGTCGATGCGGACATGGCCCGCCGCCTGATGACTCTGTTCGAAGCGCTCAATCGCCTTGGCACCACCATCGTCGTTGCTACCCATGATCTGCCGCTGATGGCACAGGTGACGGGCGCGCAGATGATGCGGCTGGACAAGGGGCGGCTGGCCGATCCCACCGGGTCGCTGCGCTATCCGCCGCGCGGCCAGGGGAACGAGTGATGGCGGCGTCCGCCGATCGCCGCGCTGCGGCCGCCGCGCGCCATCGCCTGCTGCCCGGCGGACGCGGCGCAGGACCGATGCCGTGGATCATCGCCATCATGATGTTCCTGACCATATTGGCCGCCGCCGCTGGTCTTGGCATCGGCGCAGCGGTTCGTGCCATGAGCGCGGACCTGGCCGGACGGGCCAGCGTGCAGGTGGTGGAGGCCGACGCCCAATTGCGCGATCGCTTGGCTGCGCGTGTCCTGTCGGTGTTGCGCGGCGCGGACGGCGTGCGCGCCGCCACCGCTGTCGATCCTGTTGCGCTGGCCGACCAGTTGCGTCCCTGGCTGGGCGAGGATGCGGTCAGCGGCGACCTGCCCGTTCCCGCGCTGATCGACGTCAGCCTGTCGCCGGGAAATGCCGAAGCGAAGGTCGCGCATCTGCGCCGCCTGCTGACGGGCCTGTCGCCCAAGCTGCGGATCGAACCCCATGCCGCTTTCCTCCTGCCGCTCGCCGGGCTGCTGTCCGCGCTGGGATGGCTGGCCGTCGGCGTGGTGTTGCTGATGACGCTTGCTACCGCTTCCGTGGTCGTGCTGGCGGCGCGCGGCGCGCATGACAGCCATCGCACGACCATCGACGTATTGCACCTGATGGGATCGACGGACGTGCAGATTGCCCGGCTGTTCCAGCGGCGGATCGGGCTGGATGCGATGGTCGGCGGGGCGCTGGGCTTTGCCTTTGCGGTGCTGGTGATCCTGCTGATCGGCCTGCGGCTGGCGGCGACGGGATCGGAACTGCTGGGTGCGGTCGACCTGAGTTGGACCGGCTGGCTGCTGCTCGCGCTGCTGCCGGTCGCGGGGGTTGGGCTGGCGACATTGGCGGCGCGCTGGACGGTGTTGCGTGCGTTGGGACGCGCATTGTGATCATCCGGCTGCTGGCCCTGTCGCTGCTGGGCTGGATGCTCGGCTTCGTCTGGTTCGCGATATTCCTGCCCCAGCCGCTCGATGGTCGCCGCACCGACGCCATTGTCGTGCTGACCGGCGGGGCGGGGCGGATCGACCGGGGTATCGCCTTGCTGGAGGATAAGGCGGCCAAGCGGATGCTGATTTCCGGCGTCGACCGGGCGGTGCGCCCGTCCGAACTGGCGGTGGAATATAAGACGCCCGAGAGCCTGTTCACTTGCTGCATCACGCTGGGTCGCGAAGCGATCGACACCCGGTCCAACGCGATAGAGACGGCACGCTGGCTCGAACGGCGTGACTATAAGACGGTGCGCCTGATCACCACCGACTGGCATATGCGCCGCGCCGCGCTGGAGCTGCGGCAAACCTTGCCGGGCGGGGTCGCGATCTTCTATGACGCGGTGCCAAGTCGTCCCAGCCTGACCATGCTGGCGCGGGAATATAATAAATATCTTTTGCGCCGGGCTGCGGCGCTGATCGGCATCTGAATGATCACTTTGCTGCGTTCCGTCGCTTTTTCGCTGGCCTTCTACACCGGCAGCCTGTTCTTCGTGCTGGCCGCTTTGCTGTGGGGGAAAGTCGTGCCGTCCGCCGTGCTGCCGATCGCCGCGGGGTGGAGTCGCTATCACCGCCGCTGCGCCCGCTGGCTGCTGGGGCAGAAGGTGCAAATCGTCGGCGACTTGCCGATCGGTCCCTATCTCTACATCGCCAAGCATGAATCCATGTTCGAGACGATCGATATCATCACCCTGTTCAACCGCCCGGTCATCGCAGCGAAGCGGGAATTGTTCGACCTGCCGCTGTGGGGTGCCGTTGCCCGCAACTATGGCCTGATCCCCATCGAACGCGCCGCCGGGGCCAGTGCGATGCGGACCTTGCGCAGTGCGGCGCAGGCGGCGCTGGCGCAGGGGCGGCCGCTGTGCATCTTTCCCGAAGGCACTCGTGTCCCCCATGGCGAAGCTCCGCCGTTGCGGGCGGGTTTTGCCGGGCTGTACAGCCTGCTGGGCCTGCCGGTCGTGCCGATCGCCATCGACAGTGGGCGAGTGTCGCCGCGCGGCAAATTCCTCAAACGATCGGGCATCATCACCTACAAGGTCGGTGAGATCGTGCCGGCGGGGCTGGACCGGCGAGAGGCCGAACGGCGGGTTCATGCGGCCATCAATGCCCTGAATCCTCCATCCGCCCTCATTCAGTGAGCGCGACCGAAGTCGGGTTTGGCGTCGTCCTGACCCTGTTCGATGATCGACCGGCGAATCGCGCGGGTGTGCGTGAACAGGTTGAACAGCGCGTCGCCGTCATTCCAGCGGATCGCGCGTTGCAGCGCGGATAGATCCTCCGAAAAACGCTGGAGCATTTCCAGCACGGCGTCCTTGTTCGCCAGGAACACGTCGCGCCACATGGTCGGGTCCGACGCGGCAATCCGGGTAAAGTCGCGAAAGCCCCCGGCGGAATATTTGATCACTTCGGACTGAGTGACATTTTCCAGATCGCTGGCAGTGCCGACGATGGTGTAGGCGATCAGATGGGGCAGGTGGCTGGTCACGGCCAGCACCAGGTCATGATGCGCCGGGTCCATCGTCTCCACGTCCGCGCCGACGCGCCGCCACAGTTCCGACACGCGCTCCACCGCTGCGGCATCGGCGTCGGCGGGCGGGGTAACGATGCACCAGCGGCCCTTGAACAGCGTGGCGAAGCCCGCTTCGGGTCCGCTATTTTCGGTCCCGGCCACCGGATGCGCCGGAATGATCATGCGCCCCGGCAGCGCAGCGGACAGTTGCGCCAGCACGTCGGCCTTGCACGATCCCACATCGCTGACGATCGCGTCGGCGGGCAGGTCATCGGCTATTTCCGCCGCTGCCACGCCCATTGCGCGGACCGGCACGCACAATATCACCAGATCGGCGTCAGTGACGGATGCCCCCGCCGTGTCAGTGATGTCGTCGCACAGGTCGATGCGCCGGGCGGTTTCCCGCACCGCCGGATCGGCGTCGTGGCCCGTCACCCGCACGGTCGGCATCTCCGCCCGGATGGCGCGGGCCAATGAGGAGCCGATCAGGCCAAGGCCGATGATGGTGATGCGGGCAAAGGGCAGCATCGCGTCAGGCCGCTTCGGCCATGGCGCGCAGCTTGGCGGCCACGGCGCGGGTCTGCGCCTTGGTGCCGATGGTGATGCGCAGGCCGTTGGGCAGCCCCTGTCCGGGCAGCCAGCGGGTGGCATAGCCTTCCTCCCACAATCCCTTCATCGCGGCTTCTGCGGTCAGTTTGCCGTCGAACAGGATCAGCAGGAAATTGGTCTTGCTCGGCACCACGCGCAGGCCGTGGTTGGACAGCGCGGCCACTTCGCCGGCCAGCCATTCGCGCCAGCGCGCATTATGGGTGCGGCTGGATTCGACCCACGCGGCGTCATTGATCGCCGCGACCGCTGCGGCCTGTCCGGCGGTCGTTACGTTGAACGGCGCGCGGATGCGGTGCAGGATGTCGATGACCTGCGGGCAGGCATAGCCCCAGCCGATCCGTTCGGCGGCGAGGCCGTAAATCTTGGAAAAGGTGCGCGTGACCAGCACGTTCGACGCATTTTTCGCCAGTTCCAGACCGGCATCATCTTCGCCCGCGTCCAGATATTCGGCATAGGCCTGATCCAGCACGAACAATATGTCGGGGCGCAGGCCCGCGTGCAGCCGGGCAATGTCCTCCCGGCTGGTCATCGTGCCGGTCGGGTTATTGGGGTTGGCGAGGAACACGACCTTCGTTTTTTCGGTCACTGCCGCCAGCAGGGCGTCGACATCCGTCGCATAATCCTTGTCCGGGGCAATCACGGGGGTCGCGCCGACGCGGCGGGCGGCAATGTCATAAACCGCAAAGCCATAGCGGACATAGAGGACTTCATCGCCTGGCCCGGCATAGGCGGATGCGGCGATGTGCAGCAGTTCGTCGGACCCGGTGCCGTAGATGATCTGTTCGGGGTCCAGCCCATGGACCGCGCCGATCGCTTCGCGCAATCTGGTTGCGCCCGGATCGGGATAGGTGGCGAGGTCTGCGGTCGCCGCGACCAGCGCCGCGCGCGCCGCCGCGCCGGTGCCGAGCGGATTTTCATTGGCCGACAGCTTGATGAGCGGGCGACCATCGTCGGTGGCGGATTTACCCGGAACATAGGGCGAAATGCCCAGGATCCAGTCCTTGGGAGCAGGGTGTGTCATGGCACCGGGCTTTACCGCTTTCCGCGCCAAAGGCAAAGGCACCGGGCGGGATGCGAAGTTCACACCGTCGTGGGGCATTTTGCGGGCAATTGCATCATCAACGCCACAGGAACGCTACAGTAAAGTAACAGGTGGACGCCATCGGCGCGACAGGCGCGCGTCGATAACCGGGCGGGGCAGTGGAGGATCATCCGAGAGGATAGATCAGAGGAAATCCGGGTAGGGAAGGGCTTTGCGGGCGGCGAAGTGCTGGCGGCGAGGGGGTGTTGCCCTCTCGATGGGGTGACACCCCTCCGTCAGCACTTCGTGCTGCCTACCTCCCCTGCAAGGGGAGGGCTATCGCATATGAACCCACCTCCTCCTTCATCGTCACCCTGAACTTGTTTCAGGGTCCATTTCTCGTCCCAAGCAGCGGCGTTGGGGGCATGATGGATGCTGAGCCGCAGGCCAGCGCAGCTAAACGAGTTCAGCATGACGAAGTAAAATAAGGTGCGTTCCATATGCGATTCCCCTGCCTGCAAGGGGAGGATGTAAGCCTATCTTCCGCTCCTCGCCCCAAGACATGCCTCACGCATCGTTTCTGCGCAGGCGGGAATGACGGATTTTGGTTGGCCTGGACGCCGACCCTAGGACGCCAGCGCCCGTGGCGCGGCGCGCAGGGCGTTGATGTCGATCGCTCCGGCAAATTCCACGCCCATGCGGTCGTCTTTCGCCCAGCGGGCCGTGGCGTTGACTGAGTGTCCGTCGGCCAGCTCGATCGAAAACAGCGTGCCGAGCGGGACGTTCCACAATCCTTCGATCAGCGCGCCGGTGGCCGAAATATTGCGCACCCGGCCAGTGTAGAGATGGCCGTCATGATGGATCACGACCGTGCGCAGCATCGTCTTGCGTTCCGGTCGGCTGGACTGGAAGCCGTTGGCGGATGCGGCGGTGCCATTGGCGCGTTGGCCGGCCAGCACGTCGGCGGCGGGCATCGGGCGGCCATAGATATAGCCTTGAATATGGCTGCACCCCAATTGGCGGATCAGCGCCAGTTCGTCCTGCGTTTCTGCGCCTTCGGCTGTCGTGTCCATGCCCAGCGCCTCGGCCAGGCTGACGATCGCCTTGATGATTGCGCTGTTGCGGCTGCCCTTGGTCGCTGCGCCGCGCACGAAGCTCTGGTCGATCTTGATCTTGTCGAACGGCGCTTTCTTCAGATAGCCAAGCGAGCTGTAGCCGGTGCCGAAATCATCGAGCGCCAGCCGCACGCCCAGCGCTTTCAAGCGCACGAACATGGCGTCGGTGCCATCATCGTCGTTCAGGAACACGCTTTCGGTGATTTCCAGTTCCAGCCGTTCGGGCGCAAGCTGCGCCGATGCCAGCGCGTTCATCACCGTTGAGGGAAAGCCGGGATTGGCAAATTGGGTCGGCGATACGTTGACCGCGACCCGAATGTCTTCGGGCCATTGCGCCGCATCGCGGCAGGCGGTGCGCATCACCCATTCGCCGATCTGGCCGATCAGCCCGCTATCTTCCGCGATCGGGATGAACAGGGCTGGCGAAATGGACCCGCGCACTGGATGGACCCAGCGCAGCAGCGCTTCATAGCCGGTAATCTGCTCGGTCTTGGACGATACCACGGGTTGATAGGCCAGATGCAGGCCATCGGCGGCCAGCGCGTGCCGCAAATCTTCCTCCAGCGCACGGCGATCTTCTGCGTCGGCGTGCATGTCGGACGAATAGAAACGATGGACGCCCCGGCCATTGCCCTTGGCGGCATAAAGCGCCAGGTCCGCATTGCGGATCAGCGCGTCGGCAGTCACCCCGTCCTGCGGGCAGGACGACACGCCGATCGACACGCCGATCACGACGGCGGTCCCTTCGATCGAATAGGGTTGGGCCACGGCCTCTATGATGCTTTGCGCCAGTTGCGCCAGCATCGCCGGGTCGCGATGGCCCGGCAGCAATATCTTGAATTCGTCGCCGCCCTGCCGCCCGACAAGGCCAGTGTCGCCGACCACGCGCTGCAACCGCTGGCTGACCTGCCGCAACAGCGCGTCGCCCGCCGGATGGCCCAGCGTGTCGTTGACGCTCTTGAACCGATCAAGGTCCAGCATCATCAGCGTGCAATCGCCCGGCTTGCCATAACGCACCGCCACGGCCTGCTCCAGCGATCGCAGCATCTGGATGCGGTTGGCCAGGCCCGTGAGCGAATCGAACTGCGCCAGCCGGGTGACTTCGGCCTGGCTGCGGCGCATTTCGGTCAGGTCGGTGCCTGACCCGCGAAAACCGTGAAACTGGCCATATTCGTTGAACACCGGCTGGCCGGAAATCGACCACCACCGTTCTTCCTTCGCCATGGCCGCCTGCACCGGAATATCGGAAAATCCGGTGCGGGCCGACAGATGAAAGCCCAAAGTCCGTTCGCCATCGCCCTGCTGCTTGTCGCCGGGGCGGATGATTTCGGTGATCGCGCGGCCGATCATGCCGCCGGGCCGCGCATCCAGCGTGTTGGCCAGCGTATCGGAAATATAGGTGATGCAGCCATGCCGGTCGGTTTCCCAGAACCAGCCGCGCCCGGTGCGTTCATGTTCCTGCAACAGCCGGTCGGACCGTTGCGCGCGCAAATCCTGTTGGTGCAGCGCGATCGCCCGTTCGCGGTCCGCCGTCGCCTGGCGCAGCGTGGCCACGGCCATGACGCCGACGCAGCAGACCAGCAGGCCGATCTGCGCCATGCCTGCCTTTTCCGTGACCGACACCAGCAATGCGCCCAGAAAATAGCTGATGCCCATCAACCGCCGGTCGCCAAACAGGCATACCGCCAGCAGCGCGACCGCCAGTTCCGGCACGGCGGCCAGAAAGATCGTGTCCGACGCGGCCATCGGTTCATGGCCCAGCCACAGGCTGAACGTCAGGCCCGACAGGAATACCATCGGCAGCATCAGCCAGTTCTGGATATGGGGCATACGCTGCTGGAACAAGGGCCAGCGCGGCACCAGCATGATCGCGCCGTCGACCAGCAGCATCAGCGCCATGATCGTCGCCTGTTCCCCGTCGCCAGCGCGATAGAAAGGAATGCCGAGCAGCGCGACGACGCAAATCTTGGCCAGCAGGGTCAGCGGCCACAGCCGCGCGATATGAACGAACGCGCCCGAAATCCACGACGCGGCGACTTCCGTCCCGCTTTCCGCCAGTCCCAGTGCGACCATCAGGGTCATGGGGCGGGATTGATTCTCAGGAAGGGGGGTACGCGGGGAAACCATGGGCCAATCGATAGCGCATGTGTGTTGATAGACAATTACCGCCAGCCGTAACGACTTGCCGCAAAGTACGACAAGTCGCGCGGCGGCGCGGCCATTACACGCGCATCGGCATCAGGACATAGAGCGCCGGGCTATGGTCGTTTTCGCGGATCAGCGTCGGCGCGGCGGCATCGGCCAGATGCAGTTCCACCAGTTCGCTGTCGATCTGTCCCAATATGTCGAGCAGATAGCGCGCATTGAAACCGATGTCGAAGCCTTCGCCCTGGAACGCGCCCGGCACTTCTTCGGCCGCCGTGCCATTTTCCGGGCTGGTCACCGACAGGGTGATCTTGTCGCGGTCCAGGCTCATCTTGACCGCGCGGGTCTTTTCCGTGGCGATGGTGGCGACGCGGTCCACGCCTTCCTCGAACCCGCGCGGGTCGATCCGCAGCAGCTTGTCGTTCGCGGTCGGGATGACGCGGCTATAATCGGGGAAGGTGCCGTCGATCAGCTTGCTGGTCAGGATCGCGCTGCCCAGGCCGAAGCGGATCTTGCTGGCCGACAGGGCGATTTGCACCGACCCGTCGACTTCGTCGAGCAGCTTGCGCAGTTCGGCGATACATTTGCGCGGGATGATGATGCCGGGCATCCCGTCCGCGCCATCGGGCCGGGGGACAGTCATGCGCGCCAGGCGATGGCCGTCGGTCGCGGCCGCGCGCAGCACGGGCTGGCCATCGTCGGCGACATGGACATAGATGCCGTTCAGATAATAGCGCGTTTCTTCGGTCGAGATCGCAAAGCGCGTCTTGTCGATTATCTGCTTCAGCGTTTCGGCGGGCAATTCGAACCGGGTGGGCAGGTCGCCCTCGGCAATCACCGGGAAATCGTCACGCGGCAGAGTGGACAGGTTGAAGCGCGCACGCCCCGCCTGAATCAGCATCTTGCCTTCAGCCGCGATCAGCGACACCTGGCTGCCTTCGGGCAGTTTGCGCGCGATGTCGAACAGGGTGTGGGCCGAAATGGTCGTGGCCCCGGCTTGTTCCACCTGCGCCGACACGCTTTCGACGATCTGGAGGTCGAGATCGGTCGCCATCAGCTTGATCGCGCCGTCCGCCGATGCTTCGATCAGCACGTTGGACAGGATCGGAATCGTGTTGCGCCGCTCGACCACCGACTGGACGTGGCTCAGGCTCTTGAGGAGCGTTGCGCGTTCGATGGTGGCCTTCATGTCCCTGTTCTGTCCGTTTCTTTTTCTGCAATGGCCCGGATGCGGTCGAATCCGGGCGACAATGATGGATGGTTCTTCATAACCGCTGTTGCGGCATGGGCAAGCACTCGCTGGCGCTTTCCGATGCAAGCGCGCTTGCAAAACGGGACAGGGTGCGCTTTGCCATGGCCCATGCGCCGCGCGATTGCCTTCCTGACCCTCATATTGCTGGTCCCCATGCCTGCCATGGCGCGGGATTCATTGGGCATGTTCGAACAATGGGGCGCGTTTCGCGATCCCCCCGCCGGTCAGAACGGGCCGCGCTGCTACGCCATTGCCCGCCCTGCCGCCCGCACGGGGCAACGGGCAGACGGGGCTTTCGCCGGTGTCGGCACCTGGCCGCGCCAAAAGGTGCGGGGGCAGGTCCATCTGCGCCTCAGCCGCGCCCGCGCCGCCAGGGCGCCCGTGACGCTGAGCGTTGGCGAACGCCGTTTCGCGCTGGTCGCGGGGCAGCGCGATGTATGGGCCGCCGACCCGCGCGGCGACGCGGCGATCGTGGCGGCCATGCGATCGGCCAGCAGCATGAGCGTGGCCACCATCGGCACCGACGGACGTGCCTTTGCTGACAGCTACGCCCTGCGCGGCGCAGCCACGGCGATCGACGCAGCGGCGCTGGGTTGCGCGCGGGTGCGGTGAATGCACGCCACTTTGTAATTTCGCCAAAATCGACTATGTGCGCGGTCATGCAATCAGCCGCCACGCCTCTCATGCCGATTCCCGGCCTTATCGACCCTGTGCCTGTGCCGCGCGCGGTCACTCCGCGCGCCGATGGCCGCACTGACTTGCTGGGCCTGTCGCGCCCGCAGATCAAGGGCGTGCTGGAGGAGGCGGGGCTGGACGTGAAGGCGGCCAAGCTGC
Source organism: Sphingobium sp. KCTC 72723 (assembly GCF_014280435.1). Classification (NCBI taxonomy): domain Bacteria; kingdom Pseudomonadati; phylum Pseudomonadota; class Alphaproteobacteria; order Sphingomonadales; family Sphingobiaceae; genus Sphingobium; species Sphingobium sp. KCTC 72723. The sequence continues at coordinate 2,384,605 of NZ_CP060388.1, read as the reverse complement.
GCTCCAAGCAATTGTTCCACTGGCTTTATCATCGCGGCGAAACCGATTTCGAGGCAATGACGGATCTGGCCAAGCCGATGCGTGGCTGGATGGCCGAACGTTTCGTCGTGGGACGCCCGGAAGTAGTCGAGGCGCAGGTGTCGACCGATGGCACGCGCAAATGGCTGCTGCGGTCCGACGACGGGCAGGATTATGAGATGGTGTTCATCCCCGATGCGGATCGCGGCACGCTGTGCGTGTCCAGCCAGGTCGGCTGCACGCTCAATTGCCGTTTTTGCCACACTGGCACGATGCGGCTGGTCCGTAACCTGACGCCCGGCGAAATCGTGGGTCAGGTGATGCTGGCGCGCGACGCGCTGGGCGAATGGCCCAAGGGAAATATGGGCAGCGCGGCGGCGGTGCAGGATGATGAGGATGAGGACGCGCCGCAATATTCGCCTGACGGGCGGATGCTGACCAACATCGTCATGATGGGCATGGGCGAGCCGCTCTATAATTTCGAGCATGTCCGCGATGCGCTGAAAATCGTGATGGACGGCGATGGCCTGGCCCTGTCGCGCCGCCGCATCACGCTGTCGACCAGCGGCGTTATCCCGATGATGGCGCGGGCGAGCGAGGAAATCGGCGTGAACCTGGCCGTTTCGCTCCATGCCGTGACCAAGGAAGTGCGCGACGAGCTGGTCCCGCTCAACAAGAAATATGGGATAGAGGAGCTGCTGGCAGCGTGTGCCGACTATCCCAAGGCCAGCAATGCGCGCCGCATCACGTTTGAATATGTCATGATCCGCGACAAGAATGACAGCGACGACGATGCCCGTGAACTGGTGCGCCTGATCCGCAAATATAAGCTGCCGGCCAAGGTGAACCTGATCCCGTTCAACCCCTGGCCCGGCACCGACTATGAATGCTCGACGCCGGACAGGATCCGCGCATTCAGCTCCATCGTGTTCGAAGGCGGCATTTCCGCCCCCGTCCGCACCCCGCGCGGGCGCGACATCATGGCGGCGTGCGGCCAGTTGAAGTCGGCCAGCGAAAAGAAAAGCCGCGCCGAGATGGACCGGCTAGCGGCGGAAAAGCAGGCGGCGCTGGGCTGAGTGCGAAATCCTCTCCTGCAAGGGGAGGGCAATCATATATGACTTTTCGCCAAGCCTCAGCGTCATCCTGAATTTAGTTCAGGATCCATTTTGCCCAAAAAGCCGCCGCCCGTAACGAGAAATGGATGCTGAAACGAGTTCAGCATGACGATTGAAAGAGAAGACATTTTTATATGCGATAGCCTTGCCCACAGGGGCGGGATTGTCTCGATGCCGGGAGCAACGCCATGACCGACGCAGACATCGAACATCTCGCTGCCCGCTTCCGCGCCTGCACCCTGCCCAAGGCGCAATGGACCCACGCCGCTCATTTTGCCACGGCGCTCTGGCTGATCCTGCGGTGTCCCGATCCGCGCCCGGAAAGCGTCATGCCCGCCATGATCCGCCGCTATAATGAGAGTGTGGGCGGCGTGAACAGCGACAGCAGCGGCTATCACGAAACGATCACGCAGGCGTCGCTGCATATGGCCCGCGCGCTGATCGCCACCTTGCCTGCCGACGTGACGCCTGCGTCGGCGCTGGCCGCGCTGAATCATTCGCCGCTGGGCGACAAGGATTGGCTATTTGCCTATTGGTCGCGCGCCACGCTGATGGCTGCGCCCGCGCGGCGCGGCTGGATCGCGCCGGACCTTCAACCCCTGCCATGACGCAAAAAGGGCGGCCCGCATGGACCGCCCTTTCCTTATGTTCCGTGCGACCCGAAAGGATCAGAAGCGGAAGCCGACACCGACGACGGCAGCATCGCGGCCACCGATATTCTGTTCATATTCGGTGCGCTGATATTCGGCCGAAATATAGGTGTTGGGCGTGGCGGCAAATTCCAGACCGCCGCCGAAACGGACGCCTTCGAACGCGGAGCCGGTGCCGAGCGCTTCGACGCGCGAGGACGCATAGCCGACCTTGCCGAATGCCAGCACGCGCGGGGTGGCGACAAAGCCAAGGCGCAACGATGCGGCCAGATCACGGCTGGCGTCGAAGCCAGCGCCATCGACGGTCGAATCGCCCAGGCTGACTTCCACGCCGCCGGTGACGCGGGGGGCCAGCGCCAGATCGTAGCCGGCGGTCACGCCGTAGGAAAAGCCTTCTTCGCCATCGAACTTGTCATAGCCCATGGTCACGCCTGCGCGCGGCCCGGTAAAGGGCGCAGCGTCCTGAGCGAAAGCGGGGGCCGAAACGCAGGCAGCAGCAATCGCAGCGAAAATCACAGTTTTCATAAAGTCCTCGTTATTTTTCTTGTAGCCAGTTATTGTAAATTCATCTGGCGTTCAGGTTAGATGCAAGGAAATCATCCAAAAATACATGACTCCTGCGATCCATTGTCTCCCTTATCAGGAGTATCCATGGGCTTGATGTGCATCAACATCTCGCAACGCTCATCTAGGGTCGCTCTTTTCCTTTGCAAAGGGGGTGGATGTTTATTTCAAATGATTTCAGCGCAATGTTGCAAATTGGTGACAATGGCGTTTGCCCGATGGTGGTGCTGGCATATCCGCGCCGATCGCGTAGGATGGTGCGATGGACAGCAGCACGGAAGATGGCGGCCCGCCGCCCGTCGCCCTACGACCCGCCGCGCCGGTGGGCATGATGGTCAGGCGGCACCGGCTGTCGACGCGGCTATGGCATTGGCTGAACGCGCTGCTGCTCTATATCCTGTTCACCAGCGGCCTTGGCATCTTCAACGCGCACCCGCGCCTTTATTGGGGCGTCTATGGCGCGAATTTCGATCATGCCTGGCTGGAGCTGGATCGTTTCCCCGGCTGGCTGACCCTGCCTGCGCATTATAGTCTGGCGATGTCGCGGCACTGGCATCTGGCCGCCGCGCCGATCTTTGCCTTCGCGTTGCTCGCCTATATGCTCTGGAGCCTTGGCAATCGCCATATCGTCCGCGATCTGGCGCTGACCCGCGCCGATGTCACCCCGCGCCATATCTGGCAGGATATCAAGGACCATGCCCGGCTACGCTTTCCCACGGGTGCTGCGGCGCTGCGCTATAACGTCCTGCAAAAGGGAGCGTATATCGGGGTGATTTTCCTGCTTCTGCCACTGCTTATCTTCACTGGCCTCACCATGGCGCCGGGCATGAATGCGGCCTGGCCCTGGCTGGCGGACCTGTTTGGCGGGCGGCAATCGGCTCGCTCGCTCCACTTCATCGCCGCCTTTGCGCTGATCGCCTTTTTCATCATTCATATCGCCATGGTGCTGCTCGCCGGGCCGGTTAATGAGGTGCGGTCGATGATAACTGGCCGCTTCCGCCTGCCGGAGGAACGGCCATGATCCTGACCCGCCGCACCTTGTTGCTGGGGGCTACCGCGACGCTGGCGGGGTGCGATCGGCTCGCCACCCATGCGTCCTTTCGCGAGGCTTTGTTCTCGGCGGAAAATTTCCACAAATGGGCGCAGCGCAGCCTGATGGCGCGCGACGCGCTGGCGCAGGAATTTCGCCCCGACCAGATGTCGCCGACCTTTCGCGCCAATGGCACTTCGAACCCCAATACGCCTGAATATAAGGGGTTATGGCGCAACGGCTTTGCCGACTGGCGCTTGCAGGTCAGCGGGCTTTTTCGCAACCCATTGTCCATCTCGCTGTCGCAATTGCAGGCGATGCCGCACCGTCAGCAGATCACCCGGCACGACTGCGTCGAAGGGTGGAGCGCGATCGGCAAGTGGCGCGGCGTGCCGCTCGCCACCATCCTGAACGCGGCGGGGATGCGGCAGGACGCGCGCTACATCGTCTTTCGCTGCGCCGATGATATGGGCGGCGGGCGGCCCTATTATGAAAGCATCGACCTGATCGATGCTTTCCATCCGCAGACGATCCTGGCCTTCGCGCTCAACGATCGCCCCTTGAGCGTCGCCAACGGCGCGCCGCTGCGCCTGCGGGTCGAACGGCAATTGGGCTATAAGCACGCCAAATATCTGATGGGGATAGAGGCAGTCGCCACGCTGGACGGCATCGGGCGCGGCAAGGGCGGCTTTTGGGAAGATCATGCCGATTATGACTGGTATGCCGGTATTTGACCTGCGCCTGTCCGCCTGACAAAATGTCGGCATGACAGTGTTCGAGCGGATAGTCCGGCGACTGGTCACACGCGGCCAGATCACCTTCTTTACCCCGGATGGCAGGCATTTTACAGTGGGCCGCTCCGATCTCGCCTTTTCCGACCTGGCGCTGCGGCTGCATGACGGGCGAGTCGCTTTCGACATCATGCGCGACCCGCGCCTTGGCATGGCGGAAGCGTGGATCGACGGGCGCGTGAGTGTAGAGGGTGGCGGCATCATGGAACTGGTGTCCATGATCCGCGCCAACAATCCGTGGGAAAGCGGCCGGTCGATCGATGCGAAGGGCGTGCTGACACGCGGGTTCAAGGCGGCGCGCCAGAAATTGTGGCAGGCCAACCACCGCGCGCGGGCGAAAGCGAATGTCGCCCATCATTACGACCTGTCGGGCGCGCTCTACGCCCTGTTTCTGGACCGCGACCGCCAATATAGCTGCGCCTACTGGCCCGACGCCGACGATGAAGCGGGCATCGGCCTGGATCAGGCGCAGGAGGACAAGAAGGCGCATATCGCCGCCAAGCTGCACCTGACGCCGGGCATGAAGGTGCTGGACATTGGTTGCGGCTGGGGCGGGATGGCGCTGTATCTGCACCGCACCTGCGGCGTGGACGTCACCGGCATCACCTTGTCCGAAGAACAGCTGAAGGTCGCGCGCCAACGGGCGGAGGAAGCCGGCGTCGCCGACCATGTGCGGTTCGAACTGATCGACTATCGCGACATGACCGGGCCGTTCGACCGGATCGTGTCGGTGGGCATGTTCGAACATGTCGGCACCGCCGATTACCGCGTCTTCTTCAACCAGTGCCACGACCTGCTGACCCCCGATGGCGTGATGCTGGTCCACACGATCGGCCGGATGGGCGGACCGGGCGTGACCGACGCCTTCACGCAGAAATATATCTTCCCCGGCGGCTACATCCCGGCTCTGTCGGAAATGGTGGCGGGCAGCGAAGGCACGCGGTTGATGGTCACCGATGTAGAGGTGCTGCGGCTGCATTATGCCCTGACGATTCGCCAATGGTATAAACGGGCGATGGCGCGCCGGGCGGACATTATCGCCCTGTATGACGAGCGTTTTTTTCGCCTGTGGACTTTCTATCTGGCGGGCGCGGCGACAGTGTTCGAACATGGCGGCATGGTCAATTATCAGGTCCAATATGCCCGCGACCGCCGGACCCTGCCCATCACCCGCGATTATATGCAGCAGGCCGAGGCGGACCTGCGCGGTCGTTGACTGAACGCCCGCTTACAACGGCGTTCGCGGTCGGTTCAGTCGAGCCGGGTCATCTTCCCTCCATGGTTTCGCCATCCACTGGCGAAGCCCGCATGAGGAGAGACATGATGAAATTGGTGTGGAAAGCGGCGGCGCTGGCCAGTCTGGCGATTGCGGGCCTGAGCGGCGCGGTCCCGGCGCAGGCGCAGAATTACGGCGGCTGGCGCGGCGACCGGCATTACAGGTCCGATCATCGCCGCTGGGACAATGATCGGGGCTGGGATCGCCGTTGGGACAATCGCCGTCACTGGCGCGGCGACCGGCGCGACTGGCGCGGCAACAGGGGCTATCGCCAGCGTTGCTGGACCGAGTGGCGCTATGATCGGTATCGCGACCGCGACGTGCGCGTGCGCATCTGTCGCTGACAAATATCATCCGCGGCCCGTCCCGATTGAACCTTGGGGCGGGTTGCGGCATTTGAGGGGGCATGACCGATCCCATGCCCGTAATCCAAAGCCTGTTGTCAGGCCTTCCCATCCTGCTGCTCCATCTGGGCAGCGCGACTTTGGTGTGGCTGGCGGCGCTGGCCATCTATCTGTGGATCACCCCGCATGACGAATTTGCCCTGATCCGCGCGGGCAATGAAGCGGCGGCCATTTCGCTGGGCGGCGCGGCGATCGGGCTGGCGGTGCCGCTGGCGCTGTGCCTGGCCGGGTCAGTCAATGTGTGGGACATCGTCATCTGGGGCAGCGTCACTTTGGTCCTGCAACTCATTGCCTTTCGCTTCGTCGATTTCCTGCTCGGTTCACTGTCCGGCCGGATCGAAGCGAACGAGCGGTCCGCCGCGATCTTTCTGGCGATGATGAAGGCAGCGATCGCCTGCCTGACCGCCGCCGCCGTGGCCGGGTAAGTCCCGTGGCGCGTGGCGGCTGTGGCTGCCTTCCCTTTGCGCTGGGCGGCCTGTTGCTGCTCGCCTGGTTCGGGCAGGGTGCGCCGGTGCCGCCGCTGGACGTGGAAACATTCGACCCGCGCTCGCCCCGCCGCCCGCTGCCGCAATGGAGCGACGAACAATTCGTCATAGAGGATCGCCCCGGTGGCCCGGCCGATTCGATGGGAACGGCCTTTGCGGTCGATCGCGACGGCGCATGGCTGACCGCTGAACATGTTACCCATGGCTGCGCCCGCATCGGGCTGGACGATGGCGGCTTTGCCCGGCCCGTGTCCCAGGTGATCGAAAGCCGGGAGGCGGACGCGGCGATGGTGCGCGACGGGCTGGCCAGCGACAGCGCGCTGCCCTTGTCCGCCCGGCCCCCTGCACTCGGATCGCTGGGCTATCATATGGGCTTTCCGGCCGGACGACCCACGCTGGTGGTATCGGAACTGATCGGGGAAGCCAGCGCCCGGCGGGGGCGCAGCGACCTGACCCAGCCAGTGCTGGCATGGGCCGAACGCAACCGCCTACCCGATGGCGACGGCACATTGTCGGGGATCAGCGGCGGGCCGATTTTTGCCGAGGACGGGCATGTCGTGGGCGTCAACAGCGCATCGACCGACCGGCGCGGGCGGATATTGACGACCGCGCCCGACGCCATGGCCCGCCTGGTCGCGGCCAGCCGCGCGGTGGACGACCGGCCCGTTGCCTATCCCTTCGCCAGCCTGGCCGATGCGGAGGGGCGTTTTGCCGCATGGGTGAATGACGGCGTCATCCGCCGCATATTCTGCGATGTCGACGGCGCGCGGGGTGGTTGAGCGGGTGGTTGACGGGGCGACGGGCAAAAGAGTAGGCGCAGCGGCAACTTTACAGGGATTTTCATCATGAGCGACACCCCCCCCGACCGGCTTTCCACCAACCCGCGCAGCCCCCATTTCAACATGGACGTCCTGCAACGCGGCATCGGTATCCGTTTCAAGGACGGGGTGCGCACCGATGTGGAAGAATATTCCATGTCCGAGGGCTGGATTCGCGTCGCTGCGGGCAAGAGCCGCGATCGCCATGGCAACCCGCTGACGATCAAGCTGACCGGCCCGGTCGAAGCCTGGTTCGAAAACCCGGCGCAAGAGGCCGAAGCAGAAAAGCCCACCGACGCCGAATAAGCGTCGGCGCGCCCGCCGATCTTCCAGGCGGGCGCTCAGTTCATCATCGTCTCACGCTTCACGTCGGCGATGATCGCGCTCAGCGTGCGCTGCGATGGGGCATTGTCGGCATATTCGACGATGAACGGGTCCGCTTCCAGCCGGGGCGCGGGCGCGCGGCGGGGCTTGGCCGGCTTTGCCTGCGCCATCAGCGTCAGGGGCGGGGTCTGCTGCACCGCGCGGCGCATAGGCGGAACCTGTTGTCCGTCCCACATATCCGGATCGACCTTTGCAAAACGCATGAAGCTGCCCAGCGCCGGATCGGGCGTGAAGTCGTGCAGCTTCGCCTTGGCCGGATAGATGAAGCCGAAGGTCGGATTGGTGCGTGCGCCCATCTGGCCGGTGGGGCTGTGCCACACCCGCACTTCGCTCCAGTCGCCGCTGTCCGACACGTCGATCGCCAGCACATCCTCCTCGATCGCGCCGGGGGCGGACCAGTTGGCATGGCGGATCAGCACGCGCCGGTCGTCCAGCACGCGGCTGACCACCGCGACATGGCCCAGCACCATCGGGCCGTTGGGACGGAAGGCAAGGACTGCGCCCTTTTTGGGCGTGTGTCCGCGCTTATAGGCTGCCTCTGCCTGTTCCCACCAGGTCAGCGCATCCCCGCGAATGGCCACGCCCGATACGATCCGGGCATAAGGCACGCATTGCAGCGCCGCTGAAAAAGCAGGCGCAGTCATAAAGCCGGACAGCACGCAAAAAGCCGCCCAGCGAAACCATCGAATCATTTGCGCGATCCTGAAAAAAACAAGAATCGCCCCACCGAGGTCGGGTCTAGACTGGGATATTTAGGAAGAGGTTAAGCGCCCGGAAACCGACCGGAAAACGGGTCGGGATGGATCAGAAGGCGGCGCGGATACCGGCGGCCGATGCGATCTGCACGGGCTTGTCCATTGCCTTGGGCGCGTCGGCATAGATGAAGCCGTTGGCGCGGTTGGAACGCAGGCCCAGACCGCCGATCGGGCCATACCATACGCGCACGTCCGACCAGTCATTGTTGGCCGACACGTCCACCGCGCGCACATCACGCTCAATACCGCCGCGATAGGACCAGTTGGCATGGGTCAGCAGCACTTCGCGATCGCTGACCACCTTGCTGACCATGGCGACATGGCCAACGGGCATGGAACGGCTGGACGAGAAGGCGAGGACGGCACCGACGCGGGGTTCGTTACCACGATCATAGCGGCCCTGCGCCTGACCCCACCAGCTGTTGGCATTGCCGAAAAGCTGGATGCCGGACACCTGCCGGGCATAGGGTGCGCACTGGAGAACTCCGGCGGTCGCAGGCGAAACGATCAGGGTCGAGAGCGCAAGAATAGTGGCTGCGAAAAGCGCCCGAAAACCAACGATCATGCGATTGCGACCCCGACTTATTCTTTTAGGTTTTTGGTAAACCCCGATGGCCGCTTTAGGGCAGACGCAGGCCGACTTGAAAACCGCCGGGCGATGAATCGTTGCGGTAGTGCGTTATGTTGCGGAACGAAAAACATGGCCGGCGGTTACGGTGAGTCTGGTCGATGATGTTAATTCGCTGAAAAGACTGGATTCTGTCCCCGTCATCCACACCTGCCCCCCGGTTGCGGCCAATCGGTCGAACAGCGCGGCCCGCCGCGACGGGTCGAGATGGGCGGCGACTTCATCCAGCAGCAGCACCGGCGGCTGGCCGCGATGGTCGGCAACCAGCGCCGCATGGGCCAGCAGGATCGACAGGAGCAACGCCTTCTGTTCGCCGGTGGAACAGAGCGCGGCGGGCTGATCCTTGGCGATGTGAATGACGTTCAGGTCGTGGCGATGCGGGCCGGACAGGGTGCGCCCGGCCGCCGCGTCGCGCCGCCGTTCGCGGCCCAGACGCAACCCCAGCGGTTCGGTGTCGGCGGCGGCGGCATCCCCCTCTATCGCGATCAGCGGGCGCGCGAACGGTGCGTTGGGCTGGTCGGCCAGCCGCGCGTTCAGCCGATCGACCAGATCGCGCCGGGCCGCGTCCAGCGCACTGCCATGTTCGTCCATCTGCGCTTCCAGCGCGGTCAGCCAGGCCGGGTCGGCCCGGCGCAGGTCGGCGAGCAGCCGGTTGCGCGCCCGCATCGCCGCATCATAACGCGCGCTATGCCCGGCATGGGCCGGGTGCAGTGCCAGTGTCAGCCGGTCCAGAAAGCGCCGCCGCCCGCCGGGGCTGTCGAGGAACAGCCGGTCCATCGCCGGGGTCAGCCACACGATCGACAGATGGTCGGCCAGCGCGTTGGCCGATGCCGCCACTCCGCCGATCCGCACCTGCCGCCGTCCCGCTGCCTGCGGCGTGACGCCGGTGCCAAGCACTACGCCGTCCACTTCGGCAGCGACGCCAAAGCCGCCCGGTCCGTCCTGCCGCGCCATCGCGTCCAGCGCCGCGCCGCGCAGGCCACGGCCCGGCGCCATCATCGACACCGCTTCCAATATATTGGTCTTGCCCGCGCCATTGTCGCCAGTCAGCAGGATGAAAGCGTGATCTGGCACGATCAGCGCATCCGCATGGTTGCGGAAATCGCTCAGGGTAAGGCGGCCGATCATCGCCCGGCTGTAGCGGGCGATGGACGGCGGGGGAAGCGTTCAGCAGCGTTTGCGCGTGATGGCGACAGCGTCATGGACGATGGTGAGCCTTTGTCCGTCGTCCGTTGCATCCATCGACAGGGTGCGGGTCCAGCTTTGCCCTTCGCCCGTGAAGGCGGCCTTTACCGCGAATGTGCCGTCGGCCTGCCCGGTTACCGATTGGACCGTCCCGACGCTTTCATGAAAGACCAGCTGGTCGGGCAAAATGGTCAGTTCCAGCACCGCGCGCCTGTCGTCGCATTGCTCGTTCAGGCCGGCCCAATGTCCTTGAAGAAGAACGGGAATTTTTATCGGTTCCGGGGCTGGCGAAACGTCAGGCACTGTCTCCCTCGCTGTCGCCAAATCGGTGGCGGGCGGCGTGTCTCGGGCATCCTTGCGCTGTGGCGGATCGTCGCCAGAACAGGCGGAAAGCAGGATCGGCAGCAGGAGGATGGTCAGCGCGCGCATGTTAACAGGAACCTGTGACTGGCTCACTGGTTCCTGCCCTGACGATTCCCTTCAGGCCGACTTGCGCGTTGCGCGCATTGCGGCCATCACCTGATCATATCCCCGATTGCCAAGGAACCTGATGATGAAGCGCCCGATCCTGTTTTTCGCCGCTGCCACGGTGGCCCTGCTGGGGTCGAGCGGCGCGATGGCCGCCCTCGCCATCGGGGCGAAGGCGCCCGATTTCACCACGCGCGGCGCGCAGGCGGGCAAGACCTTCACCTTGACCCTGTCGCATCAGTTGAAGCGTGGCCCGGTCGTGCTGTATTTCTTCCCCAAGGCGTTCACGCCGGGCTGTTCGGCCGAGGCGCGCGAATTTGCCAACAATATCGACAAGTTCAAGGCGGCTGGCGCAACGGTCATCGGTATGTCGGCTGATTCGGTCGATGATCTGGTTTCCTTTTCGACCAAGGAATGTGCGGGCAAGTTTGCGGTCGCTTCGGCCGGACCGGGCATTGTGTCGGGCTATGACGTGGCGCTGAAAATGCGGCCGGGCATGACCGATCGCACGTCTTACGTCATCGCGCCGTCGGGCCGCATCGCGTTCGTCCATTCGGAAATGAGCTATGCCGGCCATGTGAAAAACACATTGGCCGCCGTCGAGGCGATGAAGCAGAAATAAATATCAGGGGGGAGGGGCGTGCGGTTTGGCGTCCCTCATCCTGCCAGAAAGTCGCCACCGGCGATCAGCGGCAATCCCGCGACATCGCGTGCATAGATATAGGTCCATCCCGTAACCGGACCATCTGCCGTCTCAACCACCAGCTGCTCACGACGATATTCATGCGGTTGCGGGTGATGGGCGGCACATTCCTCATATTCGTCCAGCAGCGCGAGTGTGGCTGCCGGATCGTCCAGCGCGAACAGGTCGCCAGCAACCTGCCCGTCCGGTCCCGGCACCAGCCCCGGATAGTCGGCAATGCGGTAGAGCCGACCAGCCACCGTGCCAGATCCGACATAGCACGCAGCGGCGCGCAACTGCCGGGCCATCGCCCCGTCAAAGCCCCTGCGCAGCGTGCCATAGACAAATAAGGGGATGGTCATGACGGCATCCTGAAAAAATTGGCCCATATATTCGTGAATTTCACCAACATCCTGAAATTGTAACAGGCGTTGTTCGTGGGTGCGGCGCTGAAAGTGGCGCATTTCTGCCGAAACGGCAAATTGGCACGGCTTCTGCAATACCAGTTGGCATCAAGGCCGCATCGGTCGGCCAGTAACATCAGGGAGTTTCCACCATGTCCATCGCCCGCATCCAGACCGCCGCAACCGCTTTTGTCGGTGCCGTCATCGTCGCCACCCTGTTCATCGGTGCCGCAGTGCCGCTGGCACCGATCGCCTGAATCCATCCATCGCATTTTTGAAAAGGTCAGTCACATGAACAACAGCTTCACTCTCGACCGCCGCAACGGCAAAATCATGGGCGTATGCGCGGGCCTTTCCAACCGTACCGGATTGGACGTCACGCTGATGCGTGTGGCGCTTGTGCTGCTGACGCTTTGCGCGCTCGGACTGGTCGGTGTCGTGGCCTATCTGCTCGCGGGCTGGATCGCCGAAGGTTGATTGCGGTCTACCAAAGTCAGCGGATAATAAAAGAGCCGCCCCGGCATATGCCACGGGCGGCCTTTTCATGTTCCGAAAGATCGGGATATTATAGGAGCGCGGGGTGCGCTCAGGCGTATAGCACCGAATAGAAGGTCAGCATCTGTACGCCGACCGCAACTACCAGCGCCGCGCCCTGAAAGGCCTGTCGCATGTTCGTTCCTTGATTGAGTATCGATTGTCGCCCGACTGGGCGGACCGGGCCTATGCTCCTGTCATGCTGTTGTAACAATCGCAAAGCGTGAGTTTACGATTGCAACAAATGCAACAGTGCTGTTACCGCAAAGCCGCAGTCATGACCCATCATCGCCCGATGCGATCAGAGCCAGCGGAAAAAGCTGTTGGCGCAAGTTGCGAACGATTCTTAAATAGATCGCAACAAGGAGCATCCCCATGTCGCTGGACCTCATCAAGACAGGCACATATCTGACCATTCACCTGACCGTCGGTTTCACCGTCGCTTATCTCATGACCGGATCGCTCGCGCTGGCGGGCGGGATTGCGTTGGTCGAGCCGGTCATCAATGCGGTGGCCTTCTTCTTCCACGAACAGGCATGGAAGAAAATTCAGGCCCGGCCTCCGCGTGCGGGCGCCCGCCAATGGATGAAGGGGCAGGCGGCGTTCGCCTGACCTGCCGCTATCGTGCCTTGGCGCGGTTCAGGCCGATCAGCCAGGGTTTTACCCCGCGCGACGGTTTGGCAACGCCATCCAGCCGCTTTGCGCGCAATATGGTGATCGGCTTGACGATCATCTGCCCCCGCATCGGTCCCGACCCGCAACAGGTCGGCACGGCCAGGATTTTCTTCACCACGTCCATGCCCGCAACGACATGGCCGAACGCGGCATAGCCGATATAGCTGCCCCGCGCGTCCATATTGGGGGTCGGTCCCACGGTGATGAAGAAATTACCCATCGCCGAATTGGGGCGATCGGGCCGCGCCATCGACAGGGTCGCGTCCAGATGCCGGATGCCCGTCCGGCTGGTCGGTTCATGCGCGACGGGGGGCAGCGACCGGCGTGCATCACTGTCGATCCCGCCCTGTATCAGCCCCAGTTGCGGCGCACTCTTGCGCCGGGCCGCGCGATAGAAAGTCACGCCGTCGAACCGGCCATCATCCACATAAGTCAGGAAATTGGCGGAGGTTAGCGGCGCGCGCCGGGTGTCCACCGCGACGATGATCCGCCCGACCGACGTGTCGATCGCGACGCGCACATTGCCCGGTGTAGGGCCGGGCGTAGGGCGGTTGGCGGGGATCGCGCTGGCCATGCCGGGCAGGATCGACAGCAGGACGAAAAGGCAGCAGGCAAGCAGGCGCATCGGGAAAACGGACACTCACGCGAAGGGAAAGATGTGCCAACGCTAAGGGTGTCGCAGGATGGGCGCAACACAGGAGGGTGCGCTGGCCAGCATTTACAGGTTGGGGAAAAATGGTGCCCGGAGACGGATTCGTATTGATGGACAAAAATGCCATATTTGCTAACTATCTTTGATTACGGATCTCAGCATGGCCCCCAATTTGGCCCCCAAATTTGTTGGTAGCGCGAAGCGCTCCATCCCGATCTGGGGAAATTGCGAACGGGCTTACGCGAAATCTATCGCATTGTGCCGTGATGCTGTATCGCCTCGGGTATGTACGATCCTGCAAAAATTGCCGCAGCAGTCGGCGACGACGGATTAACCTACGCGCGGAACAAAAATCGAGGCGGCAGGTCGAGCGCAAAGGGGCGCGATTTCGAGATACTTTATGGTGCCTACCGCATCGCGCTCGAAGCCTCAAAAGCGTTCGAAACGGGCACACTCGGGGAAGGGGTTACCTTCCACGACCAGGTGCTGTCGTTCGTGGATGATTTCATCATATCTCGCCAAGACCAGCGAACTCTTGAGCAGTTGAAGAGTGGCGCTGCCGCTTGGAACGGCGGGGACCATGCTCTAGCTGATGATTTCCGGCTACAAATGAAGTTAGATGCGGCATGTGAAATTAAAGCCGATTATCGCTTAGTCGTTTCCGACGAAGGGCGTCGCGCCTCTCTTATCTCCTCCCGTCCTCAAGATCTATCTAACGTTGAGGTTGTTCAATTCCCTGAAGGCTTTCCAGATACGGCTCTGATTGCTAACCGGCCGGACCTCGCGGTCGCACTGGACCTTTTAAGCCCAAGAGATCCAGAGCGAGTGGTGAGGGAACAAATTTGGCGTATGCTGGTCGGAGTTTGGGCTCAGTCTCGCGGAGATCAATCCCTTGAGGAGCTGATAAACCGGGCTGCTGAAGGACCCGGCGGCATAGTTGCCCCTCTTCTGCCTGCCTTTGAGATTCCCATGGAGGCAAAAAATGCACTCGACAAGATCGAGTATTTGCGATTCTATGTCACCAAGAATTTTTTCGGTTTTGAGTATCAAGGATTTGGAGATCATACGATGAAGGGATGGGCGGAATATCATTGCCACACCCCGGAGTTCGGAGCGTTTCTAACCGCCTTGGTTCACGCTCAGGCTACAGATTTCTTTGAGTTTTTTGCCATTTTCAAGGCGCATGTATGAGTGGCAATCGAACCCTTTCGAAGCTAGCTCATGCTGCTGGTGAAGATATTGTGGCGGCATTGGCGCGACTAGCGGACACTTCATTGCCTCCGTCTGAGTACGGCGATGTTATGACGCTGGTAGGCAAGGCGCTTGGACGCTGTTTTGCAGAGCGTTCGAACGTTGCTGGGAAAACTGTCTATCTAGCAGTGACAGTGGAAGATGCTGACTTTTTAGCCGCTGGTATTGCCCAGGCCTTAGATGAGGCGGGTGCCAAGACAGGAATTGCGTGCTTCTGGAACACGAGAAAGAAAGCTGCTGATCTACGGTGGCTCGACGTTGCGACAATTACAAATGAGTACAGGGAACCACTTCCGGCACATCTCGACCATTTGTTAGTCGTAAAATCTATCATATCAGGCGCATGTGTGGTCAAAACAAACTTGATGCACCTGTTGGAAGATGCGCATCCCGATCGCATTCATATTATGGCACCTGTAATTCTGGAGGGTGCTGAAAAGCGTCTATCATCCGAGTTTGAGGCAGAAATTGCTGATAAATTCGAATATTGGTTACTAGCTACCGATTCAGAAAAAGATGATCATGGGAATGTGCTCCCAGGTATCGGCGGTGAAATTTATTCGCGCCTCGGCTTTGAAGGCCAGCGGGGGAAAAATGCTCATTTCCCTAAACTGCTCAAAGACCGGGTTTTATCTGCATAATTAGTCCTACATTCTACGCTACCATGTCGTCGAACCGCGACCGAGGCGCGGATTCGACGACACATTGAATGATCTCGGCATCTGCGCCGGAAGTTACAAATTTTAGAGGCGCGAACGTTGGCTCTCCGTATCGAGAGAAATGGAGAGCGCCAAGATCGTTCGATTGAGAGATCGCTCGCTCCGTCCTAAGCAGCCTTGCGGCCATCCCAATAACGGCGCTCCTCTACGTCGTCGCGGAAATCGAGCAGCATCTGGATCGGTTCCTGCTCTGACCGCATGGCATTATATGCTTCCACGTCGGTAGAAAGCTGGACGCAATCACCTACGATTTGCTCGCGCCGCTGGATGAATGCCTTTTGCATATGCTCCCGAGGCGCATCAGCCATCATGGCCCAGAAGGTGTGTTGGACCCCGCCCCGCGTCAGGCGGACGGCATGGTTGACACGATAACGTCGCCCTTCGCGATCGGTCGCATATTCTTCCCGAAGCGCCGTGGACATGTCTTCCGCAAGCTTTGCTAAGGGATCGACCTCGGGCACTTCGATCATGCGCTTCTGCACGCCCCACTGAACAGCCTCGCGGGCGGTGGCAGGAACCTGACCGTTCTCCTTTTCGAACTCGTGCCAGACACGCTGCAGTTGCTCTCTGTAAGTCGGCATATTCCCGCTCCTCAAAGCGAAACCGGAGCAACATCGCCCCATCCGTCAACGACGCTGTTACCCATCAGAAACTGACGCACTTTGACCTTATGGCGGGTCAGCCAATCATATCGATCCATGCGTCTTTGCAACTGGCCAACGACAATGCCCGGGTGTCGCCCAAGCCTGCCAGCGAACCCGATCACATCCTTCTCTGCGATGTACGGGTATTTCCGAGTATAGAAGGACTCCAGCTCAGTCGCCGGAACGCAGCAATCCTGCGCTGCCGCGTTCGCCTTGCGTTCGGCGGGGGGAAGATCGTCCCGACCACCAGCAGCTTCAAGATCAACATCGATCTGCTCGCCGTTCAGTTCGCCCCGACCATCGCCATTGAGCACATGTTCAAGCTCGTGGCGCAGCACGAACCAAAAATTGTCGATGCGGTCGTGCCGGGTAGTCAGCCCCACTACCGGTGCATTGTCGTCTAGCCAGAAACACACGCCATCGATGTTCGCTTTCGGCAATGTCTCCACGATCACGAAACGCACCCCACACTCCGCCAGCAGGCGCGGCATATGCCGAATTTCTTCGGCATGCTTCATGTAGCGCGGAAGGTCCGCCACAAGAGCCCTCAACTTGGCGGCTGAATATACAGGGGCCACCATTTCGGCGGCTATCTGGCGAACCCTGAACAGCCATGCCAACTGGAATGGGCTGGTTTCCGAGTAATCCGCCTTCTTCGCCGCGTGGGCCATATGAGGGACATCAGCCAGATCGTTCTTGCAGAAAAACCGCATGACCTGGGCTTCAAGTAGCCCGATGTCGGTGTCCGCCAACCACCCGCGTTTGATCATCTCCCGGATCGGAAAAGCATTTTGCAGCTTAGCCCGACGCTCTACAGCCGGGTCAGGCGCACGAGCATTGGCCATCTCATAAGCTTGCTGGAGATTGGCAAAATAGTCGGCAGAGACATCGAACGCCTTACCAAGCGCCTTCGCCATTTCTGGGCTGATGCCTCTCTTGCCAGAAGTGATGAGGTTCACGGCCTGCTCGGGCACGCCAAGAATATATGCGAGATCGCGCTGGGACCAGCCGCGCGCGTCCAGTTCCTCCCGGATGAACTCGCCGGGATGAGGAACATCAATCAGACAAGACGCAATCGTCATTTCCGATCTCCCTCAATGCGTGTCGCCGATAGCGACAATTTGAATGGTCGGCGGCCGCTCATTTTCGAGCAAACGAAAGACAATTCGGTACTGATCGTTGATACGGACGCTTCGCCTTCCATCCTGGCAACCCTGCAGTTTCTTGTAGTGCACACTTTTCAAATTCCTTAGATCCCTCTCATCCAAGGCCGCTTCCAGCTGCACCAGGCGGCGACGGGCCGCGTGAATCACCGCAAATGGAAGCCCAAGCTTGTGAGCTTCATCGGTGCATATGCGCTGCAAGTCGGCATCGGCGAATTCGATCCTCATGCTGAATCACCGTAGAGGTCGGCCTCTTACATGTCAACAATGCGACTGAACTAGGGGCGTTCAGTTTGCCGTTACAATCATTGCTTGGGCCAGCGCCATTAGCAGCACATCCTTCGGCACCGGCACACTCACGCTGACATAGCCCACATTCTGCGCCCGCCGCGTTCCGTACCGCCTGATCCATTCCTTACCATGCTGACGCCAGGCGCGCTGCAGCGGGACAACCGGCAGCAGGTAGCAGACGCCTGATGGCGCGAAGGCATAAGCAATGAAGTCGCATGCCAAAGGCTTCTGCACCCAGCCGGGGATGCGTCGGACCTCGTCGCTCCATCGCTCCAACAGGATGTCGGGCCAGTCCTCCATGCGGACTTTCTCGTCCACGGTATAGGTCCGGCCGCAGTCCAGGGTGAGGACACGATCGATGCCGCCGCGCTGCGCCCATCCGTCGTTTCGCACGGCGACAGCAGAGGCGAGCTTTGGAAATGCCCGGCGGTACATGTCGATCCACCATGGTGCGTCGGTGAAACTGTTGGATAGGGCTAGGCTGTCGTGGAAGCGATGGCGGCGTGGGCGGGACGCCGAAACGCCCCGACCCGCTTGGGGCCGAGGCGAGACTGTTTGGTGTTTTTGGGCGTCTAGCCTGCTCAGGTGGCCAAGCCTCCCTCCGTCCTGTCCGTCAACTCGTAATCGAAAGGCTGTCGCGGAGGGGACGGCTGCGGCCGCACCTGGGCTTTTCCATGAACATCAATGTCAGCGAAACCTACGCATTTATGGATCGCGAGGATGTGTGCGGCTGGAATATGGAACTGACGAACCGGATTGAGTTGGTCCACAATCACGACGGCCATGCCGATTAGCGCTGCTCTGACATCTTCAGGAGGTAAGCCACATACAAGACGCATAAGCATTCCTTGCGATTCGCCTTCCTTGGTATGTTCGGGAAGAAACCAGATATTGACCGTATCCCCTGAAGCGACCGCCTCCCTCTTATCGAACACGAGCAGATCACCGTCTCTTACCAGCGGCTCCATGCACGGGCCGGTGCCCTCCAGGGCGTAAACGTCAGGTATCTGTTCGACGTGGGTGAACGCCGGATTGTGGACGTAGTTCTTTGGGCGGCTTGCCTTGATTTGCACGTTCATTTCAGTCCTCCTTCCCCGATGAGCAGCCGTCGTCAAAGAGCACGACGTTTGGTGGACCTGCCACGGGTGATCGAAACGATGGCGGCTTGACCCTGCTCTGCCGAACCAATTTCCTCATCCTCATCCTCAGCGGCATCGCTAAGCGAGCATCCTGGCCCAGGAGCCGACCCGGCATCGTGGCAGCAGAAATCATCTTCGCCCAGAGAGCCGTCGAATTCGTCGCCACTCATCTCAAGGTCGGCATCAGCGTCGATGTCGTCCATCCGATCGATGGCCTGCTGAACAAGACGGGCAAGCGCCGGGCGCGGCATGGACGGGATCACCGCATCCCTTCCAACGATCCGCCCGCGATCGAGCGTCGCCGGTCGCGGTTCCGACGCCAGCCGCGATAGTGCCGGGGCTTGTATCCATCGGCGGCGGCAGCGCGACTAGCCATTGCCCTGCCCTCCTTCGATCCGATCAAGCGTCTCGATGATGCGGGACAACGTGCCCGACCGCACCTTTCGCCCTGCATAGAGATCACCGACAAGATTGGGATCGCGGTTCACCATCCGTCCAAAGTCGGCTTCACGGACCGAACCAATCTTGATGGCGGCGGCAATCCGCTCCAGCAGGAATGACGGTATCGGAGCCGCAGCGCCTTTCGGCGTGTCCAGGCGCGGACGGGGATCACGCCGGATGGCCTTCTTTCTCGGCTTGGGCGTGAATTGCAGCGCGGCATAGTTCTGGCGATAGGCGATCATTCGACCATCTCCCGGCTGACGCGCTCCATGATGAGCGCTTTGACGGCATTGCGACGATCAGCGTCACCGCGCACGATGCGTTCATGGGAGAGAATTGCCGCTTCCTCCGCAGCGCCGTTCAGCAGCCAATGCAGCCAGACCGTATCCCCAACCATGGCATAGCCGCCGCCAAGTTCGACATAGCGGGTGAGCCACTGGCCGGGATCGAATGCCACGTCGTCGCGGACGATCGCCGGGTGTTCCTGCAAGGCGATCATAGGATCACTCCTTCCAGCAGGTCGGGCATTATCCCGCGCAGCTTCTCACCACGGGCAACGCTGGCGTCCAAAAGCCCAATGGCCTCAATCAGGATCGCGCCGATGTCGCAGTCGGTGCGGGGAGAATCCTCTACCCCGGCAAGGCTAAACTTGATCAGGCTGTCTGATAGGTTCCGGGCAGGCAGCGCCCAGACGACGTTCAGGACAGCAGTTACCGCATCCCCTGCTTCTGCCAATTCCTCATCGGTGAAGTCTGCCCCCAGATCGTCCATTGCAGTCTGAGCGTTCTGGACGGCATCCAGCGCCTGCGACCAGACGCCATCCAGTGGGTGCGGCTGCTTGAAGGTGATCCAACTCATGACAGCCCCCGTCCGGAAAGGCGGCGGGCATCGGCGAGAATGCTGCTGACGAAATTATCGCCGCCGAACTCCGCGACCATGATCTCCATCTTTTCCGCCAGCATCCTGTTATCGGTGACTGGGTATTCCATCACCGCGTCGAGCGATCGGGCAGCGCGGCAAAGATATTGGTCATGATCGGCGGAGAGCGTCTCATAATCGGGGTGCGAAGGGCAGGTAGACCCATAAGGGTGCGCGTTCATGACTGAGGTGGCGGCGCGATAGTCCGCTACAAGGCTGTCCCATGCCGTCGTATCAGGCCTGGGGATGCAGACCAGTGTTGGCGTCGCATAGGCCAGCGTCGGCAGGCCGGTCGTGATCGCAGCAAGCGCGCGCATGACATTGCGCCGCGAGGGCGTTAGGGTGTTCATAGTCGTCTTCCCTCTTCATCAGGGGTTTCGATCAGGGACGGCGAAGGGAGTACCAATCCTTTCGCTGTTCCGCATGAATGTAATTACATGCAGCATTGACCCGCGTCAACCATGTAATTACACGGATTACATGCCTCCAGAAAAGACCCAGCCCTTCCAGATGCGCGTCTCTCCCGAATGGCTGGCGATGCTAGATGATTGGCGTAGAACCCAATCCGATATTCCGTCGCGAGCTGAGGCTATCCGCCGACTGGTAGCGTTAGGTCTAACCGCTCAGAAATAGGACCGGCCAATGGACATCGACATTCCCCACACCCTTGGCGCGACCGAGGCAAAGCGGCGCATTGAAGCCGGGCTGCCCAAGCTGGAACAGCACATCCCAGGCGGTGGCACCGTCGTTTCCAACTGGACGACGGACACCACGCTGGACCTGAAGATCACCGCCATGGGGCAGACTGTTCCCGTCCAGCTTGTGGTGGAGGATGCCGTCGTGCGCGGCACCGTGTCGGTTCCCATGATGCTCAAGATGATGTCCGGGCCGATCTCTGATTTCGTGAAGACCAGCGCGCAGAAAATGCTCGCCAAGCCAGTCTGAAAGCTGAGCCTTCCCGATCAGAAGGAATTGCCGATCGGGAAGGCTCATTGCCTTAGCTGCCTCCCGCCAGTTCAGGAGGCACGGCATCTTCCATGATGTCGTCGATCCGTTCCCACAGGCAGTAGCGCTCGTGCAGATCCTCGGCATAGTCCTTGTCGCCCTGATGCCGCATGAGGTCGATGAACGCCTCCAGTGACAGCGTGGAGAACGGAGCCTTGCCTTCGGAGAGCAGCGCCAATTGCGCGGTATAGCGCTGGCAGGCGTTCTGCATCGGCTGGTTCAGTTCAGGCAGGATGACGACGAACCGGCCCTCGGCATAATCGCCCCGCATGATCGCAGCCTGGAGCAGGACATGCTCTCGCATCAACTGCTGGATCGGACGTTTCCGCAGTTCTGGTGCCATCGGGTCTTTGAACAGGCCAGTTGCAGGCAGGAGATGGGCATAGCGGGCGCGCAAATCCCGGATAGGCTCCCAGCCGCTCTCGCTGTATTTCATCTCGATCGCGATGATGCCCTTGCGACCGTCGGCGCGGACATAAGTGATTGCGGCATCCCACGCCGTGTTGTCCCCGGTCAGGTCGTCCGAGCCGCGCCCCGGCGAATGCTCGAACAGCACTGTCTCCGCCGTTGCATCCGACAGATCGGGAAACATTGCGCGGAGCATGTTGGTCGCCAGGCATTCGTCCAGCCGCAGCGGGCCAAAGGCATTGAACACCAGCGGATGGCTGGACAGGAGGTTGGTCCACAGGCGCTGCTCGTCCGAGGTCGCCCAAGGCTCGCGATAGGCATGTTCCAGCCAGACCAGCCGGGCGATTTCGGGGGACATGAAGTTGCCACCGCGCCGTGCGGCGGTGTCGCTGATCCGAGAGCCAAGCCAGCGCTTTTCGCCATTGGGCGGGACGTGCCGACCGATGCGAAGTTCACGCCCGGCGCGCCACAGGCTTTGGAGCAGGCGGGCGCAGGATCGAAAGCGGTTGTCGTTGGGTTCGTTCACCCGGTATCGGGTCAGGACCGCATCAGGGACGATGGGTAGGTGCGTTCGTTTCAAGGTGTGTTCTCCATGCCGACAGGAATTGCAGGCGAGGAGAATTCACTTGGAGGCAGCAGGACATAACGCGCAGCCGTCCCGTTTTACGATGTTTTAGGCCCATCGCGGCACAACTGCTGAATGGACAAAGAAGAACGCCCCCTCACCCGTGATGATTTTGCAGACCGAGAGGGCTGGCTGCGCCATTGTCATGAGGGAGGAATTGACCTTGCGCATGAAAATGGTGGTTTCAACGGTGTCCGTGGCGAAAAGCATTATGCTGCGATGCTTGGCATTATCTACGGTCAAAGCCGTCGCGCTTACGAACATGCCTGGGCGCAGTGGGGGGTCAGCCGGTCGTTGCGTGCGCGACAGCTTTACAAGGCCTATCACGCCGTAGCCTTTGCCAACTGTTTGGGGCGGGTGCTCGACTCCTCCCTGGACATCACATGGTCATTGCAGGGCATACGCGGCGATCATGAGGTTTTGCGCCACCAGACGGCCTTCCTCGACGCGATCCGGCGCTGGTTCGACCGGAACGACGAATGGGCCGCGTACATGTGGGTCATGGAGCGTGGAGATCGCTTCGGCCTTCACACTCATATCAACCTCTACATCCCGCCCAATCTGGCCGAAAGATTTCGCAAATATGCTGCCGCGACATTGGCGAGGATCGTGGGCGGTCCATTGGTCGATGCAAATGGCATTCGGACCATGCTGATCCAACCCAGGGACGGACGTAATGTAATAGGTCAGTGGGCCCGGTTTCGGTATGTGATGAAGGGGCTGGATGCCGGCGTCATGTGGTTTGATCGGGCCAACCCTCAAGCGTCCCTCACGTTCAAAGAGAGGGCGAACATGAGGATCAGCTTCGAAGGGGAGATTTCCGTCAAACGTATGGGCGTGTCGCGCGCGCTCGATGATTCGGCCCGGCGTGGCTGGTCCGCGTTGAACGAATTCCCCGACATGACGATCAAGGAGGAAGGGCCGCTATTCGACGACCGCTTCCTACGCTGGTTTTGCGAGCACGGGGATAAGATTGTCGCACCCTCAGAATCAAGAAACGGAAACGCTCGGAAGTAACAAACGGAAATAAACCTTCGTAACCTATTGATAAATGCGGCTGAATATACCCGCCACCGGCTACGCGATTTCCCCCAGCATCGGACGCCCCGCCGACAAGTCTCTGCTTCTAAAAATCAATGGATTCTGGCTAGGCGAAGGAGGGTTGATGGAAAGGGATAAAGGGGAAGGGCATAGAGGGGGAAGGCATTATTAAGGTGAAGGAGAAGGTGGTGAAGGTGTTGATATAAATAGCGCTGACCACAGCCGTCCAACACGCGATCGAACGGCAAGTGCCCCAGCGTTTCACTCGATCGGCGGCAGCTTCGATCCCCAGATACGTTCAAGCAAGGTTCGCAGCCCTGCCAGGCCGCGCAGATCCAACTTTCTCTGTGTGGATCGGCGTGCAAAAAGGACCCGGTTAGCGGGGTGATCGGCGTCCAAAAGGGAACCACCATTCCGATGGTTTAGACAGCAGCCTGGTTTTTCAGGTGGCGAGATCGGGATGTTGGTGGTGGAGACAGTTGTACGGATCAGGCGCGAGCACGCAGGTGGCAAGGCGATCAGGGAGATCGCGCGGGATCTGCGGCTGTCACGCAAGGTGGTGCGCAAGGCGATCAATGCTCTGGAAGGTGCGTTTGACTATCATCGCACGGTTCAGCCGCTGCCTCGGATCGGACCCTTTCAGGAGCAGCTCGATACGCTGCTGAGCGAGAACGAAGCGCGGCATCGGCGTGACCGGCTGCGGATGACGCGGATCTACGATCTGCTGCTGCGAGAAGGGTTCGAGGGTTCGTATGATGCAGTGCGGCGCTACGCCCGGCGCTGGGCGGATGGCCGACGCAAGGATCCCGGCGGCGACGTGCCCGCGTTCATTCCGCTGCTGTTCAAGCCGGGCGAGGCATACCAGTTCGACTGGAGCCACGAGGATGTAGAGATCGCAGGCAAGCCGATGCGCGTGAAGGTAGCGCACATGCGGCTATGCGCGTCGCGGGCCGTGTATGTGCGAGCCTATCCGCGTGAGACGCAAGAGATGGTGTTCGACGCCCATGCCCGCGGCTTTGCGTTCTTCGGCGGGGTGCCGTTGCGCGGCATCTACGACAACATGAAGACCGCGGTGACGACGGTCTTTGTTGGCAAGGAGCGCGTGTTCAACCGCCGGTTTTTGGTCATGGCCGATCATTATATGGTCGAGCCGACCGCCTGTTCGCCAGCGGCAGGCTGGGAGAAGGGGCAGGTCGAGAACCAGGTCCAGACGATCCGCGGCCGCTTTTTCCAGCCTCGGCTGAAGTTCGCCAGCATCGAGGAACTGAACGGGTGGCTTGAGGCAGAATGTCTGCGCTGGGCCGCGATGCACGCGCATCCCGAGCAAAAGGACATGACTGTCGCGCAGGCGCTGGAGGCCGAACGGCCCGTACTGCAACCGATGCTGTCGCCGTTCGACGGCTTTCACGAGACGAGCCACGCGGTCACCGGCACATGCCTGATCAGCTTTGACCGCAACCGCTATTCTGTGGCGGCGCGGACGGTGCGCCGTGCGGTTCAGGTGCGCGCCTATGCCGACCGGATCATAGTCCGCTTGGGGGACGAGATCGTCGCCGAACACCCGCGCTGCTTTGGGCGCGACCGCACGATTTACGATCCATGGCACTATCTGCCGGTGCTGGTGCACAAACCCGGCGCCCTGCGCAACGGCGCACCATTCCTTGACTGGGCGCTGCCACCAGCGCTGGCCCGGTTGCGGCGCAAGCTGGGCAGTGGGGACGAAGCCGATCGCCGTTTTGTCCGCGTGCTTGCTGCCATATCCACCGATGGGCTGGAGGCTGTCGAGGCCGCCATCGGCGAAGCGTTCGATACCGGCGCTGCCAGCGACGAGGTGATCCTCAATATTCTGGCGCGCCGCCGCGAACCGCCAGCAGATCAGCCAATGAGCGTGGTGGTCGACCTCAAGCTCAAGCATCCGCCCCGCGCCGATTGCGCGATCTATGATACGGTGCGAGGCCACAATGCAGCGGCATGAGATGATCGACGCCATGCGCGCGCTGGGCCTCAAGGGAATGGCCAGCGCGTTCGATGAGGCGGTAACCACTGGCGTGCAACGCCAGCGCACCACGCCCGAGATCCTGACCGATCTGCTGCGCGCCGAAGCCGCCCACCGTCACGCCGCCTCGATCCGCTACCGCATGAGTGCGGCCAAACTGCCGGTGATCAAGGATCTTGATGCGTTCGTGTTCGACGGTACGCCTATCAACGAGGAACTGGTCCGCGCGCTGCACGCCGGATCATTCCTGCCCGGCAGGCGCAATATCGTACTGGTTGGCGGCACCGGAACCGGCAAGACTCACTTGGCAATCGCCATTGCCGCCAGCGTCGTGCGCGCAGGCGCCCGTGGCCGCTACTTTAACACCGTTGATCTGGTCACCCGGCTCGAGGATGAGGCGCGCATCGGCAAGGCCGGCGCACTCGCTGCCCAACTCAGCCGCATCGAACTCGTCGTGCTTGATGAACTGGGTTATCTGCCGTTTGCTCGCTCCGGCGGCCAGTTGCTGTTCCACCTGATGAGCAAACTCTACGAAAAGACCTCAGTGATCATCACCACCAACCTGGCATTCGGCGAATGGCCCACGGTGTTCGGCGATCCCAAAATGACCACCGCGTTGCTCGATCGCACCACCCACCATTGCGATATCATCGAGACCGGCAACGACAGCTGGCGCTTCAAACACCGCAACTGACCCAGCCTCAAAAGCCCCCATAAAAATTGCTTCGCGCTGGCGCTGCCTCCGGTCGGGCTACGCCCTCCCTACGCCAGCGCCAGCGCGAAATCCGCGCCCGGCATCAACCCCAGCGCAACGCCGCAAGGTGGTTCCCTTTTGCACGCCGATAGTGGGTCCCGTTTGGACGCCGATTGACAGGTTTGGCCCTCTCCTGCGCCTGATTGCGTGGAGGGATAATCAGATTTTAGATTGAACCGCCGCACTAGCCGCCACCCGGCGTATCCATTCGGTCGCCTCGGCGATGGTGGGCAGAGGTCTACCGACTACATGCCAAGAAGCCGCGAAATCCCTAATTTGGGAAGCCATTGCGGCATCCCCCTCGATCACAGCAGCCCAATGCTCGACAGTACCAGCGCTTAACCGGCCTCCTTTGCGGCCCTTAACGCCCGCATCAGCAAAAACCTTGGCCACGATCGAGCATGCTTTTTTCATCGAGCAGCCAGCCGCTTTCAGTGCTTCAGTGCCAGCCACTGCCTGTTTCTTAACGTAAGTCTTATTGAAGGTGTCGACGCCAAGGCCAACGCCAGCGGCGGGCATAAGCATCGCAGGCTTGTTACCTTTTGCGAGGTCACCAAGCGCCCCAATCAAGTCTTGGATAGGAAGCAGTCCCACGGAACCCGCAAACTCAGGTAAGGACGATAGCGCACCGTATATTTCTAGTAGCGACCATGTCGCCGCCGCAGTTGCCTCTATCCGCACATGATCAGGGTCTTCGTCAAGATTCGAGCTAGCTTGCTTCGCCGCCCTATATTGAGCCTCCCGATAACGGAGGCGCTCGGCAAGTCGACCGAGCCACAGGCGATCGCCTGGCTCGCCCATCTGGAAAATGAACGACTCATCCGCAGACATCAACCACGCCCCTCCGTCGGGAAATTCAGGATCGCCGCACCGGCGCGCAACTGGTCGAGATGATCCGACCACCATTGCGCCATCTCGACGCGCTCTTTCCAGTGTGCGCCGCGATGGTATGCGGCAGGACATTATCGCTGTCCTGATGCGCCAATGCCCGCTCAATGGCGTCTGAATGCCATTTCCCGCTCTCATTGAGCAGTGTTGAAGCCATGGCGCGGAAACCGTGAGCGGTCATCTCGTCGCCCGTGAAGCCCAACCGCCGGAGCGCCGCGTTGACGGTGTTTTCCGACATGGGGCGGGCGGTGGAACGGATCGACGGGAACACCAGACCGAGCCTGCCGCCAGTCAATTCGCGCAACTCGTTCAATAGGGAGAGCGCCTGGCGGGAGAGGGGGACATGATGCGGTTTGCGCATCTTCATCTTTTCGGCCGGGATCGTCCAAACAGCGCCCTCAATGTCGATTTCCTTCCACATGGCCGAACGCAATTCACCGGGGCGCACGAAAACATGCGGGGAGAGCTTCAAGGCATAGAGGGTGACATAGTTGCCATCGTAGCCATCGATCGCGCGCAGCAGTTCACCCACCTTCACCGGGTCGATGATCGCGCCATGATGCTTCGGCTTCGGTGCGATCAGCGCGCCCTTGAGATCGCGGGTGGGGTCAGATGTCAGCCGAGTCGTGGCGACCGCATAACGAAAGACCTGGCTGGCGAACTGGAGCATCCGCCGGGCCGTCTCCAGATTGCCCTTGCCCTCGACCCGCTTGAGAACAGGGATCAGATCGGCTGGCAGGATCTCGGCCACTGGCATCCGTCCGATCGCGGGGCTCAGGTTGCCCAGCAGATATTCCGCCTTCGCCAGCGTGTTTTCCGCCCAGCCCTCCTTGGTCCGCTTGTTGATGAACTCGGCGGCGACCGTGGCAAAGGTGTTGTCGGCGGAGATGCGATCCTGAACCTTCTTCCGCACCTTCTCGACACCGGGGTCTTTGCCCATGGCTATCAACTCACGGGCCTTGTCGCGGCCCTTGCGCGCATCACCCAGACTGACTTCGGGATAGGTGCCCAGACCCAGCTTCTTCTCCTTGCCATCGACACGGTATTTGAGCCGCCAGAGCTTTCCACCGCTTGGCTGGACCAACAAAAAAAGCCCACCGGCGTCACCCATTTTATAGGGCTTATCCTTGGGCTTGGCATTTTTGATCGCCGTGTCGGTCAACGCCATCGTGGGGGCCATTTCCATGTCGCCTGGGGCCACGCATGAAATGGGCCCCAATCTGGCCCCCAAAATCTCCGGCTGTCAGCGAATAACAGCGAAAGCCAGCGAAAGGACCATCGCCGAATATGGCTGATTTGCTGGGTTTGTAAACCCGTCAGCGAATGATGGCGAAGGGGAATGTGGTGCCCGGAGACGGATTCGAACCGCCGACACAGCGATTTTCAATCGCTTGCTCTACCAACTGAGCTATCCAGGCACGGCCAACTGCGGATGGCTCCGCCCGATGGAAGCGTGCCTATAGTCGTCAATCCGCGTCGCTGTCCAGCCCATAATTGCCGATTTTTTCAGCGCCTTCCTCGGCGGGTGGGCCGGGTACGCGATAGCCTTCGCCCAGCCATTGCAACAGGTCGCGGTCGCGGCAGGCGGGGCTGCAAAAGGGCCGGTTTTCGGGCGATGCGGGCTGGCGGCATACCGGGCAGGAGGCGGCTTTAGGCGACATGACCACCCGACAGGGTCAGGGTTGCGTCCGCCTGCAACGAAACCGTGCCACCGCGCCGCTTGGCGAGTTGCTCGATCCAGTCGGACCGTTTGTGCAGGCAGTCGATGACGGCGGGGGCGGCGGTGATCGTCGCGCTGCCGCCCTGACCATGGCGTTCGGCCCGGCGCAGCAGCGCCAGCGCGGCGGTCAGGACGGGGTCTTCGCGCAACAATTCCATCAGGTTCGTGCGTTCGCGGCGGCGAATCACCTGAAGGAAGCCAAAGCCGTTGACGGCAGTGCGTTCGAACGGGAGCGGCAGATATTTGTCGATCTGCGCCGCGGCGATCATCCGCTCGTCCTTGTTGTTCATCGTCGGCAGGTCGATGCCGATGGAACCGGTCAGGCCCATGCGTCGGATCGCCTGCGCGGCGAGCTTCGCGCCCTTGGGACCAAGCTGCGCGGGCGGCAGCGATCCATCGACGTCGATCAGCAGCATGGCGGGCGTGACATAGAGGCGCAGGGCGGCGGCTTCGGTGCCGACTTCGCCGCTGATCGCTTCCTCCATCAATTCGCTCCAGCCACAGGCTTCCAGCCGGTCTTCCTCATGCGCGGGGCAGGGGACGACGGGGACGCCGGTGGTGCGGATGCGTTGCAGCAGGCTGGGACCGGGGTGGACTTTTGCGCCCGCCTGCGCCGTGCGGCCCTTGGCGCGCTTGTCGCGGCCTTCCTCCGGTATCGCTTCGCGCGTGATTTCGACCATCAGGTTCGCGCCTTCCGAAAGGCGGGGCGGAATGGGTTCGATCAGCACTTCCTCACCCGTCAGCAGGCGGACGATGCCGCGCTTCTTGGGGATGATGGTGGTGATCAGCCGACCCTGCGCGATCGCACCGGCGCGCACGGCGTCGCCTTCGCGTTCGATCTGGGCTTCAACCAGCTTACCCTTTTCGATCAGCGCAGCGCGGGCCTCGCCAATGCCTTCTTCATAAAGCCACTCGGCCATAGTCTGTCCTAATCGAGAGGATAGCCCGCCGCTTTCAGCAGCGCGCGGGTTTCGTAAAGCGGCAGGCCCATGATGGCGCTGTGACTGCCCTGTATCGCACGGATCAGGCCAGCGGCCTTGCCCTGAATGGCGTAACCACCGGCCTTGCCGCGCCATTCTTCGCTGGCGATATAGCGGTCCACCTCGCTCTGATCGAGCGGTTTGAACGTGACGATATTGGTCGACAGCCGGTGCCGCGCCAGCCCTTGCCCGTCTATCAGCGTGATCGCGCTCAACACGCGATGACGTCGGCCCGACAGTAGGGCAAGGCAGGCACGCGCTTCATCCGCGCTTTCTGCCTTGGGCAGGATGCGCCGCCCCGCCGCGACGACGGTGTCGCCCGACAGGATCAGTGCGCCGGGATGGCGCGCGGCGACGACTGCCGCCTTCTCCGCCGCGACGCGCGCGGCATAGACAGGCGGCAATTCCGCCTTGCGCGGGGTTTCGTCGCAATCGGCCGGGTCCACCGCGTCGGGGACAACGCCGATTTGCCCCAACAGCGCCAGACGCCGGGGGGAAGCAGAAGCCAATATGAGCCGCATCGCGATGTGGCTTATTTGAAGCGGTAGGTGATCCGACCCTTGGTCAAATCATAAGGCGTCAATTCAACCAGCACTTCGTCGCCCACCAGCACGCGGATGCGGTTCTTGCGCATCTTGCCTGCGGTGTGACCGAGGATTTCGTGATCATTTTCAAGCCGGACGCGGAACATGGCGTTGGGGAGAAGCTCCACAACCTGTCCGCGCATTTCAAGCAGTTCTTCTTTTGCCATAATATCCCGAATTCGTAAAATCGCGCCGCCATAGCGCCAAATGGTGCAAAATGAAAGTCAGGCATTTGCACCGAAAAAATCGCCTGCTTCGGCCAGAGCATCGAAGATGCGATCAAGCTGACCGGCATCCATGCAATAAGGCGGCAACAGGTAGATAGTGTTGCCCAGCGGGCGCAGCAACAGGCCACGTTCCAGAAAAAAGGCGCGCAGGCGGGGGGCAAGGTCGGACAAATAGCCTGCGTCCGCGGCAATCAGGTCGATCGCGGCGATCGTGCCAAGCTGGCGCGGATGGGCGAAGGCGGGGTGGCGGGACAGCGTGTCGAGTCGCGCCGCGATTCCCTGCGCTAAATTGGCGATGCGGCCCAGCACATCCTCCTCCTGCCAGATGGCGAGATTTTCCGCCGCTGCGGCGCAGGCGATGGCGTTGGCAGTGTAGCTGGACGAATGGTAGAATAGCCGGGCGCGATCGGTCGAACAATGCGCATCGAAGATCGCGGCAGTGGCCAGCGTGGCAGCGAGCGGGAGCGCGCCGCCGGTGATCCCTTTGGCCACGGCCATGATGTCCGGCACTACGCCTGCCTGTTCGCAGGCGAACAGCGTGCCGGTGCGGCCCCATCCGGTCATCACTTCGTCGGCAATGAACAATACGCCGTGGCGGCGGCAGATCGCGGCCATTTCGCCCAAGACATGTGGGGGGTAGATCAGCATCCCGCCCGCGCCCAGGATCAGCGGTTCGACGATGAAGGCGGCGGGGCGCAGCGCGCAGGCAGCTTCCAGCGCGTCCAACGTCGCCTGCTCCGCGCCCGGCGCGGGAAAGGGGATGGTGCCGACGTCGAACAATAATGGCGTCCAGGCCGCATTATAGACGCCGCGTTCCCCCATCGACATCGTGCCGATCGTGTCGCCATGATAGCCATGTTCCAGCACCAATATGCGGTGCCGTTCGGGCTGGCCCAGATTATGCCAGTAGCCCAGCGCCATCTTGATCGCGACTTCGACCGCCGTAGATCCGCTGTCGGAATAAAAGACATGGGAAAGGGTAGGCTGGTCGGGCGCGCGCGGGGCGATGGCGATCAGGCCGCGCGCGACTTCCTCTGCCGGGGCGTGGGTGTAGCCTGCGAAAATCAGCTGATCGAGCGTTGCCGCCTGCCGCGCGATGGCGGCGGCGATGCGGGGGTTACAATGGCCGTGGGTCGTGACCCACCAGCTGGATATGCCGTCGATCAGCGTGCCGCCATCGGCCAGATGCAGCAATGCGCCCTCGGCCCGCACGACATGGGGGATCGGCTCATGCAGGCCATGTTGGGTGAAGGGGTGCCATACCGGAGAGGTCATGCCACGCCCCTTATCCTGCCGCGCGTGCCGGGCCAAGAGCGGGAGCGCTGGCGTTGCGCTCCCGCCATCTGGTCCTGCTTACCAGATTTTGACGCGCGCGTCGGGCTTCAGGCTGATCTTGCCGCTCGCTTCCGGCTTGAACGCATCATACCAGGCGTCGAAATTGCGCACGATGTCGGCGCGATATTGCGACGGGGCGTGCGGATCGGTCACCAGACGCTGGCGCAGATTGGCTTCGCGATAGTTGCGCCGCCATACCTGCGCCCAGCCAAGGAAGAAGCGCTGGTCGCCGGTCATGCCGTCGATCACCGGAGCCGCCTTGCCACCCAGCGAGGCGTGATAGGCGTCGAGCGCGACGGCAAGGCCGCCCAGATCGCCGATATTCTCGCCCAGCGTGAACGCGCCCTTCACATGCGCGCCGGGGAAGGGTTCATAGGCGTCATATTGCTTGACGAGCTTGTCGGTCAGCCCCTTGAAATTGGCAACGTCGGCATCGGTCCACCATTGGTTGAGCTTGCCGGTTTCGTCATATTTCGCGCCCTGATCGTCGAAATGATGGCTCAGTTCATGACCGATCACTGCGCCGATGCCGCCATAATTGACAGCCGGATCGGCGTTGGGATCAAAGAAGGGCGGTTGCAGGATGGCGGCGGGGAAAACGATTTCGACCATGCCGAAATTGGCATAGGCGTTGATTTCCATCGGGGTCATGCCCCATTCCCAGCGATAGAGCGGCTTGCCCAGCTTGCCGATATTATAGTCGAAGCCGAACTGTTCGGCGCGCATCGCATTGCCCATCAGATCGTCGCCCTTGATCGTCAGGCCCGCATAATCGCGCCACCTGTCGGGATAGCCGATCTTGGGGGTGAAGGCGGCCAGCTTCTTGTGCGCGCGCGCCTTGGCCGTGTCGCTCATCCATGGCAGGCCGTCGATGCGGCGGCCCATGGCGGCGATCACATTCTTGACCAGCACATCCATCGCCGCCTTGGTTTCGGGCGGGAAATATTGGGCGACATAGGCTTTGCCCACTTCCTCACCCAGCGATTCCTTGAGGAAATCGACGCCACGCTTCCACCGTTCCTCACGCTGCGGCGTGCCGGACAAGGTGGTGCCGTAGAAAGCGAAATCGGCGTTGGCGATGTTGTCGGGCAGGAAATCGGCATATTTGTGCAGGCTGCGCAGTAGCAGCGCGTCGCGCAGAACGCCGATGGGTGCCTTGGCAATCAGTGCCGCTTCGCCGGTCACGGCGCTGGGTTGCGACACCAGCAGGCTGGCAGGCGTCAGGCCATTGCCCTTGAACCATGTCGCAAAGTCGAAGCCGGGCGCGGCCTTTTGCAGGTCGGCCAGCGTCGTCTTGTTATAGGTTTTGTCCGCGTCGCGGCTGTCGATCTGGGTCCAGTGGACTTTGGCCACATCCGTTTCGAACGCCATCAGCGCGGTGGCGCGGGCCTTGGCATCGGTTTCGCCTGCCAGCGTCAGCATCTGTTCCAGATGAGCGACATAGGCGGTGCGGATGGCGGCCATCTTCTCGCTCTGGTCGAGATAATAGTCGCGATCGGGCAGGCCCAGGCCGCTCTGGCCCATGGTCAGGATATAGGTTTCGGGATCCTTGTCATCCTGCCCCACATAGAAGCGGAACGGGCCGGGGACACCGGCGCGGGCGGCCTTGGCCAGCGCGGAGGCGTAACCGGCCTTGTCCCTGATCGCCTTGATTTCGGCCAGCCATGGCTTGATCGGGGCAAGTCCCTTGCCTTCGACCGCAGCGGTGTCGAGATAGCTGGCATAGGCCGCGCCGATCTTGCTGCCGGGGTCTTTGCGGGCCGTGTCCAAAATGCCGCGCGTGCGGGTGCGCGACAGTTCGTCCAGCGTATTGAACGCCCCGAAATTCGCCTTGTCGGCAGGGATCGGCGTGTTTTTTGCCCATGTGCCATTGGCATGATCGTAGAAATCGTCGCCGGCCTTCACCGAAGGATCCATGCCTGCCGTGTCGAAGCCATAGGTGCCATAGGTCGGCTTGGCCGCTGCGGCAGTGGTTGGCGCAGGCTGCTGCGCATGGGCCGAAGTGGCAGCGAGCGCGAGGGCGGTTGCCGCTGCGCTGAGGAGGAGAGTTTTCATGAAAGCGTCCCTTGGCTTTGCTGGATATGGAAGGCTTGAACCATCCATGCTGACATGGAGTTGAACGCCTGTCCAACAAAGCAGTCCATGTCGTTGGTCGAAAATTATCGGCCGTTGAAAGTTTAGGAAAGCGTGATGCTGTTCGCAAAAGCAGTGGCGAGGCTGGCCGGGTCGAGCGGATCGAGCAGGGGCAGGCGGCCAAGGCAGGGAATGTTGGCCAGCGTCGGGATGATCCGCTCATTCTCCGCGTGGGGCGCGCCGATGAAGGCGATGCCCGCGATCGGCACGCCGCGCGCGCGCAAGGCTTCGATGCTGAGCAGGCTGTGGTTGATGGTGCCAAGCGCGGTGCGGGCGCACAGGATGACGGGCTGACCCCAATAAGCGAACAGGTCCGCCATCAGCAGCGTGTCGCTGACCGGGACCAGCACGCCGCCTGCGCCCTCCACCACAAGCGGGCCGTCGACCTTTGGCAAGGCGAGCCGGTCGAGCGTGATCGTCACTCCGTCGATCCGCGCGGCAAGGTGGGGGGAGGCAGGGGTAGTGAGGCGATAGGCTTCGGGCAGGATGCGGGCGGCGGGCAGGCCGGACAGGGCGGCGACCGTTTCCTTGTCGCCTTCCGGGTCGATCCCGGCCTGGATCGGTTTCCAGTAATGCGCGCCCAAAGCGCCTGCCAGACCGGCGGCGAACACGGTCTTGCCGATGCCGGTGTCGGTCCCGGTGACGACGAGGATGGTCATTTGACGATCCGCTGCAATTCCCGGCCCAGCGCGGCGACATCGACGCGCCCGACGTTGAGCGTGAGCGAGATGCGCAGGCGGCTGGTGCCGGGCGGGACGGTGGGCGGGCGGATGCCGCGCACGTCGAACCCGGCCTCCTGCAAGGCGGCAGCGACGGCCATGGCGCGCTTGTCCTCTCCCAACAGGACCGGGACGATCTGACTGCGGGGGGTGGGCAGGCCGAGCGGGGCGCAGATCGCTTCGGCCGCGTCCTGCCGCAGCGTCTTGAGCCGGTCGCGCAGGTCGCTGGCATCCTCTATCCGGTCGAGCGCGGCGGAGGCGGCGACGGCCATCAGCGGCGACGGTGCGGTCGAGAAGATGAAGGCGCGGGCGCGGTTGATGAGATAGTCGATGACGAGGCGCGGGGCGCAGATCAGCGCGCCTTCGGTCCCCATCGCCTTGCCGCAGGTGTGCAGCGTGATGACATTGTGCAGTCCGTCCAGACCCGCCGAAAGCCCGCGTCCGCCCGGACCGAACACGCCGGTGCCATGCGCTTCGTCCAGCACCAGCATCGCGCCATGGGTGGCGGCCAGCTTGGCGAGATCGGCCAGCGGGGCAAGGTCGCCGTCCATTGAGTAAAGCGTTTCGACCGCGATCCAGATGCGGCCCTTGCCCCCTTCCTTGCGGAAACCGGCGATCAGGTCGGCAAAGCTCTGCACGTCGTTATGGCGGGCGAACACGGTCGTCGCCTTGCTCATGCGGAAGCCGTCATGGGCGCTGGCGTGGATCAGTTCGTCCGCGACGATCAGGTCGCCGCGCTGGGGCAGGGTGGCGAACAGCGCCAGATTGCCGACGAAGCCGTTGGCGACGAACAAAGCGGCCTGGGTGCGGAAGAAGGCGGCGGCCTTTGCCTCCAGCCCTTCATGTTCGGGGGCATTGCCGCGCAGCAGGCGCGATCCGCCCGACCCCACTGGCACGCCGCGCGCAATTGCGTCGGACACGGCCTGCGCGATCATGGGATCGCCAGCGAGGCCGAGATAGTCGTTGGAGGCGAAATCGCGCCCGGCGCGGGGGATCAGATGCCGCAGCCGCCCGCGCGCTTCCAGCGCGGCAAGCTGCCTGGCCAAGGGTTCAGCAGTCATGGGCGGGGCTATAGGCGCGGGCGGGATGGGGGGCAAGATGGGAGGGGGTAAAAGCGGAACATGACTAAGTTCGCCCATAACGACCATAGCAGGTTATAAGCAAAGGTTTGCCGCGTTCATAGGTGTGGTCAGAGGGAGCGGCGAAAGCGGTGCGTGATTGGTTTAATATACTGAATTTAAACTATTTTGTTCAGGGAAGCGCAAGGCGTTACCGTTGCTTGCCATTCAGCGGGGCGATCATGTGCTGGTAGAGGGTGAACAAATGTTCCACCCGTTCGCGGTCGGACGCGAAGGGGGCTTTGCGATAGAGTCGTTCCACCGCATGATCGAGATCGCGATGGGCGCGGCGCAGGGGCGCGGGCATGGTGTCGGGATCATAAAGATCGGCGAGCGACGAGGTGGCGTTCTGCGGCAGGGCGCGGGCGTCCAGCACGGCCTGCGCCAGCGATTCGATGGTGGCGCGCTGCGGGTCGGCGGCTTCGGGCCAGGGGAATGTGTTGTAGACGACGCCGACGGAATACATGTAGTCGCTCTTCATCCGGCCGCTGATCTGGCGCATCCAAGCCATGTGCATCCGGCTGGTCAGCAGGCCAAATTCCCAGAGCGTGGCGTCCAGTAAAACCCGCAATTTCTGATTGGGGATGATTGGTGCGTTCACCCAGCCAATGGGGATATAGTCGCGCCTTTCCGAGGACGTGTTGGGAATGACCAGATAGGGCGCATCCGGCATGACAGTGACGTGCCATTGCGCGGGTGTGTCGGCGAGAGCGCTGGTCGTGCGGCTGTTGCTGGCCCGTCGCCAGTCACGCACATTGGCAAGGCGCTGCCGTATCATGGGCAATTTGCGCAATCGGTCTGGAGAGGCGTTGAACGCCGTAATCACCCAACGGACATAGCCATTGATGAATTCATGCGCCCCCTGATAGGGGCGGAGAAGTGCGTCTGCCTCCGGCTCGGCTTCCAGAAGCATTGCGCGATCCTGCGCGTCGAGGACAAGAAAGCCGCCATCAAGTGGCTTCGATCCGGTGAGCAGCCGCCGTGCGCCGTTGATCGGGCGGCTTTCTTCTTTCACCACCAGATGGCGGTCGGCCTGGCCCGCGTCGAACAGATAGGCGGTCAGCGCGCCATGGCGGGTTTCGGTCGGTTCGCCCTTCGCGTCGGCATAGCTGAACAGGCGTTTTTGTGGCCCTTCCGCGCCGCGCGCGCACAGTCCGATGATGACGCAATGCACCGCCGCACGGCCCGGCCAGACGAAGGGGCGATGGGCGAAGGCGATTTCCGCGCCTGCGCGAAACAGGATCGGCCATAGCTGGGCCACCTGTTCGCCCTGGATGATGGAATTGGTGGAGACGAAGGCGATGCGGGTGTCGCCGCCCGCGCCATAGCGCGCCGCCTTGATGAACCATGCCGCGACATAATCGAGCGTGCCGCCGCTGCCGGGCAGGTCGGCCAGCCGTCGCACCTGTGCGCGCTGTTGCGGGGTTTGGAATTTCGCGCCGACGAAGGGCGGATTGCCCAATATATGGGTGCATCGCTCCGCCGGAACGACATCGTTCCAGTCGATCTCCAGCGCGTCGGCGTGGCGGATGCCGGGGGCTTTGACCAGCGGGATGCGGGCATAATGCTGGCCGAAATCCTCGGCCAGCCGGGTATTGGCGATATGGTCGGTCATCCACAAGGCGACCTGCGCGATCATAGCGGGAAATTCGTCCACTTCGATGCCGAAGAAGCGGTCGACATCGAGTTTGGAGAGGGCGGCGACATCCATTACCAGTTCGACCCTGCCGTCGGCGGTGAGCAGTTCCTTCAAAATCTCCCGTTCCAGTTCGCGCAATTCGCGATAGGCGACGACGAGGAAATTGCCCGCCCCGCAGGCCGGGTCGAGGAAGGCAAGCGTCCCCAGCCGGTCATGCAGCGCGCGCACGGCGCGGGCCCGGCCCGACCGCAGCCCTTTGGCGCGGGCAAATTCGGCGCGCAGATCGTCCAGAAACAGGGGTTCGATGACTTTGAGGATCGCCTGTTCGGGCGTGTAATGCGCGCCCTGCCGCCGCCGGGTGACGCTGTCGATCACGCTTTCGAACAGGGAGCCGAAAATGGCCGGGGACACGTCGCCCCAGTGGAACATGCTGGCGTCCAGCAACATGGTGCGCATGGCATGGTCGAAGGACGGCATGGCGATGCGTTCGCGGAACAATTCGCCGTTGATATAGGGAAATTCGGCCAGATCTGGGTCCAGCCCCTGTTGCCGCCGGTCGGGCGGGGTATCGAGCGTCTGGAACAATTCGCCCAGCCAGCGGCCAAGGTCACGCCCGTCGGCGCTGGTGCGCTGTTCGAGGAAAGTGAGAAACTGGTCCTTGCGCTCGAAAATGCCAGTGTCGTCGGCGAACAGGATGAACAGCAGGCGCACCAGCAACCGTTCCAGATCATGGCCCGTATAACCATCGGCCGCGAGTGCATTGTGCAGGCGGCCCATCAGTTAGGACGCCTTGCGGTTGACCGGCGACTGGTTACGGAACAGGCGCGGCTGGACGCCCAGAATGAAGCCGAATGCTTCGACATGGCGTTTGAGGTCGGTCAGCGGGAAGCGCCATTCGCGCCGGGTTTCCAGATCGAGCAGTTCGAAGCGCTGGAAATCGCACACCATCATGTGGCGGGGGCGCTGGCTTTCGGGCAGCCAGTCATAATAATCGAGCGCCTGGGTCATGGCGCGGGTCAGGTCGCGGCCCATGCTTTTCTGTTCGACGATCAGCGTGCCGGGCCAGAACAGGTCGATAAAGCCGTTCGACCGCCCCGGATCGAGCGCCCTTACCCGCTGTTCATACACCGCCACCTGTTTGCGCGGGACGCCGAAGATGCGGAAAAATTCGTCGTAGAAACTGTGCGTCTGGCCCTTTTCATAGCCCTTGTCGCGCCATTCGGTCGCGAAATGCGCCGCGTTCGCCCGTATTTCCGGCCAGCTAAGACGCATTGCTCCGTTCCCCCTTTGTTATGGGGGGACGGTGGCTGCTGATGCGGTCGGAGCCAAGCAGGGTCTTGGCGGTAATGGACTGTAATTGGATGAAACTTTGTTTGATTTATGCCGGATTATGCGCCTTGAGGAAGGTGTCCAGCCGCTCCAGAAACTCCACGCGATCAGCTTCGCGTGAGAAGAAATGGTCGGCGAGCGGCTGTTCGACATAGATATAGTCGCGCCCTTCCGCCTTGCCTGCGCTTTTCAGCTTTTCGGCCATTTCGCGCGACTGGGCCACTTGCACGCGGCGGTCCTTCTTGCCGTGCATCAGCAGGATGGGGGTGGAAAATTGCGCGGCGAAATTGACCGGGGAGACGGCGGCGAAATCGGGCGCCTGTTGCTTCATCCAGTCGCGGCGGGTGCCATGGTTGAGGAAGCGGCTGTCATAGCGCATCATTGCCGACAGGTCGGATACCCCGGCATAGGAGACGGCGCAGCGATATTTGCCGCCGTCGCGCTGGGCCGCGCGCATCGCGGCATAGCCGCCATAGGATGCGCCGACGATGCAGACGCGCTTTGGGTCGGCAATGCCCTGCTTGACGGCCCAGTCCACGGCGTCGTTCAGGTCGTCCTGCATCGACAGCCCCCATTGCCCCTCGCCCTTTTCGGCAAAGGCGGTGCCATAGCCCGACGATCCGCGATAATTGGGTTGCAGCACGGCATAGCCGCGCCAGGCGAGAAACTGGACCCACCAGTCCCAGGTTTCGCTGTCGCGGGCGAAGGGGCCGCCATGGGGCATCAGGATGAAGGGCAGATCCTTGGCCTCTCGCCCTGCAGGCACGGTCAGCACGGCGGCGATGTCCAGCCCGTCGCGTGCCTTGTAGCGGATGGTTTTTACAGGCGACAGGCGGGTCTTGCCACCGAAACGGTCGCTGGCCCGCGACAGCACGCTCATCGCGCCTGCGGCGGTATCGTAATAATAATAGACGCCCGGCTGGTCCGGGGTGCCGACATGGACGATCATGCGCTGATTGTCGCGGCTGGTGGAGATGATGCGCGCACGCCGGTCGCCCACCGCCTTGTCGATGTCGGCCTGCACCTTGGCGAGGCCGGGATCGAACCAGTGGACCGCAGGGGCGTCCGCCGTGTAGCGCACCCCGGTTAGGCCAGTGCCGCTGGCGTCCTCCTCTATCCCGCCCAGATCGAAACCGGGCGCGGAAAACAGTTTCTGCCCCAGTTCGAGCGTGGCGAGATTGAGGTCGTAGAGCGCGTCGGTGCCATCGCGGTCGTCGCTGGCGATGGCCCTGGACGGGTCGGCAGTGAACAGCAAAGGCACCACCAGCGATTCGTCGTTGCGGCGATTGGCGCGATCGACGGTGCGGAAGGAGGCGCGGGCGTCGGGGCGGTAAAGCAGTTTGGCGGTGCGGGTGGCGTCATTATAGCCCACCCCCATGCGGACGGTGCCGCCCGCATCGGCATACCATCCGCGCACATGCTGGCGCGGGGCGATGACGCTGTGCATCCGCCCGTTGGTGATGTCGATTTCATCCACCTTGGGCCAGAAACCGGGATCGGTATAATAGATCGACGTCTGGTAGGACAGGAGGATGCGGGGCGACCCGTCGCGGGCGACCCAGATGACGTCGTCGGCGCTTTGCGCGGCGACATTCTTGGCCAATATGTTGATCTTGCTGCCGTCGCGTTTCACGCTGACGACGCGGCTGAGATACCAGGGCATCCCCTGCACATTGGTTTCGTTGCCGATGCCCGCGATCAGCCAGTCGTCATTGACCCATTTCCACCAGTTGAGGTCGTTTTCGCCCATCGGCAGCAGGCGCAGGCGGTTCGGCCCTTCCTGCACATCGGCGATCACCAGCATCTGCGCACCATTGACTGCCGCGCGGCTGGCGATGTGCAGGCCATCGGGTGACAGAGCGGGGCGCTCCATCATCGGCAGGGCGGCGAAATCCTTGATCGTCCATGCTGGGGTTGGGGCTGGGGCTGGGGCCGGGGCCGGAGCAGGCGTCGGGGCGGCAGGTTGGGCGGCAGCGGGCGAGGCAAGAGCCAGCGCAATAGCGGACAATGACGCGAAAACGGCCTTCATGCATTCCCCCCGATGTTCGACCCCGCCGCATGGACGGGGCGGGGTCGAACCGGGATTATCGTTTTTTCAGGAAGATGATCAAGCCCTTACGCCGCGCCATGTGCCAGTGCCGCGAGCAGCAACAGGGCGACGATGTTGGTGATCTTGATCATCGGGTTGACCGCTGGCCCGGCGGTGTCCTTGTAGGGATCGCCCACCGTGTCGCCGGTCACCGCAGCCTTATGGGCGTCGCTGCCTTTGCCGCCATGATGACCGTCCTCGATATATTTTTTCGCATTGTCCCATGCGCCGCCGCCGCTGGTCATGGAAATGGCCACGAAAAGCCCGGAGACGATGACGCCCAGCAGCAGCGCGCCCAAAGCGGAAAATCCGTTGGAGACGCCCGCCACGGCCGCGATCGCGAAATAGACGAAGATCGGGGCGAGGACGGGGAGGAGCGAGGGGACGATCATTTCCTTGATCGCGGCCTTCGTCACCAGGTCGACCGTGCGGGCATAATCGGGCTTGCTGGTGCCATCCATGATGCCCTTGTTTTCCGCAAACTGTGCGCGCACGTCCTTCACCACATCGCCCGCCGCACGGCCCACCGCCGTCATGCCCATCGCCCCGAACAGATAGGGCAGCAATGCGCCGAGCAGCAGGCCGACGATGACATAGGGGTTGGAAAGGCTGAAATCGACTGGCTCGGTCAGGCCGAGCGCGGCGTTGTAGAATTTCAGATCCTCCGTATACGCGCCGAACAGCACGAGCGCGGCAAGCCCCGCAGAGCCGATGGCATAGCCCTTCGTCACGGCCTTGGTCGTGTTGCCCACGGCGTCGAGCGCATCGGTTTTGACGCGGACGCTGTCGTCGAGATGCGCCATTTCGGCGATGCCACCTGCATTGTCCGTCACCGGGCCATAAGCGTCCAGTGCCACGACCATCCCCGCAATTGCCAGCATGGCAGTGGCAGCAAAGGCGATGCCGATCAGGCCCGCCAGCTGGTGCGCGACGATGATGCCGACGACGATCACCAGCGTAGGCAGCGCGGTCGATTCCAGGCTGATCGCCAGCCCCTGAATGACGTTGGTGCCATGGCCGGTTTCAGACGCTTTCGCGATGCTGCGGACCGGGCGGTAATTGGTCCCGGTATAATATTCGGTGATGACCACCAGCAGGCCAGTGACGGCCAGGCCGACCATCATCGACCAGAACAGCGCCATGCCGGTATAGCCGCCAACCCCGTCAAGGTCCGCGCCGAACACCGCGTTCATGTCGCCCAATACCTGCGCACAGACATAATATATGGCGGGAATGGAGAGCAAGGCCGTGGTCCAGAAGCCCTTGTAGAGTGCGCCCATGATCGACTGGCTGGCGCCCAGCCGCACCATATAGGT
Source organism: Sphingobium sp. KCTC 72723 (assembly GCF_014280435.1). Lineage (NCBI taxonomy): Bacteria > Pseudomonadati > Pseudomonadota > Alphaproteobacteria > Sphingomonadales > Sphingobiaceae > Sphingobium > Sphingobium sp. KCTC 72723. The sequence continues at coordinate 2,342,615 of NZ_CP060388.1, read as the reverse complement.
GCCGATGATCGAGGTGATGATGCAGATGCCGCCAACCGCGAGCGGGAGCGCCATGAGCTGCATCAGGAAGGCATTGTCCACCCCGGTCACGAGCAGGGCGGTCAGCACCATGGTCGCGCCGACGGTGACGACATAGGTTTCGAACAGGTCGGCGGCCATGCCCGCGCAATCGCCGACATTATCGCCGACATTGTCGGCGATGACGGCGGGGTTGCGAGGGTCGTCCTCCGGGATGCCAGCCTCCACCTTCCCCACCAGGTCCGCGCCGACATCGGCCGCCTTGGTAAAGATGCCGCCGCCAAGGCGCGCGAAGATGGAGATGAGCGATGCGCCGAATGCCAGCGCGACGAGGCTGTCGATCACCAGCCGGTCGTCGGGCGCATAGCCTGCGGGTCCGGTCAGATACCAGAAAAAGACGCTGATCGCGAGCAGGGCGAGGCCCGCCACGAGCATACCTGTGATCGCGCCAGCGCGGAACGCCACCGTCAGCCCGCTTTGCAGCGTGCCGCGACAGGCTTCGGCGGTGCGGACATTGGCGCGCACGGAAATGTTCATGCCGATGAACCCGGCCGCGCCCGACAGGATCGCCCCGATCAGGAAGCCGATGGCCGATGTAAGGCCAAGGAAGAAGGCGACCAGCACCGCCATGACGACGCCGACGACGGCGATGGTGCTATATTGGCGGGCCAGATAGGCCTTTGCCCCTTCCTGAATGGCGCCTGCGATTTCCTGCATGGTGGCGTTGCCCGCCGGTTGCCGCAGCACCTGTCGGCTGGTGAAAAGGCCGTAGAGTATGGCCAGCAGGCCGCACCCTATGGCGATATGGACAATCTGCATTTGCGTTCCTCTCCCCCTGTTATGGCTTTCATCGGCTGCTCCGCAGGGAATGACGGACAGACGAAGGGCGCAGGAGCGGGCGGCCGGACAGGGATGATCCGACATAAGGCACCGCGTCAATCAGCATCAGGCACGCGCACATAAGCGGTCCAACCGGGCTGAGAATAGGGTGGAACGAAGCTACAGAGTGGAAGGCGCGCGTCAAGGTGGATGTTCGGTGTCCCGCTGCGTTGTAGCGGGGTTGCGCACAGTATAGAGTGGCCGCGAACGATGTGGGGGGAATGATCGTGGCGACTGCCTATATGCCCTTGTCCATAGCGCGCGACGATCGTTTCTTTCTGACGATGGCGATCATCATGGCGCTCATCAATGTCGCAGGTTTTTCGCTGCAACTGGCGATGGGGCGATCCAGCTTTGTCGCGCCATGGACCGTTCACTCCCATGCATTGATATTTTTCGGCTGGACGGCCTTTTATGTGCTGCAATCCGCGTTGGTGGCGGGCGGGTCGATTGCCCTGCACCGGCGGCTCGGCTGGATCGGCGCAGGCTGGGCGGTGGTGATCGTGCTGGTGGGGATTGCAACCACGGTGATGATGGTGCGACGGGGGACGACGCCGTTTTTCTTTCAGCCGGCCTTTTTCCTGTTCATGAACAGCCTATCGGTGCTGGCGTTCGGCGGGCTGGTCACGGCGGCGATCAGGTTGCGACGGCGAACCGACTGGCACCGCCGCTTGCTGTTCTGCGCGATGGCGGTGCTGACCGGACCAGCCTGGGGGCGGCTGTTGCCCATGCCGTTGATGATTCCCTGGGCGGCGTGGGGCGTATTTGCAGCGGTGATGCTGTTCCCGCTGGCGGGGATGATCGCCGATAAGCGGCGCACCGGGGTGGTGCATCGCGCATGGTGGTGGGGCGCAGGCGTGATGCTGGCGACGCAAGTGGCGATGGGCGCAGTGGCGTTCAGCGGGCCGGGGCTGGCGCTATATGCTGCCGTCACGCGCGGGACGCCCGGCGCAGCGCGACCGCCGCTGGAATTTCCGCCCTTTCCGGGGCGCTGATCCGTCAGCCATGTTCCCAGCCGAGCCGGTCGGGCAGCGGGACGACCGCGCCGTCGATCATCAGGGTGAGGCCCGCGCCTTCCGCCACATGGCCCACGGGAATGGCGCGGAGGGGGGGCGTGGTGCCACGGGGCAGGGTGAAAAGCAGTTCATAATCGTCGCCCGCGCGGGCGGCGGCGATCTGAACGGCGGTGCTGGCCCCGCGCGCTTTTTCCAGTGCGGGGGATAGCGGGATATGGTCGATGGTGATGGCGACGCCGCTGGCCTGTGCCATGCGCTGCGCATCAATCAGCAGGCCGTCCGATATGTCCATCATCGCGCTGGCCAGGGGGGCGAGCAAAGCGCCTTCGGTCAGGCGCGGGCGCGGGCGGCGATAGGCATCGACCAGCGGGCCGGTTGCGGCGGGATCGGCACGGGCAAGGGCAAGGCCGATGCCTGCGTCGCCGACCGGACCAGTGACATAGAGCCGGTCGCCGGGCTGCGCGCCTGATCGGGTGGGGACGGGGCCGGTCGCTTGCCCGATGGCGGTCAGGCTGTAGCTGCGGGCGCTGTCGCCGGGCATCCGCACCGTGTCGCCGCCCAGCAGCGGCATGGCGTGCCGGTCGAGCGCGTCGCCCAACCCTTCGAGGAAGGCCGCGTCCCAGCCATCGTCGCCCGACAGCGCATAGTTGAGCAGGCAGCCGACCGGGCGCGCGCCCTTGGCCGCGAGATCCGACAGGTTCACCGCCGCGAGTTTCCAACCGATGTCGGCGGGCGGATCGGTGGGCAGGTAATGCACCCCCTCCACCATCGTATCGCTGGTCAGGATGAGGCGGGTATCGCCCACGGGCAGGACCGCGACATCATCGCGCAACCCCTGCGCGGCGGGATCATGCGCCAGCAGGCGCAGCAAGGTGAGGAAGCGGGATTCCTGGCTCATACTCCATCCTCCATTTGCCCCCTCGTTCGAGCCGGGGGCATCGCCTATGCAATACACACCATTTTACTTCGTCATGCTGAACTTGTTTCAGCATCCATCAGGCCCAAAAAGCGACTGTTCGTGACGAGAAATGGACCCTGAGCCGCAGGCCAGCGCAGCTAAACAAGTTCAGGGTGACGATGAAGGAGAGCGAGCCATCATATGCGATAGTCTCTTTTCGAACCGGACTCAGGGCGAACGGATATTTTACTTCCGCACGTCCTTCGCCACGCCGTCGAGCAGGCCGTTGACGAAGCCGGTTTCGCGCTTGTCGTAGAAGGCGTGGGCGACATCGACATATTCGCTGATTACGGTGGCGGTGGCCACGTCTGCACGAGCGAGCAGTTCGTAGCTGCCTGCGCGCAATATCTGGCGCATCGGCTTGTCGAGGCGGTCGAGGCTCCAGCCGGTGGAAAGGCGCGCGACGATCAGCGCGTCGATTTCGTCGCGGCGCTTGTCCACACCCATGACGATATCGTCGAAAAACGGTTCCTCCGCCGGGGTGTAGGTCACATCCTCGATCGTTGCGCCCAGGCGGTGCTGGTGGAATTCATGCAGCAGGATATGGACGGGCGTGCCTTCCATTTCCAGTTGATACAGCGCCTGGACCGCAGCGAGGCGTGCGGCAGAGCGGGATTTGGAGCGTGCGTTCATAATGTCTTCCTTAACCGTTCAGGCTGAGCTTGTCGAAGCCCTCTGCTGAGCGGAGCGAAGCGGCTTCGCCTTCGGCTCTGCCCAGCCCTTCGACTGCGCTCAGGGCGAACGGATTCTATGTTAAACGGAGTGAGACAGACGCGGCATGGGCGGGCAGCCCTTCCGCTTGCGCCAGCGCGACTGCCGCCGGGCCGATCGCGCGGATCGCGGCATCGTCAAGGCTGAGGAAACTGGTGCGCTTCATGAAGTCCAGCACCGACAGGCCCGACGAAAAGCGCGCGCGGCGGCCGGTGGGCAAGACGTGGTTCGGCCCGGCGACATAATCGCCGACCGCTTCGGGCGTCATGCGGCCGAGGAATACGGAGCCTGCATGGCGTACCTTGGCGAACAGGGCGTCGGGATCGTCCACCGCGAGTTCGAGATGTTCGGCGGCGAGGCGATTGACCAGCGGCATCGCTTCCTCAAAATCGCGCACGATGATGATCGCGCCATTGGCGGCCCAGCTGGTCGTGGCGACGGCCTGTGTCGATAGCAGCGGCAGGCGGCGTTCGACCGCAGCGGCCACGGCATCGGCAAAAGCAGCGTCATCGGTGAACAGGATCGACTGGCTGGTCGGGTCATGTTCCGACTGGCTGAGCAGGTCGGCGGCGATCCAGTCCGGGTTGTTCTTGCCATCGGCGACGACCAGAATTTCGGACGGGCCAGCCACCATGTCGATGCCGACCACGCCATAAAGCTGCCGCTTGGCTTCGGCGACCCAGGCGTTGCCGGGACCAGTGATGACATCGACGGGGGCAATGCGGTCGGTGCCATAGGCAAGCGCGGCGACGGCCTGCGCCCCGCCGACGCGCCAGATTTCCTCAATCCCTGCAATCTGGGCCGCGGCCAGCACCAGCGGGTTGATGTCGCCATTGGGGGTCGGCGTGACCATGGCGATGCGCTGCACGCCCGCGACCTTTGCCGGGATGGCATTCATCAGCAGCGAACTGGGATAGGCGGCGCGACCGCCCGGCACATAGAGGCCAGCGGCATCGACCGCGCTCCACCGCGCGCCAAGGCGCACGCCCGCGCTGTCCACGCTGTCGCTGTCCACCGGGCGCTGCTTTTCATGATAGGCGGTGATGCGCGCGGCGGCGAGTTCCAGCGCGTCGCGCAGCGGGGTCGACAGGGCGTCGAGCGCGGCGCGGGTTTCGGCGCGCGTGACGGCCCAGCCGGTGACGTCGAGGTCGTGATGGTCGAACCGCTGGGTATAATCCGCCAGCGCGGCGTCGCCGCCCGCGCGCACAGCCTTGAGGATCGCGGTGACATCGCGCGAGACATCTTCGTCGGCTTCACGGCGCGCGTCGACCAGATTGGTGAAGGCAGCGGCGAAATCGGGGGATGTGGTAGTGAGGCGCTGGGTCATGCACACAATCCTGAGGTCAAAACGCAGCGTGCTCCCGCGCAGGCGGGAGTCCAGTTCCGTCCTCTGGCCTGGGCTCCCGCCTGCGCGGGAGCACGGTGATTGCAATTACGCCGCATCCCTGACCCCCACGGCGCGACGAAACGCCTCCACCATCGGCGCGAGTTCGGCCGAGCGCATCTTGAAGGCGGCGCGGTTGACGATCAGGCGCGCGGAAATCGGCATGATGATGTCGGTTTCGACAAGGCCATTGGCTTTCAGCGTCGCACCCGACGAGACGAGATCGACGATGCGCCGCGACAGGCCAAGCGAGGGAGCCAGTTCCATCGCGCCGTTCAGCTTGACGCATTCCGCCTGAAGCCCGCGCGCTTCATAATATTTGCGGGTGAGGTGGGGATATTTGGTGGCGACGCGGACATGGCTGATCGCGGCTTCATCCTCTTGCCCGTCATCGGCGGGCTGGGCGACCGACAGGCGGCAATGGCCGATGTCGAGGTCCACCGGCGCGTAAAGCTCGGAATAGTCGAATTCCTCCACCACGTCGGAACCGACGATACCGATCTGCGCCGCGCCATGGGCGACGAAGGTGGCGACGTCGAACGCGCGCACGCGGATGATCGACACGTCGGGGCGGTTGGTGGCGAAGCGCAGGGCGCGGCTTTTCTTGTCATGAAACTCCGCCTCCGGCTCGATACCGGCTTTGGCGAGCAGGGGCAGCGCTTCATCGAGGATGCGGCCCTTGGGAATGGCGAAGGTGAGGGTGCGAGTCATGACGCGCGGGCCTTAGCCGGGCGCGGGGGGGAGGGCAAGGATTTGGGGTCTTCTTATCCCCTCTCCTTCAGGGGAGGGGACCAAGGGGTGGGGGTGGGAGGCAATCTTGACGCTGGATTTCGCCGCACGCCCCCACCCCAACCCCTCCCCTGAAGGAGAGGGGCTTATAATGTCAGGCCATTTCAACCATCGCGCTTTGCGTGGCTTCGATCCAGCCGCCGCCCAGCACATGGTCGCCGTCATACAGCACTGCGGCCTGCCCCGGCGCGACGCCATATTCGGGGGCGTCGAACAAAAGCTGTCCGTCCACCAGCCGCGCAGGCACGGGCTTGGCCATAGAGCGCACCTTGGCGGTGAGTGGCCCGGCAAAGTCGCGGCCCAGCCAGTTGATGTCGGTGAGGCTCGCGCCCGACACCGCCAGCGCGGCTTTTGGTCCCACGATCACGCGCTTGCCCGGCGCGTCGAGGCGGATGACGTAGAGCGGATCGGGCTGGCCGCCGATTTCCAGCCCCTTGCGCTGGCCCACGGTGAAATGGATCATCCCCTTATGCCGACCCAGCGTGCGACCATCGATATGGACGATGTCGCCGCCTTCGTCCGCGTCGGGGCGCAGTTTGCGGACGATCTTGGCATAATCGCCGTCGGGGACGAAGCATATGTCCTGGCTGTCGGGCTTCAACGCCACGGCCAGCCCCAGTTCGGCGGCGATTTCGCGCACCATTGGCTTGGGCAGGCCGCCCAAGGGAAAGCGCAGATAGTCGAGCTGCGCCTGCGTGGTGGCGAACAGGAAATAGCTCTGGTCGCGGCCGGGGTCGGCGGCGCGGTGCAGTTCCGCGCCAGACGCGCCCTCGACCCGGCGGACATAATGGCCGGTGGCGAGGCAATCGGCGCCAAGATCGCGCGCAATCTGGAATAGATCAGTGAATTTCACCCCCATATTGCATTTGACGCAGGGGATGGGGGTGCGCCCGGCCATATATTCGTCGGCAAAGTCGGCGATCACCGAATCGCGGAAGCGGCTTTCATAATCGAACACATAATGGGCGATGCCGATGCGGTCGGCCACGGCGCGCGCGTCGCGTATGTCCTGCCCCGCGCAGCAACTGCCGGTGCGGCCCACTGCCGCGCCATGATCGTATAGCTGGAGCGTGACGCCGATGACTTCCGCGCCGGTTTTGGCGGCCAGCGCGGCGACGACGGACGAATCCACCCCGCCTGACATGGCGACGACGATCCGCCGCGCGTTCAGCGGCTCTGCGAGTTGAAACTGGGGCTGCATGGTTGCGCATATACGGATGATGCGCGCCGGGTGCCAGTGGGGAGTGATGCGGGGAGTGATGCGACGGGCCGCATCGCGGAATGCGACAAAATGAAGTCCCATTTACCGACCCTTATCCATTGCCGCGTAGAAGCCTGTCCATGGACCTGAGTTTTCTTCGGGCAGGCGGGCTGAAACCCGCCAGCGCCCAACCTGTCAGCGGCGGACGTGTGCCGGTCTGGCTGTTCCTGCGGGCCGCTTGCGCGGCCGAGCAGGCGGCCAGTCCGACCGCAAAAGCCATGGCGGGCATCCTGCGGGGGCAGGATGGAAGTGAAGACTGGGTTCAGGAACTGGCCGACATGTTCGCGCCACGTTCCGGCGGCGTGATCGGAGCCGTTCGTCTCGCAGGAAGCTTTAATCCGTTGATCGCGAGCCGTCTAGCTGTGGGGCAAAAATGATGAAGGTCGTGTTTACCGTGGCGCTTTAGCCGTTCTTCAGGGCTGACGCGCATAAGGGGTTTCACGACAATATTCGATAACGCCAGTGCCGCTTTTTTGAGGGTTATAATGATCGAGAACCAGAAAATACGGCCCGCGCAGGTCGTCGGGCCGCTGGGGGAGCCGCTGACGCTGGACAGCCTGCCGCCTGCGGATACGACCCGCTGGGTGGTGCGGCGCAAAGCCGAAGTGGTGGCTGCCGTCAATGGCGGGCTGCTGACCGTGGACGAGGTATGCGCCCGCTACAACCTGACGCTGGAGGAATTTGCCGGCTGGCAGCGTGCGGTCGACCGTTCGGGTATGCACGGCCTGCGCGTCACGCGCATCCAATATTACAAGTCGCTTTACGAGCGGCAGCAGAAATATTGAGGATGGCGTGCGCATGGGGCAAACCCGTCGCGTGACATGAAAGGGGCCGCCGGATGCGCATCCGGCGGCCCCTTTGCGTTGAAACGGCACAAAAACGCCTTGTAACGACGCGGGACGGGGATGGTTTCCCGACCGGAATCATTTTTACGCGATGGAACGACATGCGCCTTCCTCCGTTGATCCAGCAGCACACAACCCGCTGTGGGCGTGGTCAAGGTCAAGGAGTATATCATGGGCATCATTTTGTGGCTTGTCGTCGGCGGTATCATTGGCTGGCTCGCCAGCATGGTCATGCGCACCGACGCGCAGCAGGGCATCCTGCTCAACATCGTCGTCGGCATCGTGGGCGCTTTCATCGGCGGCCTGATCTTCAGCGGCGGTTCGATCAACAATGCGGGCCTGACGCTCACCAGCTTCCTGGTGTCGCTGGTCGGTGCGATCGTCCTGCTGGCGATCGTCAATCTGGTTCGTCGCGGTTCGGTGCGATAACGCAGCGATACTGACACCGGCAAAAGGCCGCGCTTCTACAGGGAGCGCGGCCTTTTTTGCTGTTTGGGCCGATGCGGTATTAACGCATCAGCGCCGTGCGGCGAACCAGCGATATAACGCCAGAACCGCGGTCGACCCCAATATGGCGGCAATGAAGCCGGCCCGTTCGCCCGGCGCATACAGGCCGCCCAGCCGCCCGACGAATCCGGCCAGCAGCGCCCCGGCGATGCCCAGCAGGATCGTGACGATACATCCGCCAGGGTCGCGCCCCGGCATGATCAGTTTGGCGATCGCGCCCGCGATCAGGCCAACGAGGATCCATCCCAGCAAGTCCATGGCGCGTTCCTCTCCCACATCCCGCACTTTTCCGAGCTTGTGGTGCATAGCGCCACAGTCCGCTGACTTTGGCAAGCCATCCCCCGGCCCAACGAATGGCCCGCTGCTTTCCACCGTCCCACAACAACGCATTATCGCTTTGCCCTTGCCCCGGCGGCCATGATATTGGGGGTTGAGGCAGGTGCTATATTCATATAACACAGTCGCTGAATGGCGAAGCGCCGGAGAGATGGAAGCGGCATGAATTACGAAACCCAATTTGTGGGCGACTCGGCGGTCGCAATCGACGCGGATGATCGGCGGGCGGGGCGCAAGCGCCTGTTGCTGATCGGAGGCGGCGTGGCGGTGGTGCTGGTCGCCGTTGCCGCGTGGATTTCCATGCGCGGTGGCGATGCCCCGGCGGCGGCCCCGGCCGCGCAGGTGCCGGTCGTGACCGTCACCAGCCCCGGCCAGTCGGTCGTATCGCGCACCGTGACCGCGACCGGATCGCTTGGCGCGCGGGTCGACATGCCGGTGGGCGTGGTCGGCGAAGGCGGCATGGTGGCCAGAGTATTGGTGCAACCGGGCGACTGGGTGCGCGCCGGACAGGTTCTGGCCGTGATCGAACGGTCGGTGCAGGTGGAGCAGGTCCGCTCGCTCGCCGCGCAGGTAGAGGTCGCCCGCGCCGATGCCAAGCTGGCGCAGGCGCAGCTGGACCGGGCCAAGGCGCTGGTCGGGCGCGGCTTCATCAGCGCTGCCGATATTGATCAGCGGACTGCGACCCGTGACGCCGCCAATGCGCGCGTCAGTGTCGCCATCGCCCAGCTGGCCGAACAGCGCGCCCGCACCGGGCGGCTGGACATTCGTGCGCCCGCGTCGGGCCTGGTGCTGACCCGCGCGGTCGAGCCGGGGCAGATTGTGGGTTCGGGCAGCGGCGTGCTGTTCCGCATGGCCAAGGATGGCGAAATGGAATTGCTGGCGCAGGTGGCGGAGGGCGACCTGCCTACGCTGCGCGTCGGGAACAGCGCCACGGTCATCCCGGTCGGTGGCAAGGACCAATATGCCGGGCGCGTGTGGCAAGTGTCGCCCGTGGTCGATCCGCAGACGCGGCAGGGCATCGCGCGTATCGCGGTTCCCTATCATGCGGCGATCCGGCCCGGCGGTTTTGCGGCTGTAACGATCACCAGCGGGTCTGGCAGCGCGCCCCTGCTGCCGGAATCGGCGGTGCAAAGCGACCCCAAGGGCAGCTATGTCTATGTCGTCAATGGCAAGAATATGGTTGAACGGCGTGACGTGACGGTCGGTCAGGTGTCCGATGCGGGCGTCGCGGTGACCGGCGGGATTGCCGGCACGGAAAAGATCGTGACATCGGCCGGCGCGTTTCTGACGCCGGGGCAGAAGGTCAAGCCGGAGCTGTTGAAGGCCCGGTAGCCGATGGCGCGTCGCCGGGAACGGTGCGCGCCATCCATTGAACAGACGGGGGCGGCAGGACGTCCGGTGAGGGAAAGCCAGTCATGAGTTTTCGCAATATGTCCGCATGGGCGATCCGCAACCCGGTGACGCCGCTGGTGATGTTCGCTGCATTGTTGCTGGCGGGGCTGGTCAGTTTCAGCCGGATGGACATCAACAATAATCCCGACATCAGCTTCCCTGTCGTCAGTGTCGTCGTCAGCCAGCCCGGCGCTGCGCCGACCGAGCTGGAAACGCAGGTGACCCAGCGAGTCGAGGCCGCCGTCCGTGGCATCAGCGGGGTGGACGAAATCACCTCCATCGCGTCCGAAGGATCGTCACGCACCAGCGTCCAGTTCGAAATCGGCATCCCGGTCGATCGCGCGGTCAACGACGTGAAGAACGCCGTCGACCAGATCCGCAGCGACTTGCCCGACGGCATTTTGGAGCCGCAGGTTACCCGCGTCGACATCGACGGCGGCCCGATCGCCTATTTCAGTGCCGAAGCGACCGACATGACGCTGGAGGAATTGTCCTGGTATGTCGATAATACGGTGGCCAAGCGGTTGCTGGGCGTCAGCGGCATGGCGGCGGTCAATCGCGGCGGCGGCGTCAGCCGCGAGATTCGCGTCATATTGGACCCCGCGAAATTGCAGGCGTTCGGGATCACTGCGGCGCAGGTGAACCAGCAACTCAATCAGGTGAATTTGAACGCGGCGGGTGGCCGCACCGAAATTGCCGGAGCGGAACAATCGATCCGCGTGCTGGGCAACGCCCGCAACGCGCGGGATCTGGGCGCGACCCAGATCGCGATCACCGGCGCGCGCACGGTCAAGCTGGCCGATATTGCAACGGTGCGCGACATGTATGCCGAACAGCGCAGCCTGGCGTTGATGAACGGGCGGCAAGTCACCAGTTTCAGCCTGGAAAAGGCCAAGGGCGCGTCCGACGTGTCCGTCTATGACGAAGCGATGGTGGAGCTGGACAAGCTGCGCAAGGAAAACCCCAAGGTCACCTACAAGCAGCTTTATACCAGCGTCGATTACACCAAGGAGCAATATCATTCGGCGATGGCCGCGATGATCGAGGGCGCGGTCCTGGCCGTCGTCATTGTGTTTCTGTTCCTGCGCGACTGGCGCGCGACGATGATTTCGGCGCTGGCCATTCCGCTGTCGGCTATTCCGTCCTTCTGGTTCATGGACATGATGGGCTTCACGCTCAACGGCATTTCGCTGCTGGCGCTCAGTCTGGTGGCCGGTGTGCTGGTCGATGACGCGATCGTGGAGATCGAGAATATCGTGCGCCATATGCGCATGGGCAAAAGCGCCTATCAGGCGTCGATCGACGCGGCGGACGAAATTGGGCTGGCGGTGCTGGCGACCACCATGGCGATCGTCGCAGTGTTCCTACCCGTTGCCCTGATGCCGGGGATTTCGGGGCAGTTCTTCATCCAGTTCGGCATGACCGTTGTGGTGTCGGTGTTGATGAGCCTGGCCGTCGCGCGCCTGATCACCCCGATGATCGCGGCCTATTTCCTCAAGGCCCATGGCGAGGAAAGCCATGGCGAAGGCTGGCTGATGGACCGCTATATGAGCGTGCTGCGCTGGTCGCTGGATGAGCGCAAGGCGATCGCCCATCGGGCGCGGGGCGGATGGCGGCGCTTTACCGCGATCTTCCTCGACCATCGGATGTGGACGGTCGGTTTCGGCGCGCTGGCGTTCATTGCCACGATCATTTCGTTCGCGACGTTGCCGATGACGTTCCAGCCAGTCACCAACACCGATTTCAGCCAGGTGAAGATCGAAACGGTGCCGGGCAGCACATTGGCGCAGACGACCGCGATCACGCGCAGAGTGGCCGATATGCTGGCGGCCGATACCAAGGTGGTGGACGCTGCCTTTGCCGACATCGAAACCACCAATGCCGACATTTTCCTGACGCTGAAAAAGGACCGGCCCATGACGTCGGTGGAATGGGAACGCAAGATTGCGCCCCAGTTCCAGACAATTGCCGACGCACGGGTCAATTTTCAGTCGCAGTCGGGCGGCGGATTTGGCCGTGACATCATTTTGATGTTCGGATCCGACGATCCGGTGAAGCTGGACGCGATCGCCAACCAGTTGGTGGGCGAAATGGCCCGCATCCCCGAACTGCGCGATCCGCGTGTGCAGGGCGACATGCAGAGGCCCGAAATCATCGTCAAGCCACGCCTGGACCTGGCCGCCAGCATGGGCGTGACGACAGCCGCGCTCAGCCAGTCGATCCGCATCGCGACGATTGGCGACATCGACCAGAACAGCGCCAAATTCTCTCTGTCCGATCGCCAGATTCCGATCCGCGTGGCGATTGCGGAGGACAGCCGCAAGGACATCGGCACGATCGAGAATATGCCGGTGCCGACGGTGAATGGCGGCACGGTGCCATTGAAGGTCGTCGCCGACATCAGTTTTGGCGCGGGGCCGACGCAGATTCGCCGTTACAACCAGATCCGCCGCATCGTCGTGGGCGCGGACCTGGCTCCGGGCATCGTCACCAGCCAGGGGACAGCCAAGCTGAACGCCCTGCCGCTGATGAAGGCGATCAATGAAGGCCGGGTGCCGGGCGTGCAGAAGATCAACGCGGGCGATGCCAAGTGGCAGATGGAAATGCTGACCAACTTCGCCGTCGCCGTGGTGTCGGGTATATTGCTGGTGCTGGCGGTGCTGACCCTGCTGTATAAGCGAATCATGCCGCCCTTCGTCAATCTGGGGTCGTTGCTGCTGGCGCCGCTGGGCGGGGCATTGGCGCTGCATGTCGCGGGGCAACCGCTGTCGATGCCAGTGTTCATCGGCCTGCTGATGCTGCTGGGTATCGTCGCCAAAAACTCCATCCTCGTCATCGACTTCGCGCTGGAGGAGATGGAGAAGGGCGTGCCGAAGTTCGAGGCGATCATCGACGCCGGGCATAAACGCGCCCAGCCGATCGTGATGACGACCGTGGCGATGGTCGCGGGCATGGTGCCGACGGCGCTGTCGCTGTCGGGCGACGGGGCATGGCGCGCGCCGATGGGCATTACGGTGATCGGCGGCTTGCTGTTGTCCACCGTGCTGACGCTGGTGATCGTGCCGGCGACGTTCAGCCTGGCGATTGCAATCGAAAGCTGGGTCGGGCCACGCCTTGGCCGGGGGTTGCTGACTTACAAGAAGGGCGACGACATCGGCGAAGGGCGAAGCGTGCCGCATCCGGCGGAATAAGACGGGTGATTGGGCTTTGCCTGAACGAAACGGGCGCGTAACCGTTAAGGGGCCATGACATTGCTTCGCGCCCCCCGGTCGATCGGCGAAAGCCTGCCCCATCCCGCCCGGCGGATGCGGATGTTCGCTACGGCCATGCTGCTGGCGATGGCTGTGATATTCATCGCCGCGCGGGCGACCGTGCATCTCCACCCCGCCGTCGGTTTCGTGCAGGCCTTTGCCGAAGCGGCAATGGTCGGCGGACTGGCGGACTGGTTTGCGGTCACGGCGCTGTTCCGCCATCCGCTGGGCCTGCCGATCCCGCACACCGCCATCATCCCGCGCAACAAGGACCGGATCGGCGACACGCTGGCGATTTTCCTGCGCGACAATTTCCTCACCCCTGCCGTCGTCGCGCGACGGATGCGGACGATGGATGTCGCCTCGGCCGCCGGGCGATTTCTGGCCAGTCCATCGGCGGGTGACGGGCGGTTGCGGGCCGGGGCATCGCGCCTGATCGCCGACATGTTGGAGGCGCTGGACCAGGAACGGCTGGGCGGCATGGTGAAGGGCGCGATCGGCCAGCGGTTGCGCGGCATCAACGTCGGCCCGCTGGTGGGGCAGGCGATCGAGGCGGCGATGCGCGACGGGCGGCATGGCCCGGTAATGGACGGCATCATCCATTGGGCCGACAAGACGCTGGAAGCCAATGAACATCTGATCCGCCAGATGGTGCAGGAACGCGCGGGCAAGGTGTTGCGCTGGACGGGGCTGGACGAAAATCTCGCCAATGCGATCCTGTCGGGGCTGCGCAAGATGCTGGCCGACATGGCCGACGATCCGGGTCATGGCCTGCGCCTGAAGGCGGAGGAGGGGATGGCCAAGCTGGCCTTCGACCTGCAATATGACATCGAGATGCAGGCGAAGGCGGCGAAGATCCGCGACGAAATCCTCGACAATCCGGCGATGCAGCGGTGGATCGACGGATTGTGGGAGCAGGCGCGCGGCGGGTTGCTGCGTGCGGTGCGCGATCCGGGCAAGGCAATGGCCGGGCGGTTGGGCGAAGCGCTGCGCCAGCTGGGCGGCACATTGCTGGACGATGCGCGTTTGCGGCTGGTCATCAACCGCTTCGTGCGGCGCGCGGCGGTGGGCGCGACGGCCAGCTATGGCGATGCGATCGTGCGGCTGGTCAGCGACACGGTGCGCGGATGGGACGCGGGGACGATCACCAACCGGCTGGAAAGCGCGGTCGGCCGCGACCTGCAATATATCCGCATCAACGGCACGCTGGTCGGTGGGCTGGTCGGCCTGATCCTGCACGCGATCGACATGGCCCTATAAAAGAGGCCGGGCGCATCCCGGCCCGATCGAATCATTCTGGCGCGGGCGGCTGGCCCGGCGGGGGTGGCGGCAATTCATCGCCGGTCAGCACGCCATCGCCATTGCGGTCCATATCCGCAAACATGGCCAGCGCAGGCGCGGCAAATTCATCATGGTCGATCATGCCGTCGTCATTGCCATCTTCGGGCCATGGCAGCGCGGAGCCGGGCGGACCGGGTGGCGGAGCTTCGGCGCGACGGGCCTGGGCATCGGCGGGGGGACGGCCACCGGGCGGTGGGCCGCCAGCGCCACCGGGGCCGCCGCCGCCTTGGCCCATGCCGCCCGGTGCGCCACCGGGGCCACGCGATTGCCGGCCTTCGCCTGTCGCTGCACTGGCGTCGCGTGGTTGCCGTTCATGGCCCAATATCTGGCGCATCGCCTGCACCGGCACGCGGCCATCGCCGTCCGAATCCATGCCGCCAAATTGCCCGTCGATCCATGTGGTCATTTCCGCGCGGCTGATCTGGCCATTGCCATCGCTGTCGGCCGCCAGCGGACCGCCATGCCCGGCGGGTGGTTGCGCGAACAGGGGCGTCGGCACGATCAGCGCGCCGATCAGCATGGGAACAGGAAATCGCATCGTCACTCCTCGACTGGGCAGGATATGGCACCGGGCCAGCTTCTGTCACGGCATGTCGCACCCGCGCTTTGCCGCCCTATGTCGGGACGCTGCGCCTTTGTTGCAGGCGATAAAAAATGATGTTGCAACATATCATAAAAATATGATGTAACATGTCATGCACTGCCCGAAGGCGGACAGGCGGGAGAGGAGTCGAGCGATGCGAACGAACGCGATGCAGGCGACACAGGGGCAGCCCATGATCGGGCAGGCCGCAACAGGACGGCAAGGCACGGCATGGCGCTGGATGCGGCGGCAGGCGGACATCGCCGAACCATCGGGCTATGGCGGCGGGCGCGGATCGCCTGTCGGGATCGGCGGCGCGATTGCTGTCCATGCGCTGGTGATCGGTGTGTGGCTGCTGATCCCCAAGGAAATGATCGACACGGTGCTGCCGCGCCCGTTCGAAACCTATGCAGTGCCGCAGGATAAGGCGCCCCCGCCCGAACCGACCGAGCCTGTCACGGAGCCGACCAGCCGGACACGGGCGACTGACCCTATGCCGACCGCGACCGATCCGGTCGTGACGGTGCCAATGGGCGATCCTGTCGTCACTGGCACCGATTCGGGCGGCGCGGATGTCGAGCCCGGTCCTGACATCATCCTGCCCCCGGCCGACCCGCCGCGCGCCGCCGTCCTGGTCGACGCGGCGATCGACCCGCGCGCGCTACCCGCATTCCAGCCCGATTATCCCGGCGCGATGATTCGTCAGGAGATGGAAGGGACAGTGACGGTGCGCGTGTCGATCAGCGCGGAAGGCCAGGTGACCGACATCGCCCGCATAGCGGCGAGCGACGAGAGTTTCTGGATCGCGACCCAGCGCCACGCGCTGCGCAAATGGCGTTTCCGTGCGGCGACGCGCGACGGCGTGGCAGTGGCTTCTTCCAAGGTGCTGACCGTGCGGTTCACGCTGACCGACAGATAGGATGGACGGCGCGCCCTTGCCCGCCCCCGGCAGGGCGCGCCGATGATCGGAAACGACATGGACAATTTTTGCATCCGCGCCCGCACTGTCCTATAGGGGCGGCATGGCGATATTTCCCCGTCCCGTTTCCCCCAAGCACGCCGTCGGCGACCTGTGGGGCTATTTCAAGGAACAGCGGCAGCATAAATGGCCGCTGCTGGGCCTGTCTGCCGCGATCACCTATGTCATCATCTGGGCGTTCGTGGTCGATGGCAACACCAACACCATGCCGACCCGCAACAAGATCACCTATGTGCAAAGCTGGGATCTGAATCGGTCGGACGCGGCGATCATCCTGCAACAGAAGATGGATCTGGCCCGCTACGAAGTCGCCCTTTCGCGCAAGCAGAAAGACATGCAGAAGGTCGCCGACATGGTCGGGATCGAATGGCGCGAAGATGCCGCCCGCAACGATGCCAAGCGCAAGGAAGCGGTGACGCAGATCAACGCGCTGCTCGACGCGCGCCTCGTCAAGGCGAAGCAGAGCGGTGGGGCAGAGCAGGTGGCCGGGGCAAAACCAGCCGAAGGGGCGCAACAGCCCTGAGCGGAAAGCCGAACGCATCCGGGTCGACCCGCATGTCGCATGACGACCGGCGCTATATGGCTGCCGCCATTGCCCTGTCGGCGCGCGGGCGCGGCCTTTCCACGCCCAATCCCAATGTCGGTTGCCTGATCGTGCGGGATGGCCATGTGGTCGGGCGCGGCTGGACGCAAAAAGGCGGCCGCCCCCATGCCGAAGCGCAGGCGCTGGAGCAGGCAATGGATCGGGCGCAGGGCGCAACGGCCTATGTCACGCTGGAACCCTGTTTCCACCTCTCGCCGCGTGGGCCGCGCTGCGCCGACCTGCTGGTGCGGGCGGGGGTGGCGCGCGTGGTGATTGCGCTGCGCGATCCTGATCCCCGCACCGACGGGCAGGGCGCAGCCTGGCTGCGCGACCGGGGTATCGCGGTGGAAATGGGGCTGATGGCGGATGACGCGGCGCGGGCGATGGCGGGCTTCGTCCTGCGCCAGACGCGCGGGCGGCCGCATGTGACGCTGAAACTGGGCCTGTCGCTGGACGGGCGAATCGCGCTGGGCGATGGCACCAGTCGCTGGATAACCGGGCCGGACGCGCGCGCCCATGCGCATGTGGAACGGGCGCGGCATGATGCCATACTGGTCGGCGGCGGCACGTTGCGCGCCGATGCGCCGCGTCTGGACGTGCGGATCGCGGGGTTGCAGGATCGTGCGCCGCGCCGCGTGCTGCTGAGCCGTCACGCTGCGCCGGACGGGTGGGAGAGGATTGCCGCGCCGCAGGATATTGCCACGCTCGACCGAGTCGACCATCTGCTGGTGGAGGGCGGCGCGGCAACGGCGGCGGCTTTCCTGCGCGCAGGGCTTGTCGACCGGCTGCTGCTCTATCGCGCGCCGATCATCATTGGCGCCGGGCTGGCGGGCATCGGCGACATCGGGCTGGGCGATCTGGCCGCCGCGCATGGCCGCTGGCGGTTGATCGACCAGCGGCGGCTGGGCATTGACGGGCTGGAGGTTTACGAGGCGGTGTCGAGCGCTTAGAGCAGCCACAAACACATCCCGTTCGCCCATATCGGACGGAAATTTGGATTTCGACGCATGTTCACTGGCATCATCACTGACATCGGCACCATCCGCACCAGCGAACAGCGCGGCGACCTGCGCCTCGTCATTGGCAGCGGCTATGACATGGCGTCCGTCGCGATCGGGGCGTCGATCGCCTGTTCGGGCGCGTGCCTGACGGTGGTGGAAAAGGGGGCGGACTGGTTCGCGGCAGACCTGTCGGCGGAAACCGTGGCGCGCACCGCGCCCGGCCTGTGGGTCGAAGGGGGTCGGCTGAACCTGGAACGGGCGCTCAAGGTCGGCGATGAACTGGGCGGGCATATCGTCACTGGCCATGTCGATGGCGTGGGGCATCTGGTGTCGGCAACATCTGAAGGCGATTCGACCCGCCTGGTCATCGCTGCGCCCGCCGCGCTGGCCGCTGCGCTGGCGGCCAAGGGGTCGATCACGCTGGACGGCATTTCGCTGACCGTGAACAGCGTGGATGACCAGCCCGATGGCAGCGTGCATTTCGGCCTGAACATCATTCCCCACACCGCGCTGGCCACTACGCTGGACGCGCTGCCCGCCGGACGGGCGTTCAATTTGGAAATCGACGTGCTGGCGCGCTATCTCGACCGGATGCAGAGCCTTCGCACCAAGTGATTGCGAGGGAGAATGGAACATTCGCCCACTCGGAAATCACGGCATCACGACCCCGCAATGTGATTGCCCCTTGATATAATCACATCACAGTGTGATATACGGCGCACGCCCCATTCGGGGGAAGGAGTCGTTTCCCATGTCATCCGCGCTGCTCGATACCGTCCGCACTCTCGTCACCGATGGTGGCATGTCCCGATCCGGCTTGGCCCGCGCCGCCGGTCTGCACGCCAATTCGCTGCGCAAACTGGGAGAGGATGACTGGAACCCGACCGCCGATACGCTGGGCAAGCTGGAATCCTATCTGTTGAAGCGGGAAGGCGGCACGGCGCTCGCCAGCCCGGAAGAAATCATCAACGAAGCCCGCAACGGCCGCATGTTCATTCTGGTCGATGACGAGGATCGCGAGAATGAAGGCGATCTGGTCATCCCGGCGCAGATGGCGACCCCGGACGCGATCAATTTCATGGCGACGCATGGCCGTGGCCTCATCTGCCTGGCGCTGACCAAGGCGCGGGTGGACGAACTTGGCCTGGGACTGATGAGCCGCAACAACGGCACGCGCCACGAAACGGCGTTCACCGTGTCGATCGAGGCGCGCGAAGGCGTGACCACCGGGATCAGCGCCGCCGACCGCGCCCGCACCATTTCCGTCGCGATCGACGGGTCGAAGGGCAAGGCGGACATCGTGACGCCGGGCCATGTATTCCCGCTGGTGGCCAAGGATGGCGGCGTGCTGGTGCGGACCGGCCATACCGAAGCGGCAGTCGATGTCGCGCGGCTGGCGGGGCTGAACCCGTCGGGCGTGATCTGCGAAGTGATGAAGGACGATGGCACGATGGCGCGCCTGGACGACCTCATCCCCTTTGCCGCCAGGCATAAGATGAAGATCGGTACGATCCGCGACCTGATCGCCTATCGTCGCCGTCACGATCATATCGTCGAACGCCGTGCCGAAACCACCTTCCAAAGCCAGTGGGGCGGCGACTGGAAGGCGCTGAGCTTCTATAACAAGGCGACCCAGACCGAGCAGCTGGTGCTGCAAAAGGGGCATGTGTCGCCCGACCAGCCGACGTTGGTGCGAATGCACCAGATGGCGCCGCTGTCCGATACGTTCGGGGCGCAAAGCGCGCGCAGCGGATTGCTGGCCAGGAGCATGGAAATCATCGGTCAGGAAGGCGCGGGCATCATTGTCGTCCTGCGCGGCGACGAACCCGACATGCTGACCCGGATGCTGCATCATCATGCCGGCATCGTGCAGGGCGATATGGACGAATTGCGCAATTACGGCGCGGGCGCGCAGATATTGGCGGAGCTGGGCGTGCATGACATGATCCTGTTGACCAACAGCCATCACAGCCTGATCGCGCTTGACGGCTATGACCTGGCCGTGGTTGGGCAGCGTCCGATCGAGCTGTAAAGGATATATCATGGCCAAGTTCCTGATCGTCGAAGCGCGCTTCTACGACCATCTCAACGACCTGCTGATCGAGGGTGCGGCTGCCGCGCTGGACGATGCGGGGCATAAATATGAGGTGGTGACGGTGCCGGGCGCGCTGGAGATTCCCGGCGCGATCGCGATGGCGGCGGAAAGCGGCCGCTATGATGGCTTCATTGCCATCGGCGTGGTCATTCGCGGCGAAACCTATCATTTCGAAGTGGTGTCGAACGAAAGCGCACGCGGTCTGATGGCGCTGAGCATGGATGCCATCGCCATCGGCAACGGCATTTTGACGGTCGAAAATGAAGCGCAGGCACTGACTCGCGCGAAGCGGACCGAAAAGGACAAGGGCGGCGAAGCGGCCAAGGCGGCCATCGCGATGCTGGCCCTGCGGGACCGCTTCGGCGCGTAAGAGACTGGAGTGATCCTCCCCTGCAAGGGGAGGGGAACCGCCGCGCAGCGGTGGTGGAGGGGTGTCACCCCATCGATAGCATGACACCCCTCCGTCGGCCTTCGGCCCGACACCTCCCCTAAAAGGGGAGGGTTGATCGGGTTACGCCGTCGCCCGTTCCTGTTCCAGCGTGGGGTAGTCCGTATAACCTGCCACGCCCGGCCCATACCATGTCGCCATTTCCTGCGGCGGGTTGAGCGGTGCGTCGAGGCGCAGCCGTTCGACCAGATCGGGATTGGCCATCAGCGGACGGCCAAAGCTGATCGCGTCGGCCAGGCCACTGGCCAGATCGGCCTGCGCCCGATCCTTGTCATAATCGCTGTTCAGGATCAGCACGCCGTTGAAATGCTGGCGGATCAGCGGCGACAGGCGCGGCACATCGGTCGCGCCGAACGTGCCGTCCGGGCCGGGTTCGCGCAGTTCGAGCGAAGCGATGCCGATCGCGTTCAGCACATCGGCGGCATGGGCGAACAGCGGCGCGGGGTCGCTGTCGTTCACACCCTGCGAATCGCCATTGGGCGACAGGCGCACCGATACCTTGTCCGCGCCAATCGCATCGACCACGGCCTGCGTCACTTCGCGGAGCAGGCGGACGCGATTTCCCACGCTGCCGCCATATTGGTCGGTGCGGAAATTGGCATTGTCGCGCAGGAACTGGTCGATCAGATAGCCATTGGCGGCATGAATCTGCACCCCGTCGAACCCGGCGCGGATGGCATTGCGCGCGGCCACGACATAGGTCTCGATCAGCGCGGGAATCTCATCCACGCTCAGTGGCCGGGCGGTTTCGAACGGCGCCTTGCCCTCGTAGGTGTGCGCGTCGCCCGCCGTGGCGGTGGCGCTGGACGATACGGGCTGCTCGCCGGTCACCGCGCTATGTACCTGACGGCCCATATGCCACAGTTGGGCGATGATCCGCCCGCCCGCGTCATGCACCGCCTGCGTCACTGGTTGCCACGCCGTCACTTGCTCGTCCGACCACAGGCCCGGCGCATAGGGCCAGCCCAGCCCCTGCCGCGAAATGCCGGTCGCTTCGCTGATGATCAGGCCCGCCGACGCGCGCTGGCGATAATAATCGACCATGATCGGGGTCGGCACATGGTCGCGGGTCGCGCGGCCACGGGTCAGTGGTGCCATGACGATGCGGTTGGGCGCGGAAACGTCACCAATCTGGATGGAATCGAACAGGCTGCTCATGAAATCTCCTTCGATCAAGGTTGCAATATGCAACGGGACTTGATGCTCAAAGCCAGCTAGGGAGCCGCGATGGCCCATTCAACCCCCGACATGCGGAAAGATATCCCGCGCCTTGCCTTTCCGGCGCTCGTCCTGGCTAATCTCATCCTGCCGCTCGGCCCGGTGCTGGTGCGGCTGTCGGATGTCGGGCCGGTGGCGGCGGCCTTCTGGCGATTGACGCTGGCGCTGCCCTTCCTGCTGTTGCTCGCCGCGCCGGGGCTGCGCCGCACCCCGCCCAATCGCGGCGAATGGTGGGCGCTGCTGCTGTCGGGTCTGTTCTTTGCTGCGGATCTTGCCGCCTGGCATATCGGCATCCTCTATACCAAAGTCGCCAATGCGACGGTGTTCGGCAATATGAGCGGGCTGTTGCTGCCTGCCTGGGCTTTGCTGGTGCTGCGCCAGCGGCCCACGGTGATGCAGGGGGCGGCGCTGGCGCTGGCGACCATCGGTGCGCTGGTGATGATGGGGGGCAGTTATGAATTGTCGCCCGCCTATCTGCGCGGCGACCTGTTCTGCCTGCTCGCGGGCGTGCTTTACACCGCCTATCTGCTGATCGTGCAGGGTGCGCGCGGGCGGCTGGACAGTTGGTCGGTGCTGGCAGTGTCCAGCGTGGCGAGCGCGCCGCCGCTGCTGGCCTACGCGCTGTTGCTGGGCGAACGGATCATGCCGGGCGACTGGACCCCGTTGATCGTGCTGGCGCTGTCGAGCCAGTTGGTGGGGCAGGGGCTGCTGACCTATGCGATCGGCTGGTTTTCGCCGCTGGTGCTGGGGTTGAGCCTGTTGCTGCAACCTGCGGTGTCGGCGGTGCTGGGGTGGATGCTGTTTGGCGAATGGCTGAGCGTGACCGACATGGCCGGAACGGCGGCGGTGGCCGCTGCGCTGGTGCTTGTGCGATTGCCTGTCCGCTCTTAGATTGGCGGCATGACACAGGATCTGACCCTCGACGAAATCCGCGCCCTGCTCGCCCCGGCGCTGGCGCGCAACGCGGCGTTCGATGGATGGCGCAAGGAATCGGTCGCCATGGCCGCAGCGGACAGGCAAGTGGACGCCGATGTGGCACAACTGGCCTTTGCCGACGGGCCGGTGGACATGATCGACGCCTGGTTCGCCAGCATCGACGCGGCGATGATCGACGCGCTGCCGCCCGAAATGCTGGCTACCCTGTCGATCCGCAAAAAGATCATTGCGCTGGTCGAGGCGCGGCTCACTTTGCTGGCTCCCGATCGCGAAGCGCTGCGCCGCGCCATTGCGATCCTGAGTTTTCCCACCAACACGGCGCGCGCCGCCCGGCTGGGCTGGCGCGCGGCCGATGTGATGTGGCGCGCGGCGGGCGATAGCGCCACGGACCTGGCCCATTATACCAAGCGAATGACGCTGGCCGGGGTCTATGCCGCGACGCTGCTGGTGTTTCTGGACGATGAGAGCGAGGGCCATGCCGACACACGCGCTTTCCTGGCCCGGCGGATCGAGGGTGTGATGCGCTTCGAAAAGTTCAAGGCGCAGGTCAAGGGCGTGGGCGGCGGCGAGACGCTGAGCCTTGCCCGTTTCGTCGGACGCTTGCGCTACCCCGCAATATAACGTCACACGATTCGCGCTGGCCTTTGGCAATCGGTATTGATAGTCACTCGCAGCAATTGACTGTGAGTATATATTGCCGTGCGCCTGACCGACTTGCCGCTCCGCCAACCTGCCTATGTCGACACCATCGACTGGTCCGCCCTCTCCCCGGCGGAGGGGCAAAGGCTGCGTGAATTTGGCCTGTGCGAAGGGGCCAGCGTCGAAGCGCTGCACCATGGCGGCCTGTGGGGCAGGGGACCGATCGCCTGCAAGGTCGGGCGCATGACCATCGCCATGCGCCGCAACCATGCTGCCGCCATCGCGGTACGCACGGGACCGGAGGCTGCATCATGAGCGCGCTGCCGCTCGTCGCGCTGGTCGGCAATCCCAATGCGGGCAAGAGCGCGCTGTTCAATGCGCTCACCGGCGCGCGGCAAAAGCTGGGCAATTATCCCGGCGTCACCGTGGAGCGCAAGGCGGGCCGCCTGTCGCTGAGCGATGGCTGCCCGGTCGAACTGGTCGACCTGCCCGGCACCTACAGCCTGGACCCCGGCAGCCCGGACGAACAGGTGACGCGCGACGTCGTGCTGGGGCGGCAGGCAGGCGAAAAACGGCCCGACGCGCTGGTGATCGTGGTCGATGCCGCCAATCTGGACAATCATCTGCGCTTCGCACTGGAACTGATCGCGCTGGGCCTGCCGACCATCGTCGCGCTCAACATGGTGGATCTTGCCACCCGCGACGGGCTGGAACTGGACGCCGCCGTGCTGGCGCGCGAACTGGGCGTGCCGGTGATCGCCACCGTGGCAGTGCGCAAGCGGGGGCTGGATCATCTGCGCGAGGCGCTGGGCGCTATGCTGGGCGCAGCGCATGTCGTGCATAGCCCGCCGCCGGAACGTGATTTCGACGCGCTGCGCGCCGAAGCCCGGCGCATCGCGCGTGCGGGCATCGTGCGCGAAACCCCCTCGCGCCGCCTGACCGCTGCGGTCGACCGGGTGGCGCTGCATCCTGTGTTCGGGCTGGCGCTGTTGCTGGGGCTGTTGTTCGTGATGTTCCAGGCCGTCTATGCCTGGTCCGAAGCGCCGATCGCGATGATCGAGGGGTTGGCCGAAGCAGCCGCTACCGCCACCCGCGAAGCGCTGCCCGACGGCATTGTCCGCTCCTTCCTGGTCGATGGCGTCATCAATGGCGTCGGGTCGGTGATCGTGTTCCTGCCGCAGATTTTGATCCTGTTCTTCTTCATCCTGATGCTGGAAGCGACCGGCTATATGGTCCGTGCCGCCTTCCTGATGGATGGCATCATGGCAAAGGTCGGCCTGTCGGGCCGGGCGTTCATTCCGCTCCTCTCCTCCTTCGCCTGCGCCATTCCCGGCATCATGGCGACTCGCACCATCGCCGACCCCAAGGACCGTCTGACCACGATCCTGATCGCCCCGTTGATGACCTGTTCGGCGCGGCTGCCGGTCTATGCCGTCATCATCGGCGCGTTCATCCCCGCGCGCGACATTGGCCCCGGCATCGGCTTGCAGGGCTTCGTCCTCTTCTGCCTCTATGTCGCGGGAATCGTCGGTGCGATGCTGGTCGCGCTCGTGCTGCGCATGACCGTGACCAAGGGGGTGAGCGGCGGTTTCCTGATGGAAATGCCCAAATATCAATGGCCCCACCCACAGGATATTTTGCTGGGCCTGTGGCAGCGCGCGGTGACCTTCCTCAAGCGCGCAGGCACGATCATCTTTGCCTCCACCGTCATCCTGTGGCTGCTGCTGTCCTTCCCCAAAGTGCCGGACGGCAGCCCGGTCAGCCAGGTCGATTATTCGATCGCGGGCCGGATCGCCGGTGGCCTCAACGTCATATTGGAGCCGATCGGTTTCAACCGCGACATTTCGCTGGCGCTGATTCCGGCCATGGCGGCGCGCGAAGTCGCCGTGTCCGCGCTTGCCACGGTCTATTCGATCGACGCGGGCGACGACGAAGCGCTGTTGGAACGCAGTCTTGGCGACCGGCTGAAAGACCAGTGGCCGCTGCCCACTGCGCTGGCCTTCCTTGCCTGGTTCATCTTCGCGCCGCAGTGCATTTCGACCATCGCGGTCACGCGGCGCGAAACCAATGGCTGGAAATGGCCGTTGTTCATGCTGGGCTATCTCTTCGCGCTGGCCTATGTCGCGGCGGGCGTGACTTACTGGACGGCGCGCGCTGCGGGCTTATAAGAGGCCGCTTCAAAAGGTTTCGGAGGAATCATGGCAGGGTCTGTCAACAAAGTCATTCTGGTCGGTAATCTGGGCGCGGACCCGGAGGTCAAGAGCTTCCAGAATGGCGGCAAGATATGCAATTTGCGGATCGCCACGTCCGAAAGCTGGAAAGATCGCAACAGCGGCGAGAAGAAAGAGCGCACCGAATGGCACACCGTCGTCATCGGCGGCGAAGGGCTGGTCGGCGTGGCCGAACGATTCCTGCGCAAGGGATCGAAAATCTATATCGAGGGCCAGTTGCGCACCCGCAAATGGCAGGACCAGAGCGGCAATGACCGCTATTCGACCGAAGTCATGGTGCAGGGTCCGGGCGCAGTCCTGACGATGCTGGACGGCGCGCCCGGTGGCGGTCAGGGCGGCGGCGGCGGTGGCCGTTCGCAGCAGGGCGTCAGCGATTGGGGCGCTTCGTCGGGCGGCTATGATGATTTCGGCGGCGGTAACAGCGGCGGCGGCTTTGGTGGCGGCGGCGGGCGCTCGTCGGGCGGTGGTTCAGGCGCGGCGCGCGGCGGCGCGGGCGGTCCCAATTTCGACAATGATCTGGACGACGAAGTGCCGTTCTGATCGGCAATAAATCCTCCCCTTGCAGGGGAGGATTTTTGCATCTCAGCGCGCCAGTTCTTCCGTCGCAAAGGCGCGGATGTGCGCGCCAAGATCGTCCCGCTCCAGCGCCAGCGCCAGATTGGCTTCGATATAGCCGGCCTTCGATCCACAATCGAAACGCCGCCCGTCGAAAGTCACGCCATGGAAAGGCTGGCGACCGATCATCTGCGCCATGGCGTCGGTCAGCTGGATTTCCCCACCCGCGCCCTTCTCCTGCGTTTCCAATATCTTCATCACGTCGGGTTGCAGGATGTAGCGGCCCGGCAGGATCAGGTTGGACGGCGCGGTCCCGGCGGCAGGCTTTTCGACCAGCCCCTTCACTTCCGTCAGCACGCCGTCGCGCGCACCCGGATCGATCACGCCATAGCTTGGCGTCTGTTCCATCGGAATTTCCAGCGCGCAGACCAGATTGCCGCCGACCTTGTTATAGGCGTCGACCATCTGCTTCATGCAGCCATTGCCCGGCGTGCCTTTCATGAATTCGTCGGGCAGCAGGATGGCGAAAGGTTCGTCGCCGATAATGTCGCGCGCGACCCAGATGGCATGGCCCAGACCCAGCGATTCCTGCTGGCGCAGGAATACCGCATTGCCCGGCGCAAGCCGCGTGCCTTCCAGCGCCGACAGATCCTTGCCGCGCTCACGCTGCAAGGTTTCGCATTCGAACGCGATGTCGAAATAATCCTCGATCGCGCCTTTGCCGCGCCCGGTGACGAAGATCATTTGCTCGATCCCGGCCTCGCGCGCTTCATCGACCGCATATTGGATCAGCGGACGGTCGACGACCGGCAGCAATTCCTTTGGCACGGATTTGGTGGCTGGCAGAAAACGGGTGCCAAGGCCGGCAACCGGAAAAATGGCTTTGCGAATCGGTTTATTCAAGACTGATACCCCATTGCCCTAGATTCAAGGCTGGTTTGCCGCGCGTGCGAAAAAGGTCAAGCAGATAGGCAGCGATATGATCGGCAGATCACACTGCCAGCAATCGGCTGGCCACGGCCTCCAGTGCCTCTATTTCACTATTGAGCGTTTCCAATGTCACATATTGGTGAACATTTCTTTGATCGCGGCAAGTAAAACCGCCCGGTTCGGGATGATGGAATCCCTGAATGATCAAGGCGCGAAAGCGGTCGATACGCTGCATGTCGCGTTCGATTTCGGCAATCTGGGTCAATGCCGCGGCGTTGCGCCGGTCCCGCATCGCTACCATCGTGCGCATTTCCGTCATCAGCTTCGCCATGGTCGGCCGGGTGCGCGCGCCCACCGTACGCACGTCGCCCATCGCATCGCGCAACAGCACGATCTTGGCCTCCAGGCTTTGTTCCAACATGGTCCAGGCGCATACCAGCCGCCCCACAGCGCATAGCAGCGCTGCGTCCTCCGGCGTATAATCCGCCACCGCTTTCATATGATTGTCCGAAACAAGTTGCACGCCCACGCTCTTTTTCTCCCTCGGCGCAATGCTGCGCAGGCGGCGGGGGAAAAGACCATAGGGGGCCACTGCGCTCCCCGTGCGGGTGCCACAGGCCAGCGGCAGGCGTGCAAAATCCCCGGTGAATGGAGTCGGGGCCGTTATGGTTCAGAAATCAATCGCGATTCCCTTGCGCTCCCAGTCGCCATAGCGCACCGGGCTAAGGTCTTCCTGATGCCGCGATGGCGCGTCGATCGGGTCGGGTTGCGGCACCGGCGGGCTTTTGGAAAGATGCGCGGGCGGCTGGACATGCGCCGGGCGCTTGCCGTTATAAAGTCCCATGAAAGCCGCCTTTCTTCAATCGCGCGCATTGTCCGCGCGCCTGTTGCAAAGCGTCATTTGGGCGGGCGCGCGCGCAAGCGCAAGGGCGCTGTCCCGCGACCGGCCGATCTTGCATCTTCTTTATCGTCCTGAAATGCACTAGGCGCAGCCAAATGGCTAAACCTCCCCGTCCCGATGATGTCCCCGGCCTGCCCGCGCGCCGGGCTGCGCTCAAATTGCTCGATGCCGTCATGCGGCGCGGCGATCCGCTGGAAATCGCGCTGCATGGCGCATGTCAGGGGCTGGCCGACCGGGCCGACCGCGCGCTGGTCCATGCCATCGCTGCCGAAGTGCTGCGCCATCTGCCGGACCTCGACGCGCTGATCGACGGCGCGACGAAAACATTGCTGCCCGACGACGCAAAGGCGCGGATGGTGCTGCGCATCGCGCTGGTGCAGGTGCTGGTGTTGGGGACGGCTCCCCATGCCGCGGTCGCCACCGCGCTGCCGCTGGTAGATGGCGGCCCGCGCAAGCTGGTCCACGGCGTGTTCGGCACAGTCACGCGCGCGCAGCCGGCATTGCCCAATCCGCCGACCCTGCCGCGCGAAGTTGCTGCCCGCTGGGAAGGGCAATGGGGCGCGTCGATGGTGGAGGCCGCCGCGCGCGCCTATGCCGTGCGCCCGCCAGTGGACGTGTCGCTGCGGGACAGCGCCGCCACCGCGCACTGGGCCGAACAGCTAGGCGGCACCAGCCTGGCCCCCGGTCATGTCCGCCTGCCCGAAGGGGCCAACATCACTGACCTGCCCGGCTTTGCCGATGGCGCGTGGTGGGTGCAGGATATTGCCGCATCCTGCGCGGCGCGGTTGCTGGGCGCGGGGGAGGGGCGCAGCGCGCTCGACCTGTGCGCCGCGCCAGGTGGCAAGACGATGCAGCTGGCAGCGGCGGGATGGCAGGTCACCGCCATCGACCAGTCGAAAAAGCGCATGGAGCGCCTGACGGAAAACCTGACCCGCACCACCCTGTCGGCCGATGTGGTGCAGGCGGACCTGCGCAACTGGGAACCCGACGCGCCGGTCGATGCGATATTGCTCGACGCGCCCTGCACCGCGACGGGCATTTATCGCCGCCATCCCGACGTGCTGTACCGCATCGGCCCGCGCCAGATCGCTGACCTTGCCGATCTGCAAACGGAATTGCTGGCGCGCGCAGCCGACTGGCTGAAACCGGGCGGGCGGATCGTCTACGCCACCTGTTCGCTGGAACAGGCTGAGGGGGAGGAGCAGCTTGCCCGCTTCCTGACCGCACGGCCCGATTTCTCGCTTGTGCCTGCACAGGTGGACGAATTGCCCGTCGGCATCGCGCCCACGGCGCAGGGCTGGCTGCGGACCCTGCCCGACACGCTGGCCGATACCGGCGGCGCGGACGGATTTTTTATCGCACGGCTTGCCAAAGGGTCGAACTAACTCTTAACCATGAAGCACTTAGGATGGTCTTTCCCCGTCTGGAAGGTGCGCTGTGCGTCCGATCGAACCTTTGCCGCTGCATCATAGCTGGCCGCTGTACGAACTGCATGAACATCTGGCCCCCGTCGCGCTGGATCCCTCGCTGGCGCGCAACGATGCGGCGCTGGCGGAACGGGGGCTGGGCCTGTGGCATTGCGACCTGAAGGATGACAGCCTGACCTGGACGGCGGGGGTGTACGACATATTCGGCCTGGAACGGCATATTCCGGTGCCGCGCGCCTTGTCCGTCTCGCTCTATGCGCCGGAATCGCGGCTGGCGATGGAGCGGTTGCGCACTTACGCCATTCGCCATCGGCGCGGGTTCACGCTGGACGTGGACATTCATCAGGCCGACGCTGGCGGCCAGTGCGCGATGCGACTGGTGGCCGCGCCGGTGCTGGACGATCTGGGCGATGTGGTGGGCCTGCACGGGGTCAAACAATTGCTGCCCCATGGCGCGCTCTGTTCCAAAAGGCTGGACCCGACCATCTTCGTAATGCTGTAATCGCCCGCATCGCTGGACGGTGCAAATCCCCGTTGCCCTACGGCCAAGCCATGGCTAAGGCGATCGGTTAATGACCCGTCCCATTCTCATCTCGCCCTCCATCCTGTCCGCCGACTTCGCCCGTCTGGGTGAGGAGGTGCGCGCCATCGACGAAGCAGGCTGCGACTGGATCCATATAGACGTGATGGACGGCCATTTCGTGCCGAATATCACGATCGGCCCGGCAGTGGTGAAGGCGTTGCGCCCGCACACGCAAAAGACGTTCGACGTTCACCTCATGATCTCGCCGGTGGACCAGTATCTGGATGCCTTTGCGCAGGCGGGGGCGGACATATTGACCGTCCATCCCGAAGCGGGTCCGCACATTCATCGCTCGATCCAGTATATCAAGTCGCTGGGCGTGCAGGCGGGCGTGGTGCTGAACCCCGGCACCCCTGCCAAGATGCTGGATTATCTGATCGACGACGTCGACCTCATCCTGGTGATGAGCGTCAATCCCGGTTTTGGTGGGCAAAGCTTCATCGAAAACCAACTGCGCAAGATCGAGGCGATCCGCAAGATGATCGACAAGAGCGGGCGCGACATTCGCTTGCAGGTCGATGGCGGGATCGATTTCACCACCGCGCCAAAGGCGATTGCGGCGGGTGCGGACGTGCTGGTCGCTGGCACCGCCACCTTCCGGGGCGGGCAGGCTGCCTATGCCGACAATATCAGGACGTTGCGGGGCGGGTGAACACGCCCCGGCGCATCTCCCCCGGTCCTCCGCCGGACGCCGACGTGCAGGCGGCCGACGATGGAATCGAGCAGGGCAAGCGGCTCATCCGCGTCGCGGATGACAAGGGGCTGTCGCTGGCGCAGAGAATCGCCAATCATTTCTATCTGCTCAGCTGGAAAACGCCGATCCACGGGCGCAAGCTCAAGGGCAAATATCCGCTGAAATTGCTGGCCGTGCCGGACGATGCGGTGCCGGGCGATGCGCGCTCCGGGCAGGCGATCCGGTCGGGCTATGTCCTGTTCCGGGGCAAGAAGCAGCCGCTCGATACGCTCGATTTTGCGCGGCTGGACCTTGGCCCCGCCTTTGCCGACCATCTGCACAGCTTTGCCTGGCTGCGCGATCTGGCCGGGGCCGGCACGCGCGAACAGGGCGCGCCGATCGCCGAAGGGGTGATGCGCAAATGGCTGGCGACTCACCATGAAACGCCCAGCGAACCGGCATGGCGCGCCGACAATGCGGGCTGGCGGCTGCTGTTCTGGACCGCCCATGCGCCGCTGATCCTGTCGTCTAGCGATCTTGTCTATCGTTCGCTGGTCCTCAACTGCATCGCCCGCACCGCCCGTCATCTCGATCGTAGCGCCGATAAGGCACCGATGGGCCTGCCCCGCATCGTCGCCTGGAGCGCGATCGTCGCGGCCTCCATGCTAATCCCCGGCGGCAATGCGCGCAAATTGTTCGGCGAGGCCGGGCTGCGCCGCGCCATCGATACCGGCTTTCACCCCGATGGCGGCATCGTGTCGCGATCTCCGCTGGCGCAGGTCGAAGCGATCATGGCGCTGACGATGCTGGGCGCGGTCTATGACGTGCGGCGCGAAGCACGACCCGCTGTGCTGATTGACGCGCTAGCCCGCGCGGTCCCCGCCTTGCTGGGCCTGACCCATGGCGATGGCGGGCTTGGCAACTGGCAGGGCGCAGGGGCCATTGCCCCCGCCACGGTGCAGGGCATCGTGCAGGCGAGCGGTGTGCGCGCCCGTCCGCTGCGGCAGGCGCGCGACTGGGGCTATCAACGGATCGCCGCGGGCGCGACGGTGGTGCAGATCGACGCGGCCCCGCCGCCGGTCGCCCGGCTGGCCGAAGCGGGCTGCGCCTCCACCGGCGCGATCGAAATCAGCGACGGCCCGCATCGGCTGATCGTCAATTGCGGCGGCGCAGGGCTGGAGGGGGCATGGATCCCCCGCGACCTGGCGCAGGGGCTGCGCACCACCGCCGCGCACAGCACGCTGGTGCTGGACGATTGCAACAGCACCGCGCTGATGCCCGACGGCACGCTGGGCCGGGGCGTGACCGAAGTCGAACTGAACCGGCAGGAACTGGACAATGGCAGCCGGGTGGAACTGTCGCATGACGGCTATGTCCGCCGCATCGGCTATATCCACCGCCGCCTGCTGATGGTCAGCGGCGATGGCAAGGAAATCCGGGGGGAGGATATGCTCACCCCCGCCGAACGCCGTCGCAAGCCCGCCAAACTGCCGGTCCTGCTGCGCTTCCACCTCGCCCCCGGTGTCGAACCGACCCTGACCGCCGACAATCAGGCCGCGCTGCTGCGCATCGACATGGGCGCGCTGTGGCAATATCGCACCGGATCGGGCGTGCTGACGCTGGAGGACAGCCTGTGGGTCGACCCGGACGGCCGCCCGCATCCGACAAAGCAACTGGTCGTGACCAGCGAAGCGCTGCCCGGCGGATCGAGCATAGGCTGGCTGTTCAAGCGGGTGGGGTAGAGCGTCCCAAATCCAGGCCTTTAACGCCTGTTTACCCTTTTGCCCTAGCCAGAGCCAATGATGCTGTCGGCACCATTGCGCATATTGGAACAGGTGGAGGTGGCGCAATGGCGACGCATCGCCCGGTCCTGGTGCGTCATCATGGCGCTGCTGTTCTGCGTCTATATCGCGCGGCAATGGCGGGTCGGCATGACCGACGGCGCGGGCCATCCCTTTGGCGAGGATTTCCTGAATTTCTGGTCGGCGGCGCGGCTGGCCATATCGGGGCAAAGCGCGCTCATCTACGATCTGGCGCGCTTTCACGACTTTGAAACCGCGATCGTCGGCGGGCCGATCCATCTCTATCACTACAGCTATCCGCCGGTCATGTGGGTGATTACCGCGCCGCTGGGGCTGCTGCCCTACGGCGCGGCGTGGGTCGTGTGGCAACTGGGTGGCTGGTGGGCGTTCGCCATGGCGATGCGGCGCCTGTCGCCTGCCAATGGCGTACTGCTCGCGCTTGCCCTGCCGGCGGTGATGATCAACGCGATAAGCGGGCAAAATGGCTGCTGGACCGCAGCGATTCTGGGCTGGGGACTGATCCTGCTGCGCGACCGGCCGGTGCTGGCCGGGGCGATTCTGGCGCTATTCGTCGTCAAGCCGCAACTGGGCTGGCTCATTCCGCTCGCGCTGCTGGCCGGGCGGCAATATCGCGCGCTCGCGGCGTTCGGGGCGACCGCGACGATGCTGATCCTGCTCACCTTGCCCCTGTTCGGCCTGCAATCCTGGCTCGCCTATGTTCAACAGGGCGCGATGCTCAAGACCGCGATATTGGAGCAGGGGGACGGCACCTGGCACCGGATGATCTCCATCTTCATATTGGTGCGCCATCTGGGGCCCAGCGTGGCCGCTGCCTATGCCGCGCAACTGGTGGCAAGCGCACTGGTCGCGCTGCTTGTCGTGCGCATATGGCGGGCGGAGGGTGCCTCGCCGCGCGCCATGGCCATGCTGGTGATGGGCGTGCTGACCGGATCGCTTTATGTCAGCGACTATGATTGCGTCATGGCCGGGCTGGCTGCGCTGTGGTTGTGGCGCGAAGGGGATGGCGCGCTTCATGCGCGGATCGGCCTGGCGATCCTGACCCCGTTGTTCGTGGCGCTGGCGGCGCTGGGGACAGGCGTGGCCGTCGGCGCGCTTACGCTATGGCCGATGCTGATCGGGGGCTGTATTTTTGCGCGGCAGGGGACTAGAGGGCTGCGGCAAGCCTGAAAGCGGCACCCGAACAGCAGGAAGCCTTTTCCCCCATGACTGCCACCCCTACCGCAACCCCCGCCGACGTCACCATCAAACGCGCGCTCCTGTCCGTCTCGGACAAGGCGGGCCTCATCGACCTGGGCCGGGCGCTCAGCGACCATGGCGTCGAACTTGTGTCCACTGGCGGCACGGCAAAGGCGCTGCGCGATGCGGGGCTGGATGTCATGGACATTTCCG
This sequence comes from Sphingobium sp. KCTC 72723, assembly GCF_014280435.1. Taxonomy (NCBI): domain Bacteria; kingdom Pseudomonadati; phylum Pseudomonadota; class Alphaproteobacteria; order Sphingomonadales; family Sphingobiaceae; genus Sphingobium; species Sphingobium sp. KCTC 72723. The sequence goes on along the minus strand of NZ_CP060388.1, from coordinate 2,308,933 downwards.
ACCTGACCGGCTTCCCCGAAATGATGGATGGCCGGGTCAAGACGCTGCATCCCAAGGTGCATGGCGGCCTGCTCGCGGTGCGCAACAACCCGGACCATGTCGCGTCGATGGACGAACACGAAATCGGTGCGATCGACCTGGTGGTGGTCAACCTCTACCCGTTCGCCGCGACCGTGGCCAAGGGTGCCGAGCGCGAAGAGATCATCGAGAATATCGACATTGGCGGCCCGTCGATGGTGCGTTCCGCCGCCAAGAACCATGAAAGCGTCGTCATCGTCACCGACCCCGCCGACTATGCCCGGCTGATCGCGGAAATGGCGGAAAAGGCGGGCGGCACCAGCTACGACTTCCGCCGGATGTGCGCGGCAAAGGCTTATGCCGCGACCGCCGCTTATGACTCGATGATAGCCAGCTGGTTCGCCTTCGCCGATCAGGGGGAGATGTTCCCGCAGACGCTGGCGGTCGCCAGCACGCTCTCCACCACGCTGCGCTATGGCGAAAACCCGCACCAGTCCGCCGCGCTCTATCTGCCCACCAGCCCGTCCGCCAATGGCATCGCGCAGGCGAAACAGGTGCAGGGTAAGGAACTGTCCTACAATAATTATAACGATGCCGACGCCGCGCTCGAACTGGTCAGCGAATTTCGCGACGGCCCGCCCACGGTGGTCATCGTCAAGCACGCCAACCCCTGCGGCGTGGCGACTGGCGATACGCTGATCGAAGCCTATGAAGCCGCGCTCGCCTGCGACAGCGTGTCGGCGTTCGGCGGCATCATCGCGGTCAACCGCCCGCTCGACGGCCCGACCGCCGAAGCGATCAGCGGCATCTTCACCGAAGTCGTCGCCGCGCCGGGTGCCGACGATGCTGCCCGCGCCATATTCGCGAAGAAAAAGAATTTGCGCCTGCTGCTGACCGGCGACCTGCCCGATCCGGCGCGCGCTGGCCTGCAACTCAAGACGATTGCAGGCGGCGTGCTGGTCCAGAGCCGCGACAATGGCCAGATCAGCCGCGACGCGCTCAAGGTCGTGACGAAGCGCGAACCCACGCCCCAGGAACTGGACGACTGCCTGTTCGCCTGGACCGTGGCCAAGCATGTGAAATCCAACGCTATCGTCTATGCCAAGGACGGCAGCACAGCGGGCGTGGGCGCGGGCCAGATGAACCGCCTTGAATCCGCGCGCATCGCCGCGTGGAAGGCCAAGGATGCCGCCGAAAAGGCAGGCTGGAGCGCACCGCGCACTATTGGGTCGGCGGTCGCGTCCGACGCTTTCTTCCCCTTCGCCGACGGCCTGCTCGCCGCCGTAGAGGCGGGCGCTACGGCGGTGATCCAGCCGGGCGGTTCCATCCGCGACGATGAAGTCATCGCCGCCGCCGACGAAGCGGGCCTCGCCATGGTGTTCACCGGAATGCGCCACTTCCGGCATTGAGAGTCTGTTTGAAAATCCGCGAAAGAGCGGATTTTTGGCCGCACCGGCCTTCAAACGAGGCACGTGACTCGTTTGAACCCCACCCGGCCTCCCATTCAGGATATTCTGTGGGAGGCCGGATGGGGGAGCGGGCCGGTGCGGCACCCATGGGCAAAGCCCATCACCAAAAACTCTTCGCACCCGCAAAATAACGGTTTTCCGCCACTTTTGCGCAACTGGCCTCTTTTCAAAACCATCGGGCAGGCCTATTTAGGCATGGACCCGAAGCCCAAGTCAGGCGTTGGGCAGAAAAGAAAAATGTTCGACAGGAGAATATGGATGACCCGGAAGACTCTGGTGGTGCTTGCCGCCACTATCGCCCTTGCCCTGCCCGGCATGGCCAGTGCGGGCAGCAACGACATGGATGTGATCGTCGATGGCCGCGCCGGCACCGAAACGCGCAGCATCACTGTGTCGATCGCCGACCTCAACCTTGCCAGCAGCAACGGCCTGCGCCGTGCCGACTATCGCGTGACCCGCGCCGCCAAGCAGGTATGCGGTTTCGTCAATGGCTCGATCCTGCCGGTAACCCAGGACTATCGCAGCTGCTTTGGCGAAGCGCTCGACGGCGCCCGCAGCGACCTGAACGCCATGGCCCAGCGCCAGGGCTGATCGCCTTGCCGTTCCCCGCACGAAGGGGATGAGCAAAGGGCCGTTCCGCACCCCCTGCGGAGCGGCCCTTTGTCGTTGGCGCATCGCACGGTCGTTCCGGTCCCGATCCTTACCGGCCGTTAACCAGTCCTTAGAGGATTTCCTTCACTCCCGACGGCACGAAAGACCATCCGGGGGAATAGCCTGCCATGCCGCGTACCGACCGATCTGTGGACGTTGCCATCATCGGCGCTGGCCCGGCGGGCCTGACCGCTGCCTATCTGCTGACAAAGCAGGGCATGAACGTGACCGTGATCGAAAAAGACCCGACCTATGTCGGCGGGATCAGCCGCACGGTGGAACTGGACGGTTTCCGCTTCGACATTGGCGGCCATCGCTTCTTTTCAAAGTCGCAGCAGGTGGTCGACCTGTGGAACGAGATATTGCCCGACGATTTCATCCAGCGTCCCCGGATGAGCCGCATCTATTATGAAGGCAAATTCTACAGCTACCCGCTGCGCGCGTTCGAAGCGCTGTGGAATCTGGGCATCTGGCGCTCGACGCTGTGCATGGCCAGCTTCGCCAAGGCCCGCCTGTTCCCCAACCGCAACGTCCGCTCCTTTCAGGACTGGACCGTCAACGCCTTCGGCCACAAGCTTTTTTCCATCTTCTTCAAGACCTACACCGAAAAAGTGTGGGGGATGCCGTGCGATGAAATGTCGGCCGACTGGGCGGCGCAGCGGATCAAGGGCTTGTCGCTCTGGGGGGCGGTTGTCGATGGCCTCAAGCGCAGCCTTGGCCTGAATAAAAAACCCAATGACGGCATGGCCACCAAGACGTTGCTGGAAACATTCCGCTACCCCCGCCTTGGCCCCGGCATGATGTGGGAAGCCGCACGCGACCGCGTGGTGGAAGGCGGCAATCAGGTGCTGATGGACCACAGCTTCAAGCGGCTGGAGCAGGATCAGGCGACCAATGGCTGGCGTCTGGTGGCGCAGGGACCGGATGGTGACGTCGTCATCAACGCGGCCCATGTCATTTCTTCGGCCCCCATGCGCGAACTGGCGGGGCGCATCCATCCGCTGCCTGCGACTCTGCCCGAAGCGATGAACCTGAAATATCGCGACTTCCTGACCGTGGCGCTGATGGTGAAGGGGCAGGATATCTTCCCCGACAACTGGATCTATATCCACGACAGCAAGGTGCAGGTCGGCCGTATCCAGAATTTCCGCAGCTGGTCGCCCGAAATGGTGCCGGACCCGACGCTGGCCTGTGTTGGCCTGGAATATTTCTGTTTCGAAGGCGACGGACTGTGGTCCGCGACCGACGATGATCTGGTCGCGCTGGCGACGAAGGAAATGGCGCTGCTGGGCCTGTGCAACCCCGATGATGTCGTGGGCGGCGCAGTGGTGCGGCAGGAAAAGGCCTATCCGGTCTATGATGACGCCTATGCCGCCAATGTGCTGGCGATGCGCACCGAACTGGAGCAACGCTATCCCACGCTCCACATGGTCGGGCGCAACGGTATGCACCGCTATAATAATCAGGATCATGCGATGATGACGGCAATGCTGACCGTCCGCAACATCGTGGCGGGCGCGCGCATCCATGACGTGTGGTCCGTGAACGAAGATGCCGAATATCATGAAGCAGGGGACGAGGGCCAGGATGTCGATGCGCAGGCTGCGCTGGCGAGTGTCCGCGCCGTCCCGTCGCGCCTGAAGGCTGCCTGACCCGGTGTTTCAAAGGCTGCACGCCCTGACGCAACTGGCCGCGCGCCTGATGTTCGCCCGCTATCTGCTGGCCAGCATCTGCGCCTTGGCGAGCGACATGGGGCTGTTCCTGCTGCTCGACCGGATGGGCGCACCGCCCATACTGGCGGCCTTTGGCGGCTATGCGCTGGGCCTGCTGGTCCATTGGATCCTCAGCATCTGGTTCGTGTTCGATACCGGGGCAGGCCCGACCCATGCGCAATGTGCTGGCTTCGTCGCCAGCGCGGTTCTGGGCATGGGCATCACGGTCGCCATCGTCGGCGCCTTGAGCGCGCTGCACATACTGCCCGCCCTCGCCAAGCTGGCGTCGGTGCCGGTCAGTTTCCTCACCGTCTATGCGATTCGCAAATATGGCGTCTTTGCCCGCGCCTGATGCCCGGCCGGAACTGCGCCGCGCCACTCTGTGGGCGGTGCTGGCATGGCTGTTGTGCAGTGCAGCGATGCTGTGGCTGTTCCGGGGCGACTATGCCGCCTTCGCTTTCCGCGATCCCGACGACGCGATGCGGCTGGCGCAAATTCGCGACTGGATCGGCGGGCAGGCCTTTTGGGACGTTAGCCAGCACCGCGTGAACCCGCCCATCGGCGGCCCGATGCACTGGTCGCGGATCGTCGATATGCCAGTCGCGGCGCTCGCTCTGCTGCTACGGCCTTTGGTCGGTGCGGCTGGCGCGGAACGGCTCGCTTGCATCCTCGCGCCGCTCCTGTTGCTCGGCGGCCTGACCGTGACGCTGTTCACCGCGACCCGCCGCATGGGAGGGGCGGGCGTCGCGCTGCTCGGCGTCATCCTCCTGCTCACCGCGCCCTCCATCCTCGTCCAGTTCACGCCGTTGCGGATCGACCATCATGGCTGGCAGATCCTGCTCGCCGCGCTGGCGCTGTGCGGCGCGATGGACCCGCGCGTTATGCGTGGCGGCGTCGTTGCGGGCGTGGCACTGGCGCTCTGGCTCAACATTTCCAGCGAAGCGCTGCCCTATGCCGCGCTGTTCGCCGCGACCTTCGCCCTGCGCCACTGGATCGCGCAGGATCAGACGCCCCGCTTCATCGCCTTCGCGCTCATGCTTGGCGGTGCGGCGCTGCCGTTGCTCGCATTGCTGCGCGGGCCATCGGCGCTGTTCGCCGCCTATTGCGACGCGCTGTCCTTCGTCTATCTCTGGCCGCTCGTCGCCCTTGCGCTGGCCACTGCCGCAGCGGCCCGGCTGATCGGATCGCACACTGCTACCCGTCGCTGCCTTGTCGCGGCGATCGGCGGCGGCGCGGCCATGGCGACGTTCCTCGTCACCGGCGGACCCTGCCTGTCGGGGGATCCCTTCGCCTCGCTTGGCCCGCTCGCCTATAAACTCTGGTATCTTCAGGTGATGGAAGGCCGCCCGCTCTGGGAACAGAGCCTGTCTATGCGTGGCGTCATCCTGCTGACGCCGCTGCTCGGCCTTGGCGCGACTCTGCTGGCGGCGTGGCGCACGCGGGATAGCGCGCGCGCGCGGTGGCTGACGCTGGCGCTGCTGCTGACCGGCGCAATCCTCGTCGCCGTCATGGTCATGCGCGCATTGTCGGTCGCCCATCTCTTTGCCCTGCCGGGCATCGCCTGGCTGCTCGCTACACTGTTCGCGCGGGTGCAGGCGTCCGGCTTCGCGCTGGTGCGGATCGTGGGATCGGTCATGCTGGTGCTGCTGACGCCCGCTGGCCTGTCGGCGCTATGGGTGGCGGGGGCCGCCACGCCCGAACCGGCAAAAAAGCCCAGTGCCGACTGTCGCAGCGCCGCCGTCCTGGCGCCGCTCCGGGCGCTGCCGCCCGCCACTGTGTTCGCCCCGCTCGACATCGGTCCCGACATATTGGTGCAGACGCGCCATGGCGTGATCGGCACTGCCCATCATCGCAACGTAGCGGGCATTACGGCGGTGATCGCAGGCTTCACCGATTCGCCGGATCGCGCGCGCAACGTCATCACCCGCACCAGCGCAACCTTCCTCGTCACCTGTGACGGCCTGAACGAATATCGCCTTTATGGACAAGCCAGCACCCATGGCCTGGCAGCACAATTGGCCAGCGGGAACGCGCCCGGCTGGCTCGACCCGCTGCCGACCAAAGGCCCGCTTAAAATCTATCGGATCAGGCGGCCTTGAACGTCATCGCCACGCCGTTCATGCAATAACGCTTGCCCGTGGGCCGTGGCCCGTCGTCGAACACATGGCCCAGATGCCCGCCGCATCGCGCGCAATGCACTTCGGTGCGCGGATAGCCCAGATCGAAATCGCGGCTCGTCCCCACGCCCCCGCGCAACGGGGCATAGAAACTCGGCCAGCCGGTGCCGCTCTCGAACTTGGTCTTGGCGTCGAACAGATTTTGCGCGCACCCGGCGCAGGCAAATGTCCCCGCGCGCTTTTCCTTGTTCAACGGACTGGTGAAGGGATGCTCGGTCGCCTGCTTGCGCAGCACATTATAGGCCAGCGGCGACAGTTTCTTGCGCCATTCCGCATCGGTCAGGACATAGGGATAGGCCGCGTCCGCCGTGCCAAGGCCAAGCCGCCACACACCTGCACATGCAACGCCGGTCAGGACGCCGCCAAGGACTTGTCGTCTGTTCATGCGCCCTTTTCCTCCTTCTATCCTGTCGTCGTCCTGAACAGGTTTTTCCACCAGCGCCCGCCCGACTGCATCACATGGCGGCGGAACAGCAGCACGCCCACGCGAATGATGATCGCCACGAACGCCCCCTGCCAGACGATGGCCAGCAGATGCGGCCAGATCGCCCCGTCCTGCGCCGCGCGCGCGATCATGGTGAAGGGCGAACTGAACGGAAAGATCGCGGCGGCAATTTCCGGCGCCTTGCCCATATGGTCGACGGCATAGCTGGCGAAGAAGAAGATCAGCATTTGCCCCATGGTGACGGGCATGTTGAGCGTCTGCACTTCGCGCACGGTCGCCGCCTGCGCGCCGATGCCCAGGAACAGCGATCCCAGCAGCGTGTAGGCCATGGCGAAATAGACGGTAGCCAGCAGGAAAAAGACCGGCCAGCCGACTGCGGGCGCAGGCATGGCCGACGCGGCACCGCCGTTCAGCACCAGAAATATCGCAAAGGCCGTCCCGCCCCAAAAGGCGATGCCCACGAAACTCATCGCCAGCATGGCCATCAGCTTACCCAGGAATATCGCGTCGATCGGCACGGCGGCGGCAAGTATCTCTATGATTTTATTAGTTTTTTCTTCCACCAAATTGGACAGGATCATCCCCGCCAGCAATATGGTGAGAAAGAACATGACAATCTGCGCCACCCGCCCGATCTGAAGGCGTGCCTGCGACTGCGCGCCAAGGCTGGTGGCGACTTCCTGCCGCTGCACCTGCACCAGCCGCAGCGTCCTTTCCGCCTGCGCCGCGCTGGCGATCAGGCTGAGGTCGCCCTGCAACCTGTCCAGATCCTCCGCCTTGCCGGTCAGCACGGGATGGGCGACCGATCCCGACAGGATCGCCACCACGCTCGATCGCGGCTGCGCCAGCAACGCGCGCGGCGACGGCGTGGTCTCCACCCGCCGCAACCGGGGCAGCGCCTGCGGTCCCATCCGGTCGGTCAGCCGCGCGTGCGCCGCCTCCAGCCGTGCGGCCTCGCTGGCGGGCATGGCGATGCCGACCGACGGGCGCAGGTCGGTGCTGGAAATCTTTTCGGTGAAGCCGGCAAACACCATGCCGATGACGATCGGCAGCAACGGACCCAGCAGAAACAGGATGAACGTGCGGGACAGGACGACGGCGGTAAAGTCCCGCCGGGCGATGACCAGCGCAGCGCGCAAAATCTCGTTCATATGTCCATCTCGCTGTCTACTTTAGCGTCCATCTGGCGCGCAGCGGCTGCGCCCGCAATCGCCACGAAAGCATCGTGCAGGCCGGGTCGCTCAATCGACAGGCTCTCAATCCCTGCGTTCCCGTCCAGCAGGGCGCGCAGCAACGGCTCTATCCCGCCATCGGGCAGCGCGAAATGCCACGCCCCGTCCAGCGCCACCGTATCGGCGGGCAGAGCGCCGCGCCACGGCCCCTCGCTTGCCCGCGTGCGCAGCCGCACCTGCGGCGGCAATCGGTCGCGCGCGTCGCCGGGCGTCCCCTCGAACCGGATGCGCCCGCTCGCGATAATGGCGATGCGTTCGCACAGCCGTTCGGCATGGGCGATGACATGAGTGGAAAAAACGATGGTGACGCCGCGCTGCGCCTGTTCGCGGATCAGCACCTCCAGCTTTTCCTGATTGATCGCGTCCAGCCCTGAAAACGGCTCATCCAGCACGATCAGGCGGGGTTCGTGGACGATGGTGCCGAACAATTGCACCGTCTGGGCCATGCCCTTGGACAGCTGGCGAATCGGCTTGTCCGCCGCCGCGCCCATGCCATGCCCCTCCAGCATCGCGCGCGCCCGCTGCCGTCCGATCTTCAACGGCAAGCCCCGCAACGCCCCCATAAACGCAATCGCCTCGAACGATTTCATCGACGGATACAGCCCGCGCTCCTCCGGCAGATAGCCCACCTGCCGCGCCATGCGCAGCGGTTGCGCCTCGCCCAGCAACTGGCGCTGCCCCTCGTCCGGGTCGATGATGCCCAGCAAGGTGCGCAACAGCGTGGTCTTGCCCGCGCCATTGGGACCAAGAATGCCGTAGATCGTCCCGGCAGGCACGGCGATGTCCACGCCGTCCACCGCGCGAAAATCGCCGAATGTCTTGACAAGCCCATGGCCTTCGAGCGCATAGGCAGGGACGGGCGCAAGGCCCGGAATGTCGCCGTTCATGCCCTCCTGATAGTCTGGACCCATGGCCGTGCCTACAGAAACCTTGGAACTACGGCTGAAAGGGCAGGCTGCGACATTGGGCTTTGCCGCCTGCCGCATCGCGCCCGCCGATGTCGCGCCACAGGCAGGCGCACGGTTACGCGAATGGCTGGACGCGGGCCATCATGGCGACATGCTGTGGATGGCCGACCGCGCGGATGAACGCGCCTCGCCACAGGGGCTGTGGCCCGAGGTGCGCAGCGTCATCATGCTGGGCATGAGCTATGCGCCGGGGCGCGATCCGCTGGCGCTGGCGGACGTGGGCGACCGGGCGCGCTTCTCGGTCTATGCGCAGGGCAAGGATTATCATGACGTCGTCAAAAAGGCGCTAAAGGCACTCGCCCGCTGGCTGGTGGAACAGCAACCCGGCGCGCTCAAGGTCTTTGTCGATACCGCCCCGGTGATGGAAAAGCCGCTTGCCGCTGGCGCGGGGCTGGGCTGGCAGGGCAAGCACAGCAATCTGGTCAGCCGCGACCATGGCAGCTGGCTGTTCCTGGGCGCGATCTATACGGAAATCCCGCTGACCCCCGACGCGCCCGAACGCGACCATTGTGGAACCTGCACCGCCTGCCAGACGGCCTGCCCGACCGATGCGTTCCCCGCGCCTTATATGGTCGATGCGCGGCGTTGCATCTCTTACCTCACCATCGAACATAAAGGGCCGATCCCCCACGACCTGCGCGCCGGAATCGGCAACCGCGTCTATGGCTGCGACGATTGCCTGGCGGCCTGCCCGTGGAACAAATTTGCCGATGTTGCCGCCGCCAACCGCGCCTTTGTCGGCCGGGCGGAACTGGCCGCGCCGGAAATCGCCGACCTGCTGGCGCTGGACGATGCGGGCTTTCGCGAGATTTTCTCCGGCTCGCCGATCAAGCGGATCGGCCGCAATCGCATGGTCCGCAACGCCGCCATCGCCGCGGGCAACAGCGCCGACCCGCGCCTGATTGCCCGGTTGCAACCGTTGCTGGCGGACGCTGACCCGGTCGTCGCCGAAGCGGCGCTATGGGCGATCGAAAAGCTGTCGGCTCACCGGGCCTGAAGCGCCGTGGCGCAGGCTGCGGGGTCGACATCCGCGCCCGCCGGGGTGCGCGCATCCACATGCGTCACGACCGGCTCCTTACCCCGCGCGGGGGCGTAGAGATAAGTGTCCAGCACGCAGCGGCCATTGGCAAATTGCAGCTTGCGCACCGTGGTTTCGCGAATGTCCAGTCGGGGCGTGCCGAACATCCTGGTCAGCGCGCCCGCGTCCGACCCCATCAGCGGTCCCTGCTTCAGGAAGGCGCTGGCCGGCGGACCGGCGGGCGCAGGCGCATAGCCAGCGCGCGGCACCACTGTCCCCGCGCCGCACGCGGCGAGTGGTAACGCCATCAGCGCCGCCATCATGCAACGCCCAACCGTCATGCGATATTCCTCGATCGACCCAGCAACATATGCACCGCCATAGCCGCGCTCCACACCGGCGCAAGCAGGTTGACGAAGGGAATCAGGAACATAAGCGCCGAAGCGAGGCCCATGAGCCACCGACTGCCACGCGACAGCGGCGGGAGGGCAGGGTGGCGCGGTTCGACCATGTCGGCCATGTCCCGCCCCAGCAGATAGGCGTTGACGATCAGGAACAGTCCGATGGTCCCGACCCCCGTCACCAGCAGCGCCAGATAGCCGGGCAGGGCAATGAGGTTCCAGCCCAGGGTCCGGGTAAGCGACGCCAGCGCGAAACGCCCGCTGCGCCCCCAGCCGACCGGGCGCGCGGCCAGCGCCGCCTGGGGATAGCGATCCCGCTCGACCGCTTCGATGATGTCGTCGGCAAACAGACCCATCACTGCCATTGCCGTCGCCCGGAACAGCAGCCAGCCTGCCCCCACCATCAGCAACGCCGTGGCGCTCGCTTCGGCAAAGCCACCACCGCCCCAGCCATAATGCAGCGCCAGCGCATGGAAACCCGCCCATGCCCCCGCTGCCAGCGCCACGAAGATCAGCAATGTCAGCGTCAGCGTCTTGACCAGCAACCGCAGCGCGGCACGGTGAAAGATCGACGGAAAGGCACGCAGGGCAGCGATCAGGACCATCCCGTCACTATCGACCCGCCAGTTGGTCGCGTCAATCAGGCCCGTTGCACCCGCTGCCGCACGCCTATAGACACGGGCCAATTTTTCGCCTTCCCGCCTTTTACAGATACAAGGATATTGCGTGACCGCTTCTGCCCCTACGCTCGATGTCGTCGCCATCGGCAACGCCATCGTCGACGTTCTCGCCCGCAGCGATGACGCTTTCCTCGCCGAACATGCCCTGACCAAGGGGGGGATGCAGCTCATCGACGCGGCCATGGCGGAAAGCCTCTATGCCGACATGGGGCAGGCGAAGGAAATCAGCGGCGGATCGGCCGCCAACACGCTGGCGGGGCTGGCCGCGCTGGGCAAAAAATGCGGTTTCATAGGGCAAGTCAATGCCGACCAGCTTGGCGACGTGTTCGCGCATGACGTGCGCGCGCTGGGCATCCGGTTCGACACCCCGGCGATCAGCGGCGACATTCCCACCGCCCGCTGCCTCATCCTCGTCACCCCCGACGCGCAGCGCACGATGAACACTTTTCTCGGCGCGTCGCAATTCCTGCCGGAAGAAGCGCTCGACCTCGACCTCATCCGTTCGGCGGGCATCCTCTATCTCGAAGGCTATCTGTGGGATCCGCAGCAGCCGCGCGCCGCGATGCGCGCCGCGATCGAAGCCGCGCGTGGCGCAGGTCGCCGGGTGGCTTTCACTCTGTCCGACAATTTCGTGATCGACCGTCATCGCGCCGATTTCATCGAATTGATCGAGCAGGGCCAGATCGACATTCTCTTTTCCAACGAAGGCGAAATCCAGTCGCTCGCCCAGATCGATGATTTCGAAAAGGCGCTGGCCCGTTTCGCCGACAAGGTGCCGGTGCTGGTGTCGACGCGCGGTGAACGCGGCGCTGTCGCCATTGTCGATGGCATCCGCCACGAAGCCCCCTGCGTGCCGGTCGATAAAATCATCGACACCACCGGCGCAGGCGACCTTTTCGCTGCCGGATTCCTCGCCGCCCATATCGACGGGCGCAGCGTAGAGGACGCCCTGGCGCTGGGCGCGGCAGCCGCCGCCGAAGTCATTGCCCACTGGGGCGCACGCCCGGAGGAAGATCTGGGCGTGATCCGCGACAAGCTGTTCGCCTGACTTGGATCCTCCCCTTGCAGGGGAGGTGGCTGGCCGCAGGCCAGACGGAGGGGTGTCATGCTCTCGATAGGGTGACACCCCTCCGTCAGCACTGCGTGCTGCCACCTCCCCCACAGGGGGAGGATGAAGCGCTCATTCCGCCTTCTGCTTGCGGAACAGCGCGCGGTCGTCGGAACCAAAGCCCCAGCGCCAGATGACGCAGCCATAAGCGCCCAATATCGCCCATACGCCAACGACCAGCTCGACCCATTCCAGCCGGGGCGGCAACGCCACGAAGGCCGCGCCGACGATGCAGCCGACCCCGGCCGCGCTCAGCAATGGCCAGCGCCACGCATTGATCGGCGCATCCAGCAACCGCGCCAGCAGCCGGGCCTTGACGAAGGCACCGATCCCCAGGGCCAGGCATAGCGCCAGCGCAGGCGCGGCGGCGATCCACATCGGCGGCATGGCGAACCGGCGCGCGATCAGGATCAGCGCAAAGCTGAAACCGGCCTGGCACGCGATCATCCCCAGCGAGATCATCAGGTTGCGGTGGCGGGCGATATAGACCAGCGCGGATTCGCTGACCACGGCGGTCGCGGCCACCACTTCGGCCATTAGCAGGAAAGCAAGCGCCCCGGTGCCGCCGACGAAATGCGGCCCGACCAGCCCCATCACCGCTTCGCCCGGTATGCCCAGCGCCAGCGCGATGCCTGCCTGCGCCGCGATGATCCAGAAACCGACCTGGCTGACCTGCCGGGCGATCCCGGCCAGATTGCCTTCGGCCAGATTGCGGGTGATGACCGGGCCAAGGATGGGGTCGAAACTGGTCTTGAGCTTTTGCGGCAGCGACGCGACCTGTTGCGCGACATAATAGATGCCGATCACCGCCGGGCTGACGAACAGGCCCAGGATCGCCATGTCCAGCCGCCGCGATCCCCATTCCACGCCATCGGCAGCGGCGAGCGGCAGGTTGCGCCGCGCCAGCCGCCACAACCGCCCGCGATTGGGTCGCCAGCCGCGCGGTCGCCCATAATGGCGCACCATCGGAATGATCGAGGCGACGAAGGCGGCGATCATCGACACGGCATAGGACAGGATCAGCCCGTCGCGCGTCGAGTAGAAGGAAAAAGCGAACGCCCCGATGCTGATCGCCCAGGGTTCGATAATGGATCGCGCCCGCACCGTCGCGCCGACATCGAATTTATAGGCGCACGCCGCCAGTGCCACGTCCGACCCCGCCACCGCGATGACGATCAGCGCCAGCAGCCGGTCCAGCCCATTGATAGGGCTGTTGGGGAACATCGCCTGCGGAAAGACGATCAGCAGCCCCGCGCCCAGCATCGCCGCCGCCATCGTCACCAGCATGGCGTCGGTCACGACATGGGCATGGGGTCGCTCGGTCTGGCTCAATGCGCCCGCCAGCCCACGTTTCAGGCCCAGCGTCGCCAGCTGCGCGACAAATTCGACCACCAGTACCGCATAGGCGAAACGCCCCAGCACATCTGCGCCATACCAGCGCCCGGCGATGAACAGGAAGGGCAGGCGCGCGGCCAGCCGCAGCAGGAAACCGAATATATTGGTCCGCCCGCCCTTGGCCAGGGCGGCGATGTCGTCCTCGTCCTTCGACGCAGGAACCTGCGCGGCCAATCGACTCCCCTCTGTCGTCCCGTCTGTTGTCTGGAATGTAGCCATGATGGTGCGGGCGCGCGACGGCTTTATTCGGGCCGCAACGGACGCGCGAGCAGCGCGTCGATTACGGCACCGAGCGGGGCGGCATCGGCCAGCAGCGCGCATACCGCTTCGACCACGGGCATTTCCACGCCCGCCGCGCGCGCAGCGTCGCGCAGCACGGGCGCGGTAAACGCGCCTTCGGCCACGGTGCGGCGGTTGGACAGCAGGTCGGCGGCGCTGCGCCCCTCGCCCAGCCCCTTGCCCAATGAGAAGTTGCGGGAGTTGGTGGACGAACAGGTCAGCACCAGATCGCCCAGCCCGGACAGCCCGCCCAGCGTTTCCGCCCGCGCGCCCCGCGCTAGGCCAAAGCGCGTCATTTCGGCAAAGCCCCGGCTGATCAGCGCCGCACGGGCGTTCAGGCCCAGCCCCGCGCCGTCGGCAACCCCGCACGCGATCGCCAGCACATTCTTGACCGCGCCACCAATTTCCGCGCCAGTCACATCGTCGGACAGATAGGGACGGAAAGCGGGCCGGGCGATCCGCGCCGCGAGTTGCGCGCCCAGCGCGGCATCCTCACACGCCAGCGTGATGGCGGTCGGCAATCCCTTGGCCACTTCATGGGCGAAGGTCGGGCCGGACAGGACGGCAATGGGCGACATAGGCTGCGCTTCCCGGGCCACTTCGCCCATCAGCAGGCCAGTGCCGGCCTCTATCCCCTTGGAACATAGGATCAGCGGCACGCCAGCAGGGGCTTGTGCCACGACGCTGCGCAGATGCTGCGCCGGGCTGACCACCAACAGCATCTCGCAATCGCCAAGGTCAGCCATCGCGCAGGTCGCGCGGATCGACGGGGCCAGCTTGAGGCCGGGCAGATAGAGCGGATTTTCCCGCGCGCCATTGATCGCATCGACCACATCGGCCTCCAGCGCCCACAGCGCCACGGCGCGCCCGTCGGCGGCCAGCAACTGCGCCAGCGCCGTCCCCCATGCGCCTGCCCCGATGACTCCCGCCCTCATGCCTTCACTCCTGCGCCGCGCGCCTTTTCCGCCGCCGGGTCGAGCGGCCAGCGCGGCCGGGCAGGGAATGTCAGGTCGTCGATCAGTCCCGCGCCATAGCGTTCCGCCCCGGCCCAGGCGATCATCGCCGCATTGTCGGTGCAAAGCCACAAGGGCGGCGCGACGAAGGGCAGGTCATGCTCGCCCGCCAGCCGCTCCAGAGCGGTGCGAATCGGGCCATTGGCCGCGACCCCGCCCGCTACGACCAGCGCGGTTGCGCGCTCGCCGGAAGCCAGCGCTCGGCGGGTACGGTCGACCAGACAGTCGATCACGGCCTGCTGGAAACTGGCGGCAATATCGGGCGTGCTGTATTTGCCGGACTGGACCGCGCGCATCACCGCGCTTTTCAGGCCCGCAAAGGAAAAATGCGGTTCCGCCGTGCCGACCAATGGGCGCGGCAAAGGCACGGCCTTGGCATCGCCCGATGCCGCTGCCTTCTCCACCTGCGGCCCGCCGGGATAGCCCAGCCCCAGCAGCTTGGCGGTCTTGTCGAATGCCTCGCCCGCCGCATCGTCGATCGTGGTGGCCAGCCGCGCATAATCGCCCGGCCCGCGCACCAGCAGTATCTGGCAATGGCCACCCGACACCAGCAGCAGCATGTAAGGGAATTGCAGGGTCGGATCGGCCAGACGCGGGGAAAGCGCATGGCCTTCCAGATGGTTGACCGCAATCAACGGCTTGCCCGCCGCATGGGCCAGCGCCTTGCCCGTGACCAACCCCACCATGACGCCGCCGATCAGCCCCGGCCCGGCGGTCGCGGCGATCACATCGACATCGGCCAATGTCATCTTCGCGTCGGCCAGCGCCGCTTCGATCAGCGGGCTGAGCGCCTCGACATGCGCACGCGCCGCGATTTCCGGCACGACGCCGCCATAGGGGCGATGCGCTTCCTCCTGCGTGGCCAGCCGATGCGCAAGGATGCGCCCGTCGGCCGTAACCAGCGCCGCTGCGGTTTCATCGCAACTTGATTCCAGGCCAAGGATGATCGTCATTCCCGCTTCCATCTAATGCCCGTGGTCATTAGAGCAAGCTGCATATGATTTTGTCTCAACGACCGTTGCGCCTTGGCACCAGAGGATCGCCGCTGGCACTGGCGCAGGCCCGCATGACCGCCCGCGCTTTGTGCGCCACCCATGGCTGGCCCGACAGCGCGGTGGAGGTCGTCACTGTCCTGACCAGCGGCGACCGGATACAGGACCGGGCGCTGGCCGACATCGGGGGCAAGGCGCTGTGGACCAAGGAACTGGACCGGGCGCTGGTCGATGGCACGATAGATTTTGCGGTCCACAGCATGAAGGACGTAGAGACGCTGCGCCCGGATATATTCCGTATCGCCGCCATGCTGCCGCGTGCCGACGTGCGCGACAAGCTGGTCGGGGCGGACAGTTTCGACGCGCTGCCCGCCAATCCGGTCGTCGGCACCAGCTCGCCGCGCCGCGCGGCGCAGGTGATGCGGTTGCGCCCCGACGCCACGATCACGCTGTTCCGGGGCAATGTCGCCACCCGCCTCGCCAAGCTGGCGTCGGGCGAGGTCCATGCCACGCTGCTGGCGGCGGCGGGGCTGGACCGGCTGGGGCAGGGCGATGTGGGCGTGCTGGTGCCGGTCGATAGGATGCTGCCCGCCCCGTCGCAGGGCGCGGTGGGGATAGAGACGCTCGCGGACAATGCGCCCGTGCTGGAAGCGCTGGCGGCGATCGGCCATGCCGATACTTTCGACGCGGTGATGGCGGAACGCAACGTCCTGATGGCCCTTGGCGGCACCTGCCATTCGCCCATCGCCGCGCTGGCGCTGATCGAGGGCGACCAGATCTACCTGCGCGCCGAAATCATCAGCCCCGACGGGCAGGAAACCGTGCGGGAGGAAGCCCGCATCGCCCGCCATGACACGCACGCCGCGCAGGCATTGGGCCACGCCCTGCTCGACCGGGCCAGCCCGGCGCTGCGGTCGCTGTTCGAAGGCTGAGGGTTCCGGGGTGAAGCGCCTCATCATCCTGCGCCCCGAACCGGGAGCGGGGCGGACCGCGTATAAGGCCGCGCAGCTGGGCTTCGACGTGCGCCTCCACCCGCTGTTCGTGCCGCAGCCGGTCGACTGGACCCCACCCCCCCCGGATGATTTCGACGCGCTGCTGCTGACCAGCGCCAATGCCGCCCGGCTGGCCGGTCCTGCGCTGGCGCAATATCGCGCCTTGCCCGCCTTTGCTGTGGGGCAGGCAACGGCAGCGGCGCTAAGGGATCAGGGCTTCGTCGCTGTTATTGCGGGCGCAGGCGATGGCAGCACGATCGCCGCCGCCATCGCTGCGCAGGGCCATCGCACCGTCCTGCACCTTGCCGGCACCACCGTCGCGCCGATGGACGCAGGGCCGCTCCATATCGCGCGGATCGCCGTCTATACCATGGCCAGCCTGCCGCCCGGCCCGGCGTTGCAGCGCGATGCCACGCCCGGAACGGTGCTGCTGGTCCACTCCGCCAATGCGGGGGTTCGGCTGGCGCAGCATATCCCGGCGCACGCCCGCGCCGCGCTGCATATCGTGGCGATCAGCCCGGCGGCAATGGCGGCCTGCGGCGATGGCTGGGCCAGCCGCCACGCGCCTGCACGGCCCGACGATGACGACATGCTGGCCCTTGCCCTTCGTTTGTGCGAATGACGGGACAATGACGGACGAAAGGGTCACAATGCGCGACGAGGACGGGGCTGGCACAATGACCATGGCTCCACCCCCGGCGCGCCGCCGCTCCATCCTGCCGCTGATTGTGCTGATGCTGCTGGCCTTTGCCATTGGCGTTGCGATCACGATCTGGGCCTGGCCGCAAATTCAGCGGCGCTGGGGCGATGCGCAACCCTTGCCCACCACGCCCGCTCCGCTGCCCGCCATGGCCGCCCCCCGGATCGCGCAGCCCGCACTGAGCGCCGATTCCGCGCAGATGATGGACGCGCGCGTCGTTCAACTGGAAGAACGGCTGACCCGCATCACCGTGGAGGCGCAGGCCGCATCGGCCAATGCCGCGCGCGCCGAAGGGCTGCTGGTCGCCTTCGCCGCGCGCCGCGCGCTCGATAGCGGATCGCCGCTCGGTTATGTCGAAGGGCAATTGCGGCTGCGTTTCGGTCAGGCGCAACCGCGCGCCGTCGCCACCATCATCAACGCCGCGCGGGAGCCGGTGACGCTGTCGGACCTGCGCGCCGGGTTGGTCGAGGTGGGCGATCGGGTCACGACCCCGCCTGCCGACGCCAGCTGGTGGACGGCGCTGGAACATGAGGCGCGCGAACTGGTCACCATCCGCCGCGCCTCCACGCCCTCGCCCCGCCCGGAAGTCGCCTTCGACCGCGCCGTCCATTATCTTGACGGCGGACGGGTTTCGGCGGCGCTGGCGGAAATGGAACGGATGCCGGGTCGTGCCTATGCCGACCGCTGGATGCAGCTGGCCCGCCGCTATCTGGAGGCGCGCCGCGCGCTCGACCTTATCGAAACCGCTGCGATACTGGAATCCCGCACCCTGCGCGGGGGCGAGGGCGCTGCCGTGGTCCAGACTTCCCCGCTCGCGCCCTGATTGCCGCACCTGCGACGAACTGTTCATCGCATAGGACGAAACCGATGGACGCGCCCGGCGTTTGTCACGACAATGTCATCTTCGCCTGCGGGCCGGGAATATATTCGTCGTGCTGTCTTATTCGCAATCCGTCTCTGCTTTCTGGAAAGGTCGTCTGGCGGCCGGTCCCCGTGCGACAACATTGCCGACATTTCAGCATCTGATCGGCAATCTCTCCTTGCCCTTCGACACCGCGCGCACCCGCGCCCAGGCCGGAGCGCTGGCGCGGCAGATGCGCGGTGACGGGCGCGCCGTCCTGCTCATCCCCGGCCTGCTGGCGTCGGAACAGCGGATGGAGGCCATGCGCCACGTCCTCAACGCGGCGGGCTATGATGCGCATGAATGGGGCATGGGCCGCAATTTCGGGCCGAAGGCCGACAGCCTGCACCGCATCGACCAGCGGGTCGATGCCATTGCCCAGAAAAATGGCGGGCCGGTCACGCTGGTCGGCTGGAGCCTTGGCGGGCTATATGCGCGCGAATATGCCAAGTTCGCGTCGGCCAAGGTCCGCGGCGTCATCACGCTCGGCACGCCTTTTTCCGGCGATCCGCGCGCCAATCACGCTTGGCGTCTTTATCAACTGATATCGGGCAGCCCGGTCGATCGTCCGCCTTTCCCCTGCATCCGCGAAGAAAAGCCGCCTGTGCCGACCATGGCCCTATGGTCGCGGCGCGACGGCGTGATCCTGCCCGAATGTGCCAAGGGGCGCACGGGCGAGCGCGATGCGGCGATGGAAGTCGATTGCACCCATATGGGCTTTGCCGCCGCGCCCGAAGGCATAGCGGCGGTCGGCCGCGCTCTGGCGACTATGCCGACGCTGAAAGCCGCCTGAGCGCTTCTTCCTGCCCGATCAGCGGCAGCAATTGCCCCATGTCCGGCCCGTGATCCAGCCCCGTGAGCGCCCGGCGCAGCGGCAGGAACAGCGTCTTGCCCTTGCGCCCGGTTTCGTCCTTCAATTGCCCGGTCAGCGCCCGCCAGATGCCGTCGTCGAACGGCAGTTGCGACAAGGCCTGGTGCGCCGCCGCGAGAAAATCCCGATCCTCATCCACGCTATCGGGCCTGTCGATCGGCCCGGTCACGACCTGCCACCACGCCGCCGCCTGCGCGACCGTTTCCAGATTGGGCCGGATCGCGTCCCATGCCGTGGCATCCATGCCATCGGGCAATCGCTTCGATACCGTATCGAACGGCAAAGCGTGGACGATCTTCTGGTTGAGCGCCGCCAACTCCCCTTCGTCGAACCGGGCGGGCGCGCGGCCGAAATGGCCAAAGTCGAAACTGTCGATCAGCGGCGCGACATCGGCGAACGGCTCGATCGGCATGGAACTGCCCAGCCGCGCCAGCAAGGACCATATCGCCGCCGGTTCCAGCCCTGCCTCGCGGAAATGGGCAACGCCCAGCGACCCCAGACGCTTGGACAGCTTGCCCTCGCTCCCGGTCAGCAATGCTTCATGGGCAAAGGCGGGCAGGGGCGCGCCTAATGCCGTAAACATCTGAATTTGCGTCGCTGTATTGGACACATGATCCTCCCCGCGCAAAACGTGGGATATGTCCATCTCGCTGTCGTCAATCACTGACGGCAGCATGTAGAGCCATGACCCATCGGCGCGACGAATCACTGGGTCGGACAGCAATTTCGGGTCGAACCGCTGCTCGCCCCTGATCAGGTCGGTCCAGACGATCGGCTGGTCATGATCCAGTTTGAACCGCCAGTGCGGGGTGCGCCCTTCGGCCTCATAATCTGCGACCTGATGCGCCGTGAGTTCCAGTGCGCCGCGATCATAGACTGGCGGCAACCCACGCCCCAGCAGTATCTTGCGCCGCAACTCCAGTTCCTGTTGCGTCTCATAGGCTGGATAGACATGGCCGGACGCGCGCAACTGCTCGAACCGTGTTTGGTAAAGGGCAAAGCGCTCCGACTGTTTCTCCTCCCCGTCCCATTCCAGCCCCAGCCAAGCCAGGTCGGCGCGGATCGAATCGGCATATTCAGCACGCGACCGCTCAATGTCTGTATCGTCCAGCCGCAGCAGGAAGCGCCCGTGGCTCTTGCGCGCCCAAAGCCAGTTGTGGAGCGCCGCACGGATATTGCCGACATGCAGATGGCCGGTCGGCGAAGGGGCGAAGCGAGTGATGACAGTCATGGCGGCCCTTACAGCGTGCGAAAGGCATTGGTGATCGGATAGCGCCGATCGCGGCCGAAATTGCGGCTGCCCAGCTTCACGCCGGGCGGCGACTGGCGGCGTTTATATTCGGCGACATAAAGCAATCGCTCGATCCGGGCGACCGTCTCATGCACGAAGCCGCGCGCGACCAGTTGCTCGACCGACAATTCCTCCTCGACCAGTCCATATAGGATCGGGTCCAGCACTTCATAGGGTGGCAGGCTGTCATCGTCGCGCTGGTCATCGCGCAATTCGGCGCTGGGCGGCTTGGTGATGACTCGCTCCGGCATGACCGGGCCAGCGGGGCCAAAGCCTTCGCCGAGCGACGGGACATTCTCGTTGCGCCAGCGGCACAGGTCGAACACGGTCGTCTTATAGGCGTCCTTCAACACCGAATAGCCGCCCGCCATGTCGCCATAGATGGTGGCATAACCCACCGACATCTCGCTCTTGTTGCCCGTGGTCAGCAGCATATGGCCGAACTTGTTGGACAGCGCCATCAACGTCAGCCCACGAATACGCGACTGGATATTCTCCTCCGTCAGGTCGCGCTGACGCTCGGCAAATACATCGCCCAGCATCGTGTCGAACGCCCCGACCGCCGGTTCGATCGGGATGCTGTCATAACGCACGCCCAGCAATCGCGCGCATTCCACCGCATCGTCCAGACTGTCCTGGCTGGTGAAGCGCGACGGCATCATCACGCACCACACCCGGTCCGCTCCCAGCGCATCGACCGCGACGGCGGCGGACAATGCGCTGTCGATCCCGCCCGACAGGCCCAGCACCACGCCGGGGAAGCGGTTGCGGTTCACATAGTCGCGCAGGCCCAGCACCATGGCGTTGTAGATGTCGGCGGGCCGCTCATCCAGCATATGGACATCGCCGGGCAGGCAGACCCATTGCCCCGCGCGCTTCTCCCAATGGGTCAGCACCAGCGCTTCGTCCCAGTCGGGCATCTGCGCGGCGATAGACAGGTCGCCGTTCATCACGAAGGACGCGCCGTCGAACACCAGTTCGTCCTGCCCGCCGACGCGGTTGAGATAGACCAGCGGCAGGCCGGTTTCGCGCACCCGCGTCCCCGCCACGCCGTTCAGGCGGCGATCGTCCTTGTCCACCTCATAGGGGCTGCCATTGGGGCTGATCAGGATTTCGGCACCCTGCGCCTTCAAATGCGCGGTTACGAACGGGAACCAGATATCCTCGCAGATCGGCACGCCGATCTTCACGCCCCGAAAATCGATCGGCGCAGGCAGCGGGCCGGGCGCGAACAGCCGCTTTTCATCGAACGTGCCATAATTGGGCAATTCGCGCTTCTGCCGGATATGCGTCACGGCCCCATTTTCCAGCAGGGCGACGACGTTGAACAACACGCCTTGCGCGGCAACCACGGTGCCGACCAGCATCGCCGGGCCGCCATCGGCCGTCGCCTGCGCCAGCCGGTCCAGTTCTTTATTGGCGCGATCGACCAGCGCGGGTTTCAGCACCAGATCTTCGGGTGGATAGCCGATCAGCTGCAATTCGGGATAGACGATCAGGTCCGCATCCATGGCCCGCGTTCGCCATAGCAGCATCGCGTCTGCATTGGCGGCAAGGTCGCCCA
The DNA here is from genome assembly GCF_014280435.1 of Sphingobium sp. KCTC 72723. Lineage (NCBI taxonomy): Bacteria > Pseudomonadati > Pseudomonadota > Alphaproteobacteria > Sphingomonadales > Sphingobiaceae > Sphingobium > Sphingobium sp. KCTC 72723. The sequence goes on along the minus strand of NZ_CP060388.1, from coordinate 2,287,056 downwards.
CAGACTGGGTCATCTGGGCAAGGGCGATCACGAGTTTGTCGGTCATGGACGCGCCCCTAGTCGATTTTACCGGCTGGCGCAAAAGCGCCTTTCCAGCGGCGACATGCGGGGCTAAAGGGACGGCGTTTTCCAGGCAGCGTCATCAATTCGTCACGCCGCTTTACAACAGGGGGTTTTGGCCATGAAGCTTATGACCGGCAATTCGAACAAGCCGCTCGCGGCCGCCATCGCCGATTATATTGAAATTCCCCTGACGGACGCCAGCGTCCGCCGCTTCGCCGATGAGGAAGTGTTCGTGGAAATCCACGAAAATGTCCGGGGTGAGGATGTGTTCGTGCTGCAATCAACCAGCTATCCCACCAATGACAATCTGATGGAATTGCTGATCATGATTGATGCGCTGAAACGCGCGTCGGCCAAGCGTATCACTGCCGTCGTCCCCTATTTCGGCTATGCCCGGCAGGACCGGAAACCTGGACCCCGCACTCCGATCAGCGCCAAGCTGGTCGCCAACCTGATTACCAAGGCCGGGGCCGACCGCGTCCTGTCGGTCGATCTGCACGCCGGGCAGATTCAGGGCTTTTTCGACATTCCGACCGATAATCTGTTCGGTGCGCCGGTCATGTCGGCGGATATTCAGGCGCGCTTTGGCGACCGCAACGTCATGGTCGTGTCGCCCGACGTCGGCGGCGTGGTGCGCGCCCGCGCGCTGGCCAAGCGCCTCGACAACGCCCCCCTGGCCATCGTCGACAAGCGTCGCGAGCGGGCGGGCGAATCGGAAGTGATGAACATCATCGGCGACGTGAAAGGCCGCTTCTGCATCCTGATCGACGACATCGTCGATTCGGCTGGCACGCTGTGCAATGCGGCTGCCGCGCTGAAAGCCGCCGGGGCCGAGGAAGTCGTCGCCTATGTCAGCCATGGCGTGCTGTCGGGCGGCGCAGTCGCGCGGGTCGATGCGTCCGAACTGCTGGAACTGGTCATCACCGACACGATCCAGGGTACCGACGCAGTCAATACCGCCAAGCATATCCGCCACTTGCCCATCGCCCCGCTGCTGGGCGAAGCGATCAAGCGCATCGCCGACGAAAGCTCGGTGTCCAGCCTGTTCGACTGAAAGGAGAATGGGCTGGTGGACGATCCGTGGGATCGTCCGAACCGGGCTTTCTCGGTGTCCAGCCTGTTCGACTGTGGGCCTACCCCGCTGGCAACAAGACCAGCGGCAGCGCGACGATCATGATGAGCGCGGCCACGATCCGCTGGCCGCGTGAGATGCCCAGCGGCTTGCCGCGCCACACCATGGGGCAGGCCAGCACGGACAGGGCGATCAGCAGCGTGGCGATCATATCCGACCCGCCGATCGGCATGTCCTGCCGCAGCGCGAGGCCTGCAAACAGGCCGATGAAACTGACGATCCAGCCGATCAACGCCATCTGCGTTCCCTTCGCCCGCCACTTTAGCGCGTCGAGGTTGCCGAAGATTTAATGCCAATGCTGGCGCATCATCGCCAGAACCGCTAGGCGAAGCGCCATGACGACCCGTGACGATCTGGCCCTTGCCAACCGCCTTGCCGATGCCGCCGGCGCGGCCATCCGCCCCTTTTTCCGCGCCCGCTACGATATGGAGATCAAGGCGGACAAGTCCCCGGTGACGGAGGCCGACCGCGCCGCCGAAGCGGCGATCCGCACGATCCTGGAAAAGGAACGGCCCGATGACGGCATCATCGGCGAAGAATATGGGTCGGTGCGTGAAGACGCCGAGCGGGTGTGGATTCTCGACCCTATCGACGGCACGCGCAGTTTCATCGCCGGGCGGCCGATTTTCGGCACGCTGATCGCGCTGACGCAAGGGGGATGGCCGACCATCGGCGTGATCGATCAGCCGATCGCACGGGAACGCTGGGCCGGGATGACGGGCAAGCCCACGACTTTCAATGGCCAGCCGGTGCGCACCCGCATATGCCGCGCGCTGGAGGGCGCAGGGATTGCCACCACCAGCCCGCATCTGTTCGCCGACGGCGATGTGCCGCACTATATGGCGCTGGTCGCGGCGGTATCCGGCGGCGCACCCCGCCAGGGTCCGGTCTATGGCGGGGATTGCTATAATTATGGCCTGCTGGCGTCGGGCTTCCTCGACATCGTCATCGAATCGGGCCTGCAAAGCTATGATTTCGCGGCGCTGGTGCCAGTGGTCGAGGGGGCCGGTGGCCTGATGTGCGACTGGAAAGGCGATCCGCTGAACGCCGACAGCGACGGCCATGTGCTGGCGCTGGGCGATCCGGCGCGGCTGGAAGATGTGCTGGAGGCGCTTGCGGCGGTGGCGGATCACAACCACTGATTGGAAGCGCCGCACCGGCCCGCACCCCCATCCGGCCGCCCATTCAGGATATGCTGTGGGTGGCCGGATGGGGGTGCGGGCCGGTGCGGTTCGCCCCAAAAAACCGAATCGCTTGCCTTTCTGTCGGCGTCCGCCTATGCGCGCCGTTCGCGATATTCAGTGGGACCGCCCGGCTAACTAGGGCTGCCGGGGCTGTCTGTAATCGTCGCGCTGAAAAAGGAGACGAAAATGCCCAAGATGAAGACCAAGAGCGGTGTAAAAAAGCGCTTTAAGTTCACCGCTACCGGCAAGGTCAAGCATGGTTTCGCTGGCAAGCGTCACCGGCTGATGAGCCACAACGCGAAATATATTCGCCAGAACCGTGGCACGTCCGTGCTGTCCAGTGCCGACGTGGCTCACGTCCGCCTCTGGGCACCCTACGGCCTTAAGTAAGGAGTAACGGACAATGGCACGCGTAAAACGGGGTGTAACCACCCGCGCCAAGCATAAGCGGCTTTTGGTTCAGGCGAAGGGCTATTATGGCCGTCGCAAGAATACGATCCGTGTCGCCCGTCAGGCTGTCGAAAAGGCTGGCCAGTACGCTTACCGCGATCGCAAGGTTAAGAAGCGCAGCTTCCGTGGCCTGTGGATTCAGCGCATCAACGCGGGTGTCCGCGCTGAAGGCCTGACCTATTCGCAGTTCATGCACGGCCTCAAGCTGGCCGGTGTTCAGCTGGACCGCAAGGTTCTGGCCGACATTGCGATGCACGAAGGCGAGGCGTTCAGCGCCATCATCGCCCAGGCGAAGGCTGCGCTGCCCGCAGCCTGACCCGATCGATCGCATGATCGTCAAAAGGGCGCCGGGGCAGATGCTTCCGGCGCCCTTTTTGTTTTCCGCTGACCTTGGAGATTGTCCCATGTCGCTGCATCTCTGGTGGCTCTATGTCACTGCCGTGTTCCTGATTTCCGCCACGCCCGGCCCGAACATGCTGCACGTGATGACGCAGAGCATTGCCCATGGACCGCGCAAGGCGACAGCGACGATGGCGGGCCTGATGAGCGCGATATTGCTGTGCCTGATCGCGTCGGCGCTGGGGCTGGGCGCACTCCTCAAAGCATCGCCGCGCCTGTTCGACGTGCTGCGCTATGCCGGCGTTGCCTATCTCGTCTGGCTGGGCATCAAGGCCTGGCGCGCGCCAGTGGTTGGCGCGGATAGTGCAGCTCCCAAGCGGTCGGACCGCGCGCTGTATCTGACCGGGCTGTTGACGGGCCTGTCGAACCCCAAGCTCATCATTTTTGCCGCTGCGCTGTTTCCCCAGTTCATCGACCCCAGCCGCCCGTTCGGGATGCAGCTTGCCATCCTCGTGATCAGCTTCGTGGTGATCGAACTGGGCTGGCAGTGCGTCTATGCGCTGGGCGGGATCAAACTGGCCCGCTGGCTGGCACCGGCCAACCGCCAGCGCCTGTTCAACCGGGGGACCGGCGTGATGTTCATTGGCTTTGGCGGAGCGTTGCTGGGCGCACGGGCGTAGCCCTTTCCTTGCGCGCCGTGCCTCGCTAAGGCCCGCACATATTGCCGCTTTCTCAGGAATGACGATCAATGAGTGAAATTGCCGATCTGAAAGCCGCGCTGATCGCCGACATTGCCGCCGCCGACACGCTCGATAGCGTCGAAGCGCTGCGCGTGGGGGCGTTGGGCAAAAATGGGGTCGTGACTGGCCTGCTCAAGACGCTGGGCGGGATGTCGCCGGACGAGCGGCTGGAAAAAGGCCCGCCGATTCAGGATTTGCGCGAAGCCGTGACCGTTGCCATCGCGGACAAAAAAGCCGCGCTGGAACAGGCCGCACTCGACGCCCGGCTGGCGTCCGAACGGATCGACATGACTCTGCCCGTCGACCTTGGCCCGCAGGGCAGCGTGCATCCGGTCAGTCAGGTGATGGACGAACTGACCGAAATCTTCGCGGACTTAGGATTCTCGGTCGCCACCGGGCCGGAGATTGAGGACGACTGGCATAATTTCACCGCGCTCAACATTCCCGAAACCCACCCCGCGCGGGCGATGCATGACACTTTCTATTTCCCCGACCTGAACGATGCGGGCCAGAAGATGCTGCTGCGCACCCACACCTCGCCCGTCCAGATCCGCACGATGATGAATGGCACGCCCCCGCCGATTCGCATCATTGCGCCGGGCCGCGTCTATCGCAGCGACAGCGACGCCACGCACACGCCCATGTTCCACCAGATCGAGGGGCTGGTGATCGACAAGGGCATTACGCTCGGTCACCTGAAATGGACGCTGGAAACCTTCCTCAAGGCGTTTTTCGAGCGTGAGGATATCGTCCTGCGCCTGCGCCCCAGCTATTTCCCCTTCACCGAACCTTCGGTCGAAGTCGATGTCGGCTATACGCTGACCAATGGCCAGCGGGTCATCGGCGGGGACGGCGATGCGGCCAACGGCGGCTGGCTCGAAGTGCTGGGTAGCGGCATGGTCAACCGCAAGGTGATCGAAGCGTGCGGGCTGGACCCGGACGAGTGGCAGGGCTTTGCCTTTGGCACCGGGGTCGATCGCCTCGCGATGCTCAAATATGGGATGAACGACTTGCGGGCCTTCTTCGACGGCGACCAGCGCTGGCTGAAACATTATGGTTTTTCGGCGCTGGATGTGCCCACGCTGAGCGGAGGCGTAGGCGCATGAAGTTCACCCTGAGCTGGCTCAAGACGCATCTGGCGACCGATGCCGACCTGCCCACGATCCTCAAGACGCTCAACGCCATTGGGCTGGAGGTCGAAGGCGTGGACAATCCGGCCGAAAAGCTGGGCGCGTTCAAGATCGCCAAAGTGCTGACGGCCGAGCGTCATCCGCAGGCGGACAAGCTGCAAATACTGACCGTGGATCATGGCGACGGAAACCCGTTGCAGGTCGTGTGCGGCGCGCCCAATGCGCGCGCGGGCCTGATCGGCGTGTTCGGGGTCGAGGGCGCGGTGGTGCCGGCCAATGGCATGGTCCTGAAAAAGACCGCGATCCGGGGCGTCGAATCCAACGGGATGATGTGTTCGACGCGCGAACTGGAACTGGGCGACGATCATGACGGCATCATCGAACTGACCGAAGATGCGCCGGTGGGGCAGGTCTATGCCGACTGGGCGGGCCTGAACGATCCGGTCATCGACGTGTCGATCACGCCCAACCGGCAGGATTGCATGGGCGTGCGCGGGATCGCGCGGGATCTGGCGGCGGCGGGTCTTGGCACGCTGAACGCGATCATCGTGCCGACCATCGAAGGCGTCGGTCCCGGTCCGGACGTGCGTACCGACGATGCGGAAGGCTGCCCGGCTTTCTATGCGCGCACTGTGCGCGGCGTTAAGAATGGCCAGTCGCCCGACTGGATGGCCAAGCAGTTGAAGGCCATCGGCCAGAAACCGATCAGCACGCTGGTCGACATCACCAACTATATCATGATCGATCTGGGCCGTCCGCTGCACGTCTATGACATGGCGACCCTGAAAGGTGGCCTTGTCGCACGCAAGGGCAAGGCTGGTGAGCAGGTGCTGGCGCTCAATGGCAAGACCTACACGGTCGATGAGACGATGACCGTGATCGCCGACGATGAAGCCGTCCACGACATTGGCGGCATCATGGGCGGCGAACATTCGGGGGCGCAGGACGGCACCACCGACGTGCTGATCGAATGTGCCTATTTCACGCCGGAACGGATCGCGATGACGGGGCAGAAGCTGACCCTGACGTCCGATGCGCGTGGTCGGTTCGAACGGGGGGTGGACCCGGCCTTCCTTGACGATGGTCTGTCAATCGCCACCTTCCTGGTCACGCATCTGTGTGGCGGCACCCCCAGCGAGGCGACGCGCGCGGGCAGCCCGCCGCTGGAGCCCAGGCTGCTCGATTATCGCCCCGAACAATGCCTGACGCTGGCCGGAGTCGATGTGCCTGCCGACGAACAGCAGCGCATCCTGCAAAGCCTGGGCTTCGGCGTCAGCGGGGAAGCCGAACGCTATGATTATCAGGACGGTATGCCCGTCCATGTGCCGGGCCACTGGACCGTCACGGTGCCAAGCTGGCGGCGCGATGTCGATGGCTGGCCCGATCTGGTCGAGGAAGTGGTGCGCATCGTCGGGCTGGATCATGTGCCCTCCACCCCCTTGCCGCGGGTGCCGGGCGTAGCGCGTCCCACCGCGACGGCGGAGCAACTGGTCGAACGCCGCGTCCGCCGCACAGCCGCTGCGCGTGGTCTGGCCGAAGCGATCAACTGGTCCTTCCTCTCGGAAAAGGAAGCCGCGTCCGTCGGCGGCGGCGACTGGACGCTGGCCAATCCGATTTCCGAGGATTTGAAGGTCATGCGGCCTTCGCTGCTGCCCGGCCTGCTGTCGGCCACGCGCCGCAACATGGATCGTGGCGCGTCGTCGGCGCGATTGTTCGAACTGGGCCGTCGCTATTTCAAGCAGGGCGAGCGGGCCACGGTCGGCTTCGTGCTGGCGGGCGAAAAAGCCCCGCGCGGCTGGCAAACGGGCAAGGCGCAGGCCTTTTCCGCCTTCGATGCCAAAGCCGAAGTGATGGCGCTGCTGGCCGCCGCTGGTGCGCCGGTCGCCAATCTCCAGAGCTTCGGGGAAGCATCGGGTGCTTATCATCCCGGCCAGTCGGGTACGTTGCGCCTCGGTCCCAAGGTGGTGCTGGCCGAATATGGCGTGCTGCACCCCAGCCTCGCCAAACAGTTCGGCCTGACCGGCATGGTCGTCGCAGGCGAAATCTTCCTCGACGCGATCCCGGCCAAGCGCAAATCCGGCTTCATGCGCGCGCCCTATGCGCCGCCCGCCTTGCAGGCGGTAAAGCGCGACTTCGCCTTCGTCGTGCCGGAACAACAAGAGGCCGATGCGCTGGTGCGGGCGGTGAAGGGCGCGGACAAGAAGGCGATCGTCGACGTGCGCCTGTTCGACGTATTCACCGGACCGGGCGTGGAGGCTGGGAGCAAGTCGCTGGCGATTGAGGTCACGCTCCAGCCGGGCGAGAAGAGCTTCACGCAGGAAGAACTGGACGGCATCAGCGCAGCCATCGTGAAGGCGGCGCAGAAGCTGGGTGGCGTGTTGCGGGGTTAGGGCCGCGGTTCCCATTCCTCCCCTATAAAGGGGAGGTGGATGGCCGCCGGTCAGACGGAGGGGTGTCCCGCTATCGAGAGGGCGACCCCCTCCGTCAACGCTTCGCGTCGACGCCTCCCCTTAAAGGGGAGGATGGGTGTCTATCCTGCCTTTGCCCGCAGCGCGATGGCCATGCCCGCAACGGCGAGCAACGCACCGCCGACGGCCAGCCCGGTCCAGCGATAGCCCTCCACCAGCGTGGAAATCAGCATCGCGATCACCGGGATCAGCACGCTGGTATAGGCGGCACGGCCCGCACCCACACGCTGGATCAGCCGGAAGTAGAGCGGGAAGGTGACGACCGACCCGGCAATGCCCAGCCAGCCTATGCCCAGCCAATAGCCCATCCGACCCTCCGCCACCGGTGGCCCGACCGTGGCGAGGGCATAGGCCGCATCCACCCCTGCGCCGATCAGCATGGCCCAGGCCAGCACCGCGATCATCGGCAGGCGGCGCGCAATCTCCATCCCCTGCATGACGTTCGCGGCGGACGCGCTCATCAAACCGGCGACAGCGAAAGCGACACCCGTCAGCACATCGCCCGGCGCAACGCTGGCCGCACGATATTCATGGGCCAGCATCAGCGCGATGCCGGTCATCGCCACCGCCGACCCGGCGATGAAGGCACGGCTGACCGGCTGGCGAAAGATCAGGAAAGCCAGGATCGAATTGGGGATCAGCAACATCGCATAGATGACCGCGACGACCCCGGAGGTCAGGGTCAGCTCGGCGCGATAGACGAAATTGAAATTGAGGACGAACTGCGCAATTCCCAGCAACGCGGCATAGACAAGGCCCGCGCCCCCGATCCGCAGCGACACGCCCCGCATGTGCGCGAACGCGGCCATGGCGACGCCTGCCAGCGCGAAGCGATAGCAGACCGACCAGCTTGCCGGCACGCTGCCGATCTGGTCGCGAATGACGATCCAGGTCGAACTCCAGATCAGCGTAACGAGCAGGAAGGGCAGGATGATCCCGCCCTTCGCGGCGGATTCATTCATGGTCGAGCGCCCGCAACGCCGCTGCGAACGGGGCGACGCTGGCGCCATCCTGCGACCAGTTGGTGACGATCCGCGCCGCCCCTTCGCCCCAGTCGTAAAAGTCGAACCCCTGCGCCCGCAATGTCGCGGCGTCGACGGCGGACAGGCGCACGAACAACTCGTTAGCCTCCACCGGGTGCAGCAGCCGGTCCGGCACCGCCTGCGCCAATGCCTGCGCGGCATCATTGGCTGCGCGCGCATTGTTCAGCCACAGATCGCCCTCGATCATCGCCAATATCTGCGCGGCCAGATAGCGACCCTTGGAGAACAGATGGCCCGACCGCTTGCGCCAGCGTGCGGCCTCTGCGGCGCGGGCCTGCCGGTCCGGGCCGAAGAACAGCAACGCCTCGCCAATCATTCCGCCATTTTTGACGCAGCCAAACGACAGCGCATCCACGCCCGCGCGCCATGTCACATCGGCGGGCGCACAGCCCAGATGCGCCACCGCATTGGCAAAGCGCGCGCCGTCCATGTGAAGGCCAAGGCCGTGGGCGCGCGCCATGTTGCCCAGCGCCGCGACTTCATCGGACGTATAGACGCGGCCATATTCGCTGGCCTGGGTGATGCTGATCGCGCGGGCTGGCACCTGATGCACGTCGGGGCGGATCGCCGCCAGCCGCTGCGCGACCACATCCGGCGACAGTTTCGCGCCCTCGCCTGGCAACGGCATCAAACTGGCCCCATGGGTGAAGAAGCCGGGCGCGCCACATTCGTCGACGACGATATGCGCTTCCTCATGACACAGGATGCCGCCATAGGGCGGGCAGAGGCAGGCCAGCGCGATGCTGTTCGCCGCCGTGCCGCTGGCCACCCATATTGCGCTGACCGGCGTGTCGAACAGGTCGGAGAAAGCGCCGTCGACCCGCGCGCTCCACTGGTCGCCGTCATAGCCATGGTCGGCATGGTCGGCAGCGGCGATGGCGGCCATGACCGGCGGGCAGACAGGGGTCGCATTGTCGGAAAAATAGTGCATCGCATCGCGATAGCGGGACGGCATCGCAGCGCCAAGGGGCCAGCGGCGGCGCACTGGCCTGATGGGACAGTATAGTTGACGTTGTTTTGCCCGTCCTTTTGTGACATAGGCTCGCCCTCATCCCCAAGGAGCCTATATCATGGACGTCGAGCAGACATCGCGTTTTACCGTCAATCGCAGCCAGAAGGCGCTATCGGCGGACGAGCGCGCGGTACTGCTGGAGGATCCCGGTTTCGGACGCCTGTTCACTGACCATATGGTGACGATTCGCTATACCGAGGGGCAGGGGTGGCACAGCCATGCGGTCGGCCCGCGCGAAGCGTTTCAGATCGACCCGGCCTGCGCCGTGCTGCATTATGCGCAGGAAATCTTTGAAGGGATGAAGGCATATCGGCTGGAAGATGGCAGCATCGCCATGTTCCGCCCCGAAGAAAATGCCCGCCGCTTCGCCCAGTCGGCCGAACGCATGGCGATGCCCGCGCTGCCGGAGGACGTGTTTCTGGAAGCGGTCGAACAACTGGTGAAGATCGACGCGGACTGGATTCCGACCGGGGAGGGCAGCCTCTATCTGCGCCCCTTCCTGTTCGCCAGCGAGACGTTTCTGGGCGTGCGCCCATCCAACGAATATATCTTCTGCGTCATTGCTTCGCCCGCCGGTGCCTATTTCAAGGGCGGCAAGAAGGCCGTAACCCTGTGGGTTTCGGAACATTATACCCGCGCCGCGCGCGGTGGCACGGGCGCGGCCAAATGCGGTGGCAATTATGCCGCCAGCCTTGTCGCGCAAAAGGAAGCGATCGGCCATGGCTGCGATCAGGTCGTGTTTCTCGATGCTGCCGAAAATAAGTGGGTCGAGGAATTGGGCGGCATGAACGTCTTTTTCGTGATGGACGACGGGTCGATCGTCACGCCCCCGCTCACCGGCACGATCCTGCCCGGTATCACCCGCAATTCGATTATCGCCCTTGCCCGCGCGCAGGGGCATGAGGTGCGCGAAGAACCCTACAGCTTTGCCCAATGGCGCGCCGACGCGGCCAGCGGCACGCTGCGCGAGGCATTCGCCTGCGGCACGGCGGCGGTCGTTACCGCGATCGGCACGGTCAAGAGCAGCGGTGGCGATTTCACCATTGGCAATGGCGATGGCGGGCTGGTGACGGAAAAGCTGCGCGGCGAGCTGACGGGTATCCAACGCGGGACAGTCGCCGATCCGGCCGGTTGGGTGCGGGTACTGTAAAGCACCTGCCCTTTCGGGCGTGAGCGCGTACCGCCGCTTCCCAATCCTCTTCCAAACGCCTAGATAGTCGCTCATGGAACGCTTCGACGTCGTGATATTGGGCGCGGGCCTTGTCGGCCTGACCCTTGGCATCGCCCTTTCCGGCCATGGCCTGCGCTGTGCCGTGATCGACCCCGCCAATGTCGTGGACAGCAGCGCGCCCGGTTTCGACGGGCGCGTGTCGGCGATCAGTTCGACCAGCTTCGCTATGCTGTCGGCGATCGGCGTCGCGCCCTTTCTTGAAGGGAAGGGCTGCCCGATCGATCGTATCTGGGTTAGCGACGGGCTGGCGCCAGGCGCGCTCGATTTCGTGCCGGATGCCGATGATGGCGTGATGGGGACCATGTTCCCCAATCGCGACCTGCGCTTCGCGCTGGAACAGGCGGCGCAGGCGGCGACTCACCTCACCCGCTTTCAGCCCGACCGCGCGGTCCATGTCGATCGCAATGCCGATGGCGTCACACTGACGCTGGAAAGCGGCGCTACGATCGACGGCGCGCTGCTGGTCGCAGCGGAAGGGCGCAACAGCCCAACGCGCGAAGCGGCGGGCATCCGCACCACCCGCTGGCAATATAAACATACCGCCATTGTCACTGCGCTCGACCATGCTGTGCCGCACGCCAACACGGCTTACGAGATTTTCTATGTCGGCGGTCCTTTCGCGCTGCTGCCGATGCAGCCCGGCACGCGATCGGCGGTGGTGTGGACCGTGCCGACCGATCAGGCACCGGCGATGCTGAAATTGTCGGAACGCGCCTTCCTGGCCGAAGCGCAGAAGCGCATTGGCGGCTTTCTGGGCGAGATCACGCTGGCCGGGCCGCGATCTTCCTACCCGCTGGGCTTCCACCATGCCGCGCAGATCACCGACACGCGGCTGGCGCTGGTCGGCGACAGCGCCCACGCCATCCATCCGATCGCGGGACAGGGGCTGAACCTGGGCTTCCGCGATGTCGCCGCGCTGGTCGAAGTGCTGGTGGAAGGCAAGCGTCTGGGCCTCGACCCCGGCGACGCGCAGCTATTGGCCCGTTACCAACGGTGGCGCGGGCTGGATTCGCTGTCGGTCAGTGTGGCGATGGACGGACTGGTGCGCCTGTTCGACATTCCCGGCCGCCTGCCTGCACTGGCGCGGCGTGCAGGGCTGGCGGCAGTGCAACGCACGTCATTACTCAAGGGTCGCTTCATGGCCGAAGCACGCGGGCAATCGGGCGCGCTGCCGAAGCTGCTGACGGGTGAGATGGTGTAGGGGCCGGTGTCGAGCAAAATCAGACCTAATCTTCTCTGTCACCCTGAACTGGTTTCAGGGTCCATTTCTCCAGATTGGGCAGGGCTTCGTGAGGCTTGATGGATGCTGAAACAGTTCAGCATGACGGTGTTCGAAAAATCCGCTTCCCATCCGTAGCAGTCACAGCATCCGCCGCAGCACGCTGTCCTTCAGCACGAAATGGTGGCGCAACGCGGCGCCGACATGGACGATGATCAGCGCCGCCCAGGCAAAGCCCATAATCTCATGCCCCTCGCCTGACAGGCCGACGATCATGTCGCCCTTGGTCACGGCGAATTTGGGAATATCGAACAGGAAGAACCAGTTGAGCGGCCGCGTTCCAGCCGACGTCATTATCCAACCGGTGAGCGGGACCAGGATCATGAAGGCGTAGAAAACGAGATGCGTGGCATGTGCCGCTGCCTTCTCCCACCCCGGCATCGCCATCGGCAGCGCCGGAGGGCGATGGGTGAAGCGCCAGACCAGCCGCACGATCGTCAGCGCCAATATGGTCAGTCCTATCGATTTGTGGACCGGCATCACCGCCCAATCCTTGGGCAGCGCATCATGGGCAAAGCCAAGCCACAGGTTGATGAGGATCATGACCGCGATGGTCCAGTGCAGGGCGCGGGCGACGGCGGTATAGCGTTCCATGACGGTTCCTTTGGCGCGGCTGGGCATCAAGCCTGACGATTGGTGACCAGATTGTCCACCACCGACGGATCGGCCAGCGTGCTGGTGTCGCCCAGTGCCTGTGCCGACACTTCGCCCTCCGCAATCTTGCGCAGGATGCGGCGCATGATCTTGCCCGACCGGGTCTTGGGCAAACCGGGAGCGAACTGGATCGCGTCCGGGGTAGCGATCGGCCCGATTTCGGTGCGGACCCATTTGACCAGCGTCTTGCGCAGATCGTCATCGCCCTCAATGCCTGCGTTCAGCGTCACATAGGCATAGATGCCCTGCCCTTTGATATCATGGGGGAAGCCGACGACAGCGGCTTCGGCGACGGCTTCGTGCAGCACCAGCGCGCTTTCTACCTCTGCCGTGCCCATGCGGTGGCCCGACACGTTGATGACATCGTCCACCCGGCCGGTGATCCAATAATAGCCATCCGCGTCGCGCCGCGCGCCGTCGCCAGTGGTGTATTTGCCGGGAAAGGTGGTGAAATAGGTCTGGAAGAACCGTTCATGATCGCCCCACACGGTGCGCATCTGCCCCGGCCAGCTTTGCGCTATGACAAGGTTCCCCTCCGCCGCGCCGTCCAGCACCGTGCCTTCTGTATCCACGATCTGCGGCACCACGCCGGGCATGGGGAAGGTAGCGGAACCCGGTTTCAGGTCAGTGGCACCGGGCATGGGGGCGATCATCGCGGCACCCGTCTCCGTCTGCCACCAGGTATCGATGATCGGGCAGCGATCTTCGCCGACGACATGGTGATACCAGCGCCAGGCTTCGGGATTGATCGGTTCGCCCACCGTGCCGAGCAGGCGCAGCGAGGCGCGACTGGATGCGCGCACATAATCATCGCCCTCCTTCATCAGCGCGCGCAGCGCGGTGGGCGCGGTGAACAGGGTCTGCACCTGATGCCGGTCGACCACTTCCCAGATGCGGCTGGGCGTCGGATAGTTCGGCACCCCTTCATACATCAACGTCGTCGCCCCGTTCGCCAGCGGGCCGTAGACGATATAGCTATGCCCGGTGACCCAGCCGATGTCCGCCGCGCACCAGTAAATCTCGCCTGGCCGATAGTCGAAGCACAGTTCATGAGTCAGCGCCGCCCACAGCAGATAGCCGCCGGTCGTATGCAGCACGCCCTTGGGCTTGCCGGTCGATCCCGACGTGTAGAGAATGAACAGCGGGTCTTCGGCATTCATCGGTTCGGCGGGGCAATCGGCATCGACCTTCGCGGCTTCTTCATGCAGCCACAGGTCGCGGCCCGGCGCCATCGTCACTGCGCCGCCGGTCGCCTGTACCACGATCACTTTGGTAACGCCGGGACAGTCCTTCAGCGCCGCATCGACATTGGCCTTGAGCGGCACGGCTTTGCCCGCGCGACGCCCTTCGTCGGCGGTAATGACCAAGGTAGAATCGCAATCAATGATGCGGCCGGCCAACGCTTCGGGTGAAAAGCCGCCGAATACGACGCTATGCACCGCGCCGATCCGCGCGCAGGCGAGCAGGGCAAAGGCGGCTTCGGGGACCATCGGCATATAGACGGTGATGCGATCGCCCTTTTTCGCGCCTGCGCCTTTCAGCACATTGGCAAAGCGGCATACCTGCTCATGCACTTGCGCGTAGGTGAAGCTACGCGGCTGCGCATCGGGCGAATCGGGTTCCCACAGGATCGCGGTCTGGTCCGCCCGATCGCCCAGATGGCGGTCGATGCAGTTGGCGCTGACGTTCAGCACCCCGTTGGCGAACCAACTGATGCCGAAATCGGCCTCCGCAAAACTGCTTTCGTTGGTCAGCGTGGGCGGAGTGATCCAGTCCAGCCGCGCGGCGCGTTCCAGCCAATAGGCATGAGCGTCGCCGATCGAGCGGTCATAGTCCGCCTCGCGCGCGATTCGGTCCATCAGCGCCTGTTTTGCCCATCCGCCCGGCACCGGGAAGAAATCGTCAGACATCGGGCATCCTTTCCATCACGAAACCATTATTATCGTCTCTTCTACTGTCCCTATGGCGGGACCGAAAGGCCGCATCATGCCGTTTGTCGCCATCCTTTTGGCCAATATGACTGAAATGTGCGGCAATATTTCCTGTATTTTGCCGCTTTCCCCCGTGGCCCCGCGCGCCTAACAGGGATTGCTTATGTGGCTTCTCTATCAATTTCCGCTCTGTCCCTTCTCCCGCAAGGTCCGGCTACTGCTGGGCGAAAAAGGCGTGGGTTATGATCTGGTGCGCGAATCGCCCTGGGCGATGCGCGACGAATTTCTGGATCTGAACCCGGCTGGCACGACGCCTGTCATGGTGGAGCAGGACAAGGGCATCACCCTGATCGACAGTCAGGCAATCTGCGAATATTTCGAGGAAACGGTGGAGAAGGTTCCGTTGATTTCCGGTACTGCCGCCGGACGGGCGGAAGTGCGCCGCCTGACTGCCTTTTTCGACCAGAATTTCTATGGCGACGTGGTCGGCCCATTGCTGCACGAACGGATGAAGAAGCGGCTGATCGAACGAACGCCGCCGGACGCGCGCATCCTGCGCGAGGCGATGAAGCGTGCAAATGTGCATATGGATTATATGGACTATCTGCTCGACCATCGCAGCTGGATGGCGGGCGGCACGCTTAGCCTGGCCGATATAACCGCGGCGGCGCATCTGTCGGTGGCCGATTATCTGGGCGGCATCGACTGGGCCGGGCATGAGCCGGTTCGCCGCTGGTATGCCGGCTTCAAATCGCGGCCGTCCTTCCGGCCCTTATTGTCGGAGCGAATGGAAGTCATCACGCCACCTGCCCATTATGAGAAACCGGATTTCTGAGGCACTTTTGCGCTATCGTTGATGCGGCACCTGCCCGCTCCCCCACCCGGCCTCCCATTCAGGATATTCTGTGGGAGGCCGGGTGGGGGAGCGGGCAGGTGCGGTGCGGCAGAACCGAAAAAACCTCAATCCGTTTCCGCTGCCAGGTAAACCCGGTTGCGGCCATGTTCCTTAGCCAGATAAAGCGCGCGGTCGGCTGCTTTGAGCGCACGGCTGGGATCGTCGAACGCCAGCACATTGGCGACACCGGCTGAAAAACTGACCCGTTCCATGCGTTCGCCATTGGTACGATTGACCAGGCTGCGGGTGGCCAGATCCTCGCGCACGCTGTCCACCGCTTCGCACGCTTCGGCGGCAGTCTTGCCCCGGAACAGCATGACGAATTCCTCCCCCCCATGCCGTGCCACATGGCAGCGGTCGTTGGATGCTTTCGTCAGCAGCCCGGCGATGAATTTCAGCACCCGGTCACCCGTGTCATGGCCATGGGTGTCGTTGATATTCTTGAAATGGTCGATATCGCAAAAGGCGACCGAGAGCATTTCGCCCTGTTCCCTGGCGACCTTCACTTCTTCACGCAGCACGCCTTCAAAGGCGCGCCGGTTGGGCAGGCCAGTCAGATGGTCATGTTCAGCAGCGCGGCGGGCCGTTTCCAGGCTCGATTTCAAAGCCTTGGTCTGCTTCTGGTTTTCGCGCAGCTGGTTTTCGACCTGCCGGGTCTTTTCGACCATCGACCGGGTCAGCCCGACCAGTCGGGCCAGCACGGGATCATTTTCGCTGCCTTCGATCAGCCCCTTGGCCTGTTCCTGCAATGCAGCGCCATAATCCTTGGCCGAATTGCGCGATTCATGCATCAAACCCGTGAACTGGGTCAGATTTTCCTCGACCTTGTCCAGCATGTTGGCCAGCGATTCGGGCGTCACTTCGTCGGCGCGCTGTTCGGCCGCGACGGTTTCCATCCAGCCGTTGGTAATCTTGCCACGCTCCATCAGCACGGCCTTGATCGCCTTTTCCACGCCGATATTCGCGCCGGTCAGATAATCGAGCGCCACGGAAAAATTGATGGGCGTGAGGTCCAGGTCGTGAGCGAACAGGAAGCTGCCGATTTCGTCGTAAAGCTGACGGCGGCGTGTCACTTCGCGGCTCGACGCAGTGCCTGCGCGCGGGCGCTGCTCGGGTTCGTTCTCCTCCTCCTCAGGCTTGCCAGACAGGCCTTTTGCCCATCGTGCCAGACGGTCGGTCAGTCCGTGTTGCGGACTAGCGGAAGAGGAAGTGGCCCCGGTCATGTTCGCTATAACGGCGGCGAGGAAACAAGGTTAAGAGCGCGGCCGAAAAGAATCGCAGACCGCAAAAATGCTTAGATATCGGCAGCTACCAGCCAGTCGCGGAAGATCCGCACGGCACGGGTCTGAAGCGCGCGGGGGCGGCAGACGAAATAATAGCGATAGGGGCTTTCGACCTTTGTCGGGAACAGGCGGACCAGGCGGGTATCGCCCGATTCCTTGAAATGGCTGGCGTGCATGAATGCCACGCCCAGCCCCTGCGCTGCGGCTTCCAGCATCAGCTGGCCCGAATCATAATTGTCGATCGCCAGCGGTTGCAGGTCGGGCAGGCCAACGGCATCCTTCCAGGCGTCGAACGCCAGCGCCATGTCGCGGTGGAGCAGGACGGTATGCTGCGCCAGTTCCTCCGGCGATGTCAGCGCATGGGGGGGGGCGAGCAGCGAGCGCGCGCCGATGACATAGACTTCGTCATGGTCGAGTTCATGCGCATAAAGCGCTGCGTCGATATCCTTGGCCAGCACGATCGCCGCGTCCAGCCCTTCGCCCAGCCGTGCGACGGCATGGGGGGTGGTTTCGATGTCGATATGCAATTGGGGATGCAGCGTGCGCAGCGCGCCCAGATGGGGGAACAGGCGCTGGGTCGCGAACAATGGCATCACGGCGAGGCGCAAGCGCAGTTGGTTGCCGCCGCTCTGGATATTTTCCAGCGCCTGAGCAAGGGAATCCAGTGCAGGGGCTATGTCGTCCAGCAGCCTCTGCCCCTCGGCATTGATTTCCAGCGCCTGATGCTTGCGGTCGAACAACGGGCGGCCGATGAATCGCTCCAGCGCCTGCACCCGGCGGCTAAGCGCGGGGGTGGAGAGCGCGAGTTCTTCTGCCGCCGCCTTGACCGAGCCAAGGCGGGCAACCTGAACGAAGGCCTCCAGGGCCGTAAGGGGCGGTAATCTCCGCATAATTCGTCACAATTCCAGTGCCGGTGCGCTGCGCCGCGTCATACCTTATTGTCGATCGCAACATAAACCGGGTTCAAGCATCCTCTTCGCTATGAGCAGGAAATTCGTGGAAATGGCAAGATGCATTTTATGCAACTGCGTGGTTCTTTTCGCACTTGCAATATTTCCCGCTGCACTGCACATAGGAGGTGCCTTTCAGGCATCCTCTCCTAAAACTTTCCGGGCTGACCTTTGGGTCGGCCCTTTTTTTGTCTTGCGCCTAGTTGGCACGGCCCCCTTTTTCCCGGCGCCTGCGTTCCCTATCTCGTTACGGAGCGACAATTTGTGGGGACAGGATATGGCCGATCAGGAAAGCAGCGGGCGCAGGATTCAGGTCGCCAATGCGCGGCCGGAGGATGCCGGACGCGGTCTGGCGCGGCTGCCGCTCGACGTTATGGCGCAATTGCTGCTGGCAGAAGGGGATGTCGTCGCGATCGTGGGCAAGCGGTCGACATCCGCGCGCGTGGTGCGACCCTATAAGGAAGACGAAGGGCTGAACGTGCTGCGCCTGGACGGGTTGCAACGGGCCAATGCCGGGGCGGGTTCGGGCGACTTCGTCCAGATCGAAAAGATCGAACCGCGCCCAGCCCAGCGAGTCGTGTTCGCGCCTGCACAAAATAATTTGCGGCTTCAGGGGAATCCCGAAGCGTTGAAGCGCGTATTCTTTCAACGGCCGGTGGCAGCGGGTGATGTCGTCGCAACCGCCGCGCAGCAACAGGTGCCGCCCGGCGACATGCCGCCCCAATTGCGCCAGATGCTGGCCGCGCCCGCCTATGCGTTGCAGGAAATCCGGCTGATGGTCGTATCGACCGTGCCAAAGGGTGTCGTGGTGATCGACGCCGAAACCGAAGTCGAATTGCGCGCCGAATATGAGGAGCCGCGCGAATCGCGCCGCGCCGATGTGACTTATGACGATGTCGGCGGCATGGCCGACACCATCGACCAGTTGCGCGAGATGGTGGAACTGCCGCTGCGCTACCCCGAATTGTTCGAACGGCTGGGCGTCGATCCGCCCAAGGGCGTGTTGCTGCACGGCCCGCCGGGGACGGGAAAGACGCGGCTGGCCCGCGCCGTCGCCAATGAATCGGAAGCGGAATTTTTCCTGATCAACGGCCCGGAAATCATGGGGTCCGCTTATGGCGAATCCGAAAAGAAGCTACGTGAGATATTCGAGGCGGCAGCCAAGGCGTCGCCATCGATCCTGTTCATCGACGAAATCGATTCGATCGCGCCGAAACGGGGGCAGGTGACAGGGGAGACGGAAAAGCGCCTCGTCGCGCAATTGTTGACGCTGATGGACGGGCTGGAACCGCGCACCAATTTGGTCGTGATTGCGGCCACCAACCGGCCTGAAGCGATTGACGAGGCGCTGCGGCGTCCGGGGCGTTTCGACCGCGAAATCGTGGTGGGCGTGCCTGACGAGCGCGGGCGGCGCGAGATATTGGGCATCCACACGCGCGGGATGCCGCTGGGCGACAAGGTCGACCTGTCCGAACTGGCCCGCATGACATACGGCTTTGTCGGCGCGGATATGGCGGCGCTGACCCGCGAAGCCGCGATCGAGACGGTGCGCCGCTTCATGCCGCGCCTCAATCTGGAGGACGGCACGATTCCGCCCGATGTGCTGGAGGAGTTGTGCGTCACGCGGGAAGATTTCATGTCCGCGATCAAGCGGGTCCAGCCGTCCGCCATGCGCGAGGTCATGGTGCAGGCGCCCAATATCGGCTGGTCCGACATTGGCGGGCTGGACGATGCGCAAATGCGGCTGAAAGAAGGAGTCGAACTGCCGCTCAAAAATCCCGACGCTTTCCGTCGGCTGGGCATCCGCCCGGCCAAGGGCTTTTTGCTCTATGGCCCGCCCGGCACGGGCAAGACTTTGCTGGCCAAGGCCGTGGCGCGCGAAGCGCAGGCCAATTTCATCGCCACCAAATCGAGCGACCTGCTGTCCAAATGGTATGGTGAAAGCGAACAGCAGATTGCCCGGCTGTTCGCCCGCGCGCGGCAGGTGGCGCCCACGGTCATCTTCATCGACGAACTGGACAGCCTGGTGCCTGCGCGCGGCGGCGGGCTGGGCGAACCGGCGGTGACGGAGCGGGTGGTGAACACGATTCTGGCCGAGATGGACGGGCTGGAGGAGTTGCAATCGGTCGTGGTGATCGGCGCGACCAATCGCCCGACGCTGGTCGATCCGGCGCTGTTGCGACCGGGGCGTTTCGATGAGCTGATCTATGTTCCGGTGCCGGATGAAGCGGGGCGTCGGCGTATCCTGACGATCCACACAGGCAAGATGCCGCTGGCGGAGGATGTCGACCTCGACATATTGGCCATGCGCACCGAACGGTTCACTGGCGCGGATCTGGAGGATCTGGCCCGGCGTGCCGGCCTGTTCGCGCTGCGTCAGTCATTGGCGGTGGAAAAGGTGACGATGGCCCATTTCGAAGCCGCGCTGGAAGAAACGCGCGCATCGGTCACACCGGAAGTGGAACGCGAATATGAGCAGATTCAGGCGACCCTGAAACAGAGCGCGATGCAGGTCGATCCGATCGGTTTCGTGTCGCCGGGCATGTTGCGTGGCCGCGAACGGCTCTGAAGGAAAAGCACGGGTCGCCTGAACCAACGGGCGGCCCGCGCATTCTTGTGTCTTGGCAGGTAAAGCGTCTTGCCAGCAGCGCCGTTATTTGCGACGCGGATCGACGCATATAGACAGACGGATGACGATGGCTTCCATTCCCTCGAAAAAGAAAAATAATCCGGGTCGGGTGGGAGGCAAAACCCCCTTCCTGGGCCAGTGGGGCATGTTCTTTCGTCAGTTCATCAAGCATCCCGGCATGGTCGGTTCGGTCATCCCGACGTCGGCAACCGTGGTGAACCGAATGCTGGATCAGGTCGATTGGCAAAAATGCCGGCTGTTCGTGGAATATGGGCCGGGTGTCGGCACCTTCACCCATGCCGTGCTGGACCGGCTGCATCCCGACGCGACCTTGCTGGCGATCGACCTCAATCTCGATTTCGTCGCTTATCTGGAGGCGCAATCCGCCGACCCGCGATTGAAGGTCGTGCATGGATCGGCCGCCGACGTTCGCCGCTTCATCAAGGAAGCGGGCCATGCCCATGCCGACTATATTCTGTCGGGTCTGCCTTTTTCGACTCTGCCTGCCGGGGTGGGCGAAGCGATTTGCGCCGAAACCCATGCGGCTTTGACACCGGGCGGTGCATTTCTGGTCTATCAATATTCGCGCTATGTGCTGCGTTTGTTGAACCCGTTGTTTGGCGAAGTACATGACGACCGGGAATGGCGCAATATTCCGCCTTGCCGCATGTTCCGCGCCGTGCGCGAACAGGCTTTGGCAAAAGCAGCCTGAATCCTGATCTGGATCATTATTTTCAAATTGTTGCCACGACCTACCATTTGACTTCCCCAGCAACTTCCGCAACGAACTATGTTCGGGGCATTGGGGGTTGCGAGCATGGCGTCACTCGCGAAGAATAGCGATGACTGGGCGGAATTGTTTCTTTCCGCTGCATTGGAACCGGCAAATTGGGAAAGCGCGATCAGGACGATGGCAGCGGCCACGGGGTCGCGTCATGGGCAATTGATCGGCTTTGGCCCCGGTGCTGCGGCCTTCAACTGGATCAGCGATATCGACGATAGCATCGTCGCCAAGACAGCGACGATCGATCAGTCCAGCCCCGACTTGAATTTCCGCGTCGCCGCCGACGGGCTGGCCGACAATCCGGCCATAGTCCATGAGGCCCATTATGACGTGGCGCGGCAGGGATTGCGCAGTCAGGACTATCTCGACCTTTGCGCCGATTTCGACATTTTCGATGGTTGCCAGACCCGCATTCTCGCCGGGCAGGAGGGGATGATCGGCCTTGCGCTGCTGCGCGATAGCAAGGACGGGCGCAGTACGCAGGAACAGCGCGACCTGTTCGGCCATATTTCAGGCCATGTCCGCAATGCGGTGCGGCTTCAGCGCGCGATCGAGCATCAGGGGTTTGCCCTGTTGTCCGGCACGTTCGAAGCGATGGACCGCGCCTGCTGGCTGTTGGACGGGGCGGGTCGGGTCGGGGGCATGACCCCGCGCGCCCAGGCGCTGCTGTCGAGCAGCCGGTTGCGCGTGCGCGACGGCGCGTTGGCCAGCGAGCGGGCGGAGGAAAGCCGTGCGATCACGCGGGCGATCCGCATGATCATCGACCCGCCGGGCCGTGCGGCTGATCCGGTCGCTCTGGGTGATGAAGCAGGCGGGGTCGGCATCATGCTGGAATTCTACCCTTTGCCCGCCAAGTCATGGTCTTTGCCGTTCGCGCCGCGCGCCATTGCGATCGCGCGGGTCGGCGCGCCGACCGACCGCCATGTTCAACTGCTTATGCGGACATTCAACCTGACCCCGGCGGAAGCAGACATCGCTATCCGGCTGGCAGCGGGTCAGACCCGGCCCGACATCGCGGCCGCCCGCAGCGTGTCGACCGAAACGCTCAAGGTGCAACTGCGCAGCATCTACGAAAAAACCGGGTGCAGCCGGGAATCGCAACTGGTGCGGCTGGTGGGCCTTATCAGCCACTGAAGCGGGCGGAGCCGACCTTCCGCAACGCGCTCCCCTTGTTCCAAGGGAGGAGAAGGCAATGCCGGTTTTCGCCCCGGCACAGCAGTTGCACCCTGTCGTCCCCATCGGATCGGACCGGAATATCCTCTTGGCCATCGCGCGTTCGACCCAAGGGTCAATGTCATGGCGGGGCGGCCCTGTCCTACAAGGGACACAAGCCCTTTCCGTTTGCAAATGCGGTGGAAAATAAAGAGAGGGGCGCTGAGGGGATCGCCATGAAACATATCATCCTGCCTGCCATATTATTGTCCGCACCCACCGCTGCCTTGGCAGAAGCGCCGGGCGATGGACCATCGATCATCGTCACTGGCACCGGTCTGTCGCTTCCCCCCGGCACACCCGCTTATGGTTCGGTGGTGATCGATCGTCAGCGGTTGCAGGACAGTGCGTCGGGCCGGATCGAAAGCGTGCTGGGCGATGTCGCCGGGTTCCAGCAGTTCCGCCGTTCCGACAGCCGATCGGCCAACCCCTCGGCGCAGGGCGCGACGTTGCGCGCGCTGGGCGGCAATGCGTCCAGCCGCACGCTGTTGTTGCTGGACGGGGTGCCGCTGGCCGATCCCTTTTTCGGCTATATCCCCTTCAGCGCTCTGGTCCCTGATCGCCTGTCGGTCGTCCGGGTGACGCGCGGCGGCGGCATCGGTGCGTTCGGCGCGGGCGCAGTGGCAGGGACGATTGAACTGGCCAGCGCTACCCGCGACCAGTTGCCCGGTTTTGCCGCCAGCGCCTTTTACGGCAGCCGCGAATCCACCGAATTGTCCGCCAGCATCACGCCCGACCTTGGCAGCGGCTATGTTTCGCTGTCGGGCCGGTGGGACAAGGGGGACGGGTTCCAGACCACGCCAAAGGCGCAGCGGGTCGCCGCCACCGTACCTGCCGCCTATGAAGGCTGGTCCACCAGCCTGCGCGCGGTAGCCCCCATTTCCGCCACGTCCGAACTGCAATTTCGCGCCACCCTGTTTCAGGATGACCGGACGCTGCGTTTCGCCGGGGCCGACAGCATGAGTCAGGGACAGGATGCCAGCATCCGCTACATCAATCGCGGGCGGTGGCAGGTGGATGCACTGGCCTATATTCAGGCGCGCAATTTCGCCAATATGGTCATGTCCTCCTCCACTTTCCGCAAGTCGCTGGACCAGCGCAACACGCCCTCGACCGGCCTTGGCGGCAAGATCGAGCTGCGCCCGCCGGTCGGCGCGGATCATCTACTGCGCATCGGCGTCGACACGCGCTTTGCCAGCGGCGACATGTTTGAGGACGCCTATAACGCCAATATCGCCGCCAATCCCGTGGCCTTCCGCCGCCATGCAGGCGGCGAGCAGACGACCACCGGCATTTTTGCCGAGGATGACTGGACGCTGGGCAATCTTGTTCTGACCGGCGGCGTCCGGGCCGATCGCTGGTCGATCCGCGACGGCTTCTATCGGCAGGTCAATGCCACCACCGGCGCGGCCACCGCCAGCGCCTTTGCCGATCGTGCGGACTGGGAAGTGTCGGGCCGGGTCGGCGCGCTCTATCGCGCCAGCGACGCCATTGCCCTGCGCGGCGCGGCCTATAGCGGCTTCCGCCTGCCCACGCTCAACGAACTCTACCGCCCCTTCGTGGTGTTCCCCATCACGACTCAGGCGAATGATGCGCTGACGCCCGAAAAGCTGAAAGGCGCGGAAATCGGCATCGACCTGACGCCTGCGCCCGGCGTCACTTTGTCGGCAACGACCTTCTACAATCGGCTGGACGACGCCATTGCCAATGTGACGCTCACCGCCACCACGCGCCAGCGCCGCAATGTGCAGGCTGTCGTCGCCAAGGGGGTGGAACTGACCGCCGCAGCTGCGCTGGGCGACCTGCGCCTGTCGGCCTCCTACGCCTATAGCCATAGCAGCGTGCGCGCGCCCGGCGCGGCATTTGACGGCCTGACCCCGGCGCAAAGCCCGCGCCACGCCGCCAGCGCGACCATCGCCTACAGCCCGGCGCAGGGACCGACCCTGTCCACCACGCTGCGCTATGTCGCCAAACAATATGAGGACGACCTGCAAAGCGACGTCCTGCCCGACGCACTGACGCTGGACGCGATCGCGCGCCTGCCGCTCGGCCATGGCGTCACGGTCGTCGCACGCGGCGAAAACCTGTTCGACAAGGCGGTCGTCACTCGCAATGCGGGCGGATCGATGGACCTTGGCACGCCGCGCACCCTGTGGATCGGCATCAGCTTCGCGCGATAAGGGAAGCGGGCGGCGATATTGGCATTCGTGTCACCGCTGACAAATTCCCCGCCCTGCCATCTGATAGCACCCGTCCTGCGCCGCGTGGCGCGCAGGACGGGACAAGTCTTTCATGTTTGCATCACTGCTCAACGGCCATCATCTCCTCTCGCTCTGGCTGGGCCTGTTCGTTGCCAGCGGCATTGCGGCGGGGATCATCAGCGGCTTCTTCAAGGCACGCAAAATCCAGCCTAAAGGTTTCAAATGGACGGTCTTCCGCAATGAAGCGGGCTTCGCCATCCTCAACCTGGCCATTACCGGGCTGCTGCTCGGCACGCTGCGCACGGCGCTGGAGGCGGCAGGGGCGATCCGTTTTGCCCAATCGCCTGCCGCATGGTGGCAGATCGGCCTTGAATATGCCCTCTACTTCATTCTGTTCGACACCTATTTCTACTGGCTCCACCGCTGGATGCACAAGGAGCCGGTCTATAGCTGGGTCCACAAGATCCATCATAAATCCACATCGCCAAACCTGCTGACCACCCTGTCGGTCAGTCCGCTCGAATCGCTGGTCAATGGCGGTTTCGTGCCTTTGTTTCTGGCCATATTCACGGTTCATGACGCAACTGTCGCGCTGATCGTGCCGACCAACATCGTCATGGGCCTTTATGTCCATTCAGGGCATGAATTTCTGCCGCGCTGGTGGAACCGCAGCTGGGCGACGAAATGGTTCATCTCCGCCACTTTCCATGACCAGCATCATCGTTATTTCACGGGCAATTTCGGCGGCTACACCACGGTCTGGGATCGACTGTGCGGCACGATGCGCCCCCGGTTCGAGGCGGATTTCGACAAGGTGAAGGCGCGGTCGGGCAAGGGGACCGGAACCCCTGCCGATGCGGTGCGCGAAAATGCCTGATACAGGAGCCAGAACCATGTCCTGCCGCTACGCTATCGCTGCCCTTTTGCTGGCCGCCCCCACGCCCGTGCTGGCACAGGTGCCGCCGCCGCCCGCCATCGGCACCACGCTGATGGCGCCGGGCCTGCGCGTCACGGATCTGGACCGGGCGATCGCTTTCTACCGCACCGCGCTGGGGCTGGTGGAGGCGACGCGGCTGCACCATGGACCGCTGACCGAAGTGATGCTGAGTGCCGACACGCCGCGCGGTCCGCTCATCCTCATCCTGCTGCACGACGATAGCGCCGGAAAGGCACCGCCGGTCGTGCATGGCGATGGGCTGGCCAAGATCGTCCTGCGCGTGCCCGATGTCGCGGCGGTCGCTACCCGGCTGAAAGCGGCGGGCTATCCTGTCGAAGCGGTGCATCAAACCGCGCAGGGACCGGCGATATTGATGCTGAGCGATCCCGACGGCTATCGCTACGAACTGGTCGGCAACCGCCCGCCGCGCTGACACCCCGCGCCATTCCAAAATAAAAAGACGGCGCGGGCGATGGTCCTGCGCCGCCTTTCGGCGTGTCGATCCGGTTTGCAATCGCAGGAGGGGGAGGAAATGGTGCTGCTAGGGAGGATTGAACTCCCGACCTCGTCATTACCAATGACGCGCTCTACCACTGAGCTACAGCAGCACTCTGTTTCTCGTCCACAAGCACTCGTCGCGCTGGGAGCCGGGCCTATGGCCGCGCGCGTTCGCCTTGTCAAGGCGGGTTGCGGCGGATGATGCAATTTGCTTATGGCCTGTTCCATGAGCGAAACACAGGACGAACGAAAGGCGCGGCTGGCGCAGGCGCTGCGCGACAATCTGCGCCGTCGCAAGGCCCAGTCGCGCGAAACGACGCGGGACAGTGAACCTGCCCCCGCGCCCGAATCGCCCAAGGATTAACGCCCTATAGCGGCGCGCAGGCCGCCTCCAGCCAGGCCAGCGCCTCGCCCTCCAGCTGCGGCCCGACCACGCCCAGCACTTGCGCATGATAGGCGTCGATCCACGCCCGCTCACCCGCGTCCAGCAGGTCGGTGGCGATCAGCGCCCGGTCGATCGGCGCGAAGGTCAGCGTCTGGAAGCCCAGCATCGCCTTCTCCGCGCCCGGCACCGCGCGCTCCTCCACCAGCACCAGATTTTCGATGCGGATGCCATATTCGCCGGTCTTGTAATAGCCCGGCTCGTTGGACAGGATCATGCCTGCCTGCAACGGTTCGTCGCCGCCGCCGAATGTCGCGATCCGCTGCGGCCCTTCATGCACCGACAGGAAACTGCCCACGCCATGGCCCGTGCCATGGGCATAATCCAGACCTTCGCGCCACAGATATTGCCGCGCCAATATGTCGAGCTGGCCGCCGCGCGTTCCGACCGGGAACACGGCCCGCGCCAAAGCGACATGGCCCTTCAACACCAGCGTAAACCGCTCCTGCATCTCGCGCGTCGGCGTGCCGATCGCCAGCGTGCGCGTCACGTCGGTCGTGCCATCGCGATATTGCCCGCCCGAATCGACCAGATAAAGCGAACCCGTCTTGATCGGCCGGTTGGTCTTGTCCTCGACCCGGTAATGCACCACCGCACCGTTCGGCCCCGCGCCGCTGATCGTATCGAACGACAGATCCTCCAGCAGGCCGGTATCCTTGCGGAACGCTTCCAGCCGATTGGCGGCGGACATTTCGGTCTGGCCCCCCTTGGGCGCTTCGACCGATACCCAGTGCAGGAAGCGGCTGAGCGCTGCGCCGTCGCGCGCCTGCGCGGCCTTATGCCCGGCAATCTCGACCGCATTCTTGATCGCCTTGGGCAGCACGACGGGGTCGCGCAGCGGCAGCACGGTCGCGCCGCCCTGCTCCAGTGCGTCGAAAATTGCCGCGACTGCCCGTTCGGGGTCGGCGACGACGGTTTTTCCGGCGAAATCCGCAAGGGCTGCGGCGAAGTTCACACCGTCCCTGACCCGCACCGCATTGCCCAGATGCTGGGTCACGGCCTCGTCCATCTTCTCCGGCGCGACATAGAGGTCGGCGGTCGCATCGGCATGAACGATGGCATAGGCCAGCGCCACCGGGGTCCGGTCCACATCCTTGCCCCGAATGTTGAACGCCCAGGCAATCGAATCGAGCGCGGACAGCACAGCGGCGTCGGCGCGCTTTTCCACCAGCCAGTCGGCAATCGCCTGCCGTTTGTCCGCCGCATTGCGCCCGGCAAAGCGGTCTTCATGCACCACCAGCCGCGCGGCGCTTGGCGCGGGACGGTCCGGCCACACGGCATCGACCGGATTGGTGTCCACGGCGATCAGGCGCGCGCCCTTGGCTGCCAGCGCCGCGCTCGCTGCCTTCACCCATGCGCTGGTGTGCAGCCACGGGTCGTAGCCGATCCGCCCGCCTTGCGGCGCATGGACGCCCAGCCAGTCGGCGATCGACGTCTGCGGCACGCTTTCATAGGCCCAGTGCGCGCCGTCCACCTGCTCACGCACTTGCAGCGTATAGCGTCCGTCGGTAAAGATCGCCGCCTGTTCCGGCAGCACAACCGCGCTGCCCGCCGACCCCTGAAAACCCGTCAGCCAGGCGAGCCGTTGTGCATAGGCACCGACATATTCGCTCATATGCTCGTCGGTCAGCGGCACGACGAAACCATCGAGCCGGTCCCGCACCAACTGCGCGCGCAGCGCTTTCAGCCGGTCTTCATAGGTGGACATTCATGCTTCCTTGTCTATCGGCCCTTGCGCAGGCCGCAAAGGCGACAACATAAGCAGGCAAAGGCGCTTATGCCAGCGCTCGCAGACCAGATGATATATGGACACTGAATGACCGATTTTTCCCAGCCGCCCGTCGCCGCCCGCCGTCCGCACAGCTTCACCCATCATGGCATCACCGTGACCGACGATTATGCCTGGCTGCGCGACCCCGGTTACCCGGAGGTCACGGACAAGGCGGTGCTGGATCATCTGGCGGCGGAAAACGCTTATTTTGATGCGGCGATGGCCCCGCACAAGGGGCTGACCGACACATTGTTTGCCGAGATGAAGGGCCGCATCAAGGAAGACGACCAGTCGGTGCCGCAAAAGGACGGCGACTATATCTACTGGCGGGCGTTCGAAACCGGGGCGCAATATCGCAAATGGTATCGCAAGCCGGTGGCGGGCGGTCCCGACCAACTGATATTGGACGAAACGGCGCTGGCAGACGGCCATGACTATTTCCGGCTGGGCGCGATGTCGGTCAGCCCGGACGGCCGCCTGCTCGCCTATGCGATCGACACCAACGGGTCCGAACGGTTCGAAGCGCGGATCAAGGATCTGTTCACCGGCGACATCCTGCCCGAAGTCATTCCCGACACCCTGTCCTCGCTGGTATGGACCAGCGACAGCAAGGGGCTGATCTATGGCATCGCCAATGAAAACTGGCGCACCGACAATGCGCGGCTGCACTGGCTGGGGCAGGGGGTCGAAAGCGACGTCGAAATCTTTCATGAGGATGATGAGGGCTTCCGCGTGTCGGTGGGCCTGACCTCATCGGAAAAATATATCGTCATTTCGACCGGCGACCATGTGACGACCGAAGCCTGGCTGGTCCCGGCGAACGATCCCACCGCGACGCCCATTTTGGTCGCCCCGCGTCAGCCGGGCCGCGAATATGATGTCGATGAACATGACGGCACGCTCTACATCCGCACCAACGACGCCCACCCCAATTTCAGGCTGGTGAAGGCGACGCTGGACGCGCCCGACCAGTGGAGCGAAGTCATTGCCCCGGACGACCATTTCTACCTGACCGACTTCACCCTGTTCCAGCGTTTCTACGTCACCGAAGGGCGTCAGGACGGCCTCGACCAGATCGAACTGCGCGATTATGCCACCCACAGCCCCAAGCGCATCCCCTTTCCCGAAGCCAGCTATTCGGCGGGGCTGGACGACAATCCCGAATATGATGTGACGACGTTGCGCATCGGCTATGAATCCATGGTCACGCCCGACACCATCTACGACTATCATCTGGATGACGGGCGGCTCGAAGTCCTCAAAGTGCAGGAAATTCCGTCCGGTTACGACGCCAGCCGCTACGAAACGCAGCGGTTGATGATCGCCGCACGCGACGGCACGCAGATTCCGGTGTCGATCGTCTATCCCGCCGGCCTGCCGCGCGATGGCAGCGCGCCGCTCCACCTCTATGGCTATGGCGCCTATGGCATGGCGATGGACCCCGGCTTTTCCACTGGCCGCCTGTCGCTGCTGGATCGCGGCGTCGTCTTTGCCCTCGCCCATATTCGCGGCGGCGATGATCTGGGCCAGCAATGGTATCTGGATGGCAAGCTGGACAAGCGGGTCAACACCTTCACCGATTTCGTGGATGTGGCCAAGGGGTTGATCGAGCTGGGCTATACGTCTGCGGGCCGGATCGGCATTTCGGGCGGATCGGCAGGCGGCGAACTGATGGGCGCGGTCGTCAATAGCGACCCCGACCTGTGGGGCGCGGTCGTCGCACATGTGCCTTTTGTCGATGTGCTGAATACGATGCTGGACGAAACATTGCCGCTGACACCGGGCGAATGGCCAGAATGGGGCAACCCGATCGAGGATAAGGCAGCGTTTGAAAACATCCTGTCCTACGACCCATACAGCAACGTCAAGGCGCAAACCTATCCGCCCATGATGGTGACGGCGGGCCTTAACGATCCGCGCGTCACTTATTGGGAACCGGCCAAATGGGTGGCGAAACTGCGCGCGACCAAGACCGACCGGAACCTGCTGTTGTTCAAGACCAATATGGGCGCGGGTCATGGCGGCAAGTCGGGGCGGTTCGAAAGCCTGCACGAAACGGCGGAGGAATTTGCGTTCATGCTGTGGCAGCTGGGGGTCGCGGGCTGATGGCAGCGACCTACACCTGCGCGATTACCGCCACCCCCGCCGACATCGACATCCTTGGCCATGTCAACAACGCGGTCTGGGTCCGGTGGATGGAGCAGGTGTCGGTCGAGCATTGGAACCGGGATGCGGACCCGGCCCATGTCGACGCTTATGTGTGGGTCGTGACCCGGCATGAAATCGACTATCGCGGCAATGTGCAGGAGGGCGAAACGGTCACGGCCCGCACCTGGATCGCGGACGCGCCGCGTGGTGCGCGCTTCGACCGGCATATCGAATTTACCGGGCCGGATGGCAAGGTGAAGGTCGCGGCCAAATCCACCTGGGCAATCATCGACAAGGCGACCGGGCGGATCATGCGCGTGCCGGCCGAGGTCGCAGCGCGATTTGCCGCGCCCTGAAAACCCCGGTCAAATTCTCAGCTTGTCCGCCATCTGTGCCGCACGCTTCTCCTCCAGCCCCTTGGACCGTTCCTCCAGATAGACTTTGATCATCGCGACGATCGGGTCTGCCAGGAACAGCCCCATGATGCCAAACAGCGCGCCGAACAATATCTGCGCCGCCAGCACCAGAGCGGGGGCCAGATCGGTCGCCTTCTTCGCCACCATCGGCACGATCAGATAGCCATCGACGATCTGCACCACCATATAGACGCCAAAGGCATAGAGGCCCGTGTCGGTCCCGGCGGAAAAGCCGACCAGAATGATCAGCACGCCCGAAATGATCGACCCGATATTGGGCAGGAAAGCGAACAGGCCGGTGAGGATGCCGAGCAGCCCCGCCATCGGCACGCCGCCCGCCCATAGCAGCAGCCATGTGCCAACCCCCTCTACGCCCATGCCGATCAACCGCCCGAACATCAGCCGCCGCAGCGTCCAGCCCATCTTGTCGGCGATCCTGTAGAAATGGGCGCGCTTTTCGATCGGCAGCATCCATGCGACGCCGCGCTCGTACAGCTTGGGTTCGACCGCCAGAAAAATCGCCAGCACCAGCATCATGACGCCGCTGGTGATCGCGCCGACCGCCGTGCCGACCGCTGCGGTGACGCGCCCCATCGAACTCATTGCCTGTGTGGCCAGGCCTTTAAGGTCTTCGGGCGTAGTCGAAATGCCCAGTTGCTGCATCCACCCGCCGATCCGCGCGACCTGCGTTTCCACGATGGTGCGCATCGCCTGCGCCTGCGCGGCCAGGCTCGATCCGGTGAGGTAGAAGGTGTAGGCCATGAAGGCGACTGCGCCCAGCAGCACGATGGTCAGCCGCCAGCCGCGCGATATGGGCAAGACCCGGCCGAGCAGCCGCGTGCCGCCATCCATCATGGTCGCCAGCACCAAAGCGCCCAATATCAGCAATATCGGTTGCGCCAGCAGCGTCACCAGCCCGACGGCAATGGCCAGTGCGAACCACACGCCCGCGCGTTTCAGCTCCTGCTGGACCAGCGGGCTGCGCACTTCGCTGGGACCGGGTTCTTCAATATGCGGCTGCGTCGCTTCGCTCAAAACCCTTGCCCCTTTTTACGCGCTCTATTTCGGGGGTGTAACGCTCTGCGGGCGCAGGCTGTTCCCGGCCCGGCCGCTGCGCAGCGCGTGGAGCCATGTCAGCGGATTCCAGGTCGCATCGCCGTCCAGGCTGAAGGTGATGAACTCCGCGCGCCCGCCAATCGCTTCCCATGGCACCGGGCCGCCCAGGCCATTTTCTTCCAACGGCGCACGGCTGTCGGCGCTGTTGTCGCGATTGTCGCCCATCAGGAACACATGGTTTTCCGGCACCCGCACCGGCCCATACCAGTCGAGCGCGCTTGGCCCCATGTCGATGGTGACATAGGTTTTGCCATTGGGCAGGATTTCCTGCCGCACCGGCAATTCGCAATAGTCTTTGCCGTCCTTGCCCGTCACCAGCGCGCCGGGAAATTGCATCGGCGGGCAGGGGGCATTGCCGTCGACGGGGATACGCAGCGGCTTCAACGCCTTCTGTTTAATCGCCACGCCGTTCAACACCACCTGACCGCCGCGCACTTCGACGATATCACCGGGCAGGCCGATGACCCGCTTGATATAATCTTCGCGCCGGTTCTGCGGCGACACGATGACGATGTCACCCCGTTCGGGCAGCCGACCCAGCACGCGCCCTTTCAGGAAGGGCAGGGGATGGAAGCTGGGCGAGACATAGGACCAGCCATAGGGAAATTTGCTGACCACCAGCCGGTCGCCCGTCAACAGCACCGGCATCATCGATTCGGACGGGATATAAAACGGCTTGGCGACGAAACTGTGGAAGGCCAGCACGGCCAGAATCAGCAGGAGGATGCTTTTCAGCTCCTGCCACCAGTTGATCCATGCCGCCTGCTCGACGGGTTGCGGCATCGGGGGCGTTTCGTCGGTCAGGTCGGCTGCCGTCATTTGGGTCTGCTCGCTGGCGTGAGGAGGAGGCAGCGTCACAACGGTAGCGCCTCTATGATGACGAAAGCCTGCGCCCATGGATGATCGTCGGTGAGCGTCAGGTGAATGACCGGGCGATGGCCCGCCGGGATCAGCGATTCGAGGCGCGTCAGCGCGCCGCCGGTCAGGGCGAGGGTGGGTGCGCCGGACGGCGCGTTGACGACGCCGATATCCTTCATGAACACGCCTGCCTTGAAACCCGTGCCGACCGCCTTGGAAAAAGCCTCCTTGGCGGCGAAACGCTTGGCCAGCGTGCCTGCCTTGGTAAAGGGGCGGCGATTGGCCTTGGCCTGCTCGACATCGGTGAATACGCGGCTCTCGAACCGCGCGCCGAAGCGGTCGAGCGAGTTTTGAATACGCTCGATATTGCAGAGGTCGGAGCCGAGGCCGATGATCATGACGCCCCGCCCAGGGCGTCACCCCAGCGAAGGCTGGGGTCTGGTGCGGCAAGGGCGGACGCCGTTCGCCTGAGATCCCAGCCTTCGCTGGGGTGACGACTTTGGGTCGTCACCGCGCGAGATCCATCTGCTTGCGCATTTCGCGGATGCTGCCTTCCAGCCCGCCGAAGATCGCCTCGCCGATCAGGAAATGGCCGATGTTAAGTTCGGCGACCTGCGGGATGGCGGCGATTGGTCCCACATTGTCGAAGGTCAGGCCGTGGCCCGCATGGGGTTCGATGCCATTCTTGGCTGCCAGGGCGCAGGCGTCGGCGATGCGGCGCAGTTCGGCGGCGCGCGGCTCGCCGGTCAGATGAGCATAGGCGCCGGTATGAAATTCCACCACCGGCACGTTCAGCCGGATCGCCGCGTCGATCTGGGCGGCGTCGGCCTCGATGAACAGGCTGACGCGGATGCCCGCATCATTGAGCGCCGCGACGATGGGCCGCAGCGTCTCGAATTGTCCCGCTGCGTCCAGCCCGCCCTCGGTCGTGCGCTCCTCGCGCTTTTCCGGTACGATGCAGGCGGCATGGGGTTTGTAGCGCAGCGCGATGTCCAGCATCTCCGCCGTTGCCGCCATTTCCAGATTGAGCGGCACGCTGAGCGCCGCCATCAGCGTGGCGACATCTTCGTCGCGGATATGCCGCCGGTCCTCGCGCAGATGCGCGGTGATGCCGTCCGCACCCGCCTTCACCGCCAGCAGCGCCGCCTTGACCGGATCGGGATGATCCCCGCCGCGCGCGTTGCGAATGGTCGCCACATGGTCGATATTGACGCCAAGGCGGAGCGGAGCGGGGCTGTGGGGCATAAGTTCTGCTACTTCCGGCTGCCGGGCTTGATCGCGGGGATGGCGGCGAGTTCGGGCGGGACCGCATCGGCTTCATAGACCGGGAAGTTGATCGACACGAGCGGGTAGAAAGGCACGCCAAGGTCCACTTCGCCAGCCGAACGGTCGACCAGAGCCGCTTCGGCGATGACGATGCCGCCTTCCGCCGCGACGGCTTCGATCGCCTGGCGCGACGACAGGCCAGTGGTCACGACATCCTCGACCATCAGCACTTTCTGTCCCGGCGATATGGCAAAGCCCCGGCGCAGTTCGAATGTCCCTTCGGGTCGTTCGAGAAAAACGGCGTCCTTTTCGAGCGCACGGCCCACTTCATGACCGATGATCAGGCCACCCATGGCGGGCGAAACGACCAGATCGATCTCCTGCCGCAATTCGCGCGGCAATTTCTGTACCACCGCGCGGGCCAGGCGCGCGGCCCGGTCCGCATTCATCAATACGCGCGCGCATTGCAGATAATTGGCGCTGCGTCGGCCCGACGACAGGATGAAATGTCCTTCGAGCAGCGCCCCCGCTGCACGGAATTCGGCCAATACGTCTTCTTCGGTCATGCCGTTCACATATCCTGTCATGCGGCCTGCACCTGTCGCGCGCGGGCCGCTTGCCTGTCATCATGGCGCGTCATTATGCGCCATGAACGCGCCCCTGTGCGCGCTGCTGCGAAATAGGCGGCCAAAGGGGGCGTTGCAACAGCGAAGAAAATCTGGTCATGGAAGCTTGAGGCGGGGTAAAACCATGCCTATAAGCCGCGGCAGAACCGACCGGGCGAGGACGACGTGCATGACGCGCGTCTTCGTTGCAGCGGCGCCAAGGGGTTACGGGGTAAGAAGACGCTATGAAAAAGGTGAAATCGCTCGTTCTCGCTGGGATGCTGGCATTTGCGCCAGCCCTCGCGATGAACGGTCAGGCGCAGGCGCAGGACAATGCTGCGCTCGCTGCGCCGGTTGCGGAGAACGCAGCAGCGGCTGCCACACCGGCCGATTCGGCGGCGAACGCTGCCGAAGCTGCGCCAGCGGCCAAGGTCGCCGCGCCGCCGCGTATGCGCCCGACCGAAGGCATCGGTATGCCAAAGCCGGGCGAATATACCCTTCAGGAGCAGTTTACCTCCACGGGGCATACCGCACGCTGGCTGCATGACGTGATGCTGCTGCCGCTGATCTTCGCAATCTCGATCTTCGTTCTGCTGCTGATGCTCTATGCGATGGTGCGTTTCCGCCGCAGCGCGAATCCCGTGGCGTCGAAAACCGCGCACAACACCTTTATCGAGGTGATCTGGACCGTAGCGCCCGTCGTCATCCTGCTGATCGTCGCGGTGCCGTCCATCGGCCTGCTGGCCGACCAGTATAAGCCCGCACCCAAGGATGCGCTGACCGTCAAGGTCACCGGATATCAATGGTATTGGGGTTATGAATATCCCGACGCGGGCATCCCCGAATTCGTGTCGAACATGCTGACCGCCGAACAGGCCAAGGCCGGTGGCGAACCCTATCAGCTGGCCGCCGACAACCGTCTGGTCCTGCCCGCCGGGCGTCCGATCAAGCTGATCATCACCGCCGCCGACGTGATCCACAGCTTTGCGGTGCCTTCGCTCTGGGTGAAGATGGATGCGGTCCCCGGCCGCCTCAATGAAAAGAGCTTCACCATCGAAAAGCCGGGCGTCTATTACGGCCAGTGTTCGGAACTGTGCGGCGCGCGCCACGGCTTCATGCCGATCGCGATCGAGGCATTGCCGCCCGCGCAGTTCGACCAGTGGGTGTTGTCGCAGGGCGGCAAGCCCGCAGGCGCGGCGCCTGCCGCACCGGCGCCGGTCGCTGCGGCCACCGCCGCTCCCGCCGCTGACGCCAAGCTTTGATGTAAGGGCAGATACGCCATGACCACCATTACCGCAGATCATCATAGCGATCATGCTCATGACGATCATCATGACGCCGATCACAAGCCGGCCTTCTTCCAGCGCTGGTTCATGTCCACGAACCACAAGGATATCGGCACTCTCTACCTGATCTTCGCGATTTTCGCAGGGGTCGTGGGTGGTGCCATTTCCGGCCTGATGCGCGTCGAGCTGGCGCAGCCGGGGATCCAGTATCTCCAGGGCTGGGCCAATATCCAGCATTCGCTGCTGGGTGCCGAGCCTGCCAGCCTCGACCAGGCCTATCATCTGTGGAACGCGCTGATCACCGCGCACGGCCTCATCATGGTCTTCTTCATGGTGATGCCCGCGATCATCGGCGGTTTTGGCAACTGGTTCGTGCCGATCATGATCGGCGCGCCGGACATGGCCTTCCCGCGCATGAACAATATCAGCTTCTGGCTGCTCATCCCCGCCTTCCTGCTGCTGCTCGGCTCGGCCTTCGTGCCTGGCGGCACCGGCTATGGCGCTGGCACGGGCTGGACGGTCTATGCCCCGCTCTCGACCAGCGGTTCGGCTGGCCCGGCGGTCGACATGGCGATCCTGTCGCTGCATATCGCAGGCGCAGGCTCGATCCTGGGTGCGGTCAACTTCATCACCACCATCCTCAACATGCGCGCGCCGGGCATGACCCTGCACAAAATGCCGCTGTTCGTATGGTCGGTGCTGGTCACCGCCTTCCTGCTGCTGCTGGCGCTTCCCGTGCTGGCCGCTGCCATCACCATGCTGCTGACCGATCGCAACTTCGGCACCACCTTCTACGACGCGGCCGGTGGCGGCGATCCTGAACTCTACCAGCATCTGTTCTGGTTCTTCGGTCACCCCGAAGTCTACATCATGATCCTGCCCGGCTTCGGTATCGTCAGCCAGATCATCTCGACCTTCAGCCGCAAGCCGGTGTTCGGCTATCTCGGCATGGCCTATGCCATGGTCGCGATCGGTGTCGTCGGCTTCGTCGTGTGGGCGCACCACATGTTCACCACCGGCATGTCGGTGAACGTGAAGATGTATTTCACGGCCGCCACGATGGTCATCGCCGTCCCCACCGGCATCAAGATCTTTTCGTGGATCGCGACCATGTGGGGCGGTTCCATGTCCTATAAAACGCCCATGATGTGGGCGCTGGGCTTCATCTTCCTCTTCACCGTGGGCGGCGTGACCGGCGTTGTGCTGGCCAATGGCGGCGTGGACGACGTGC
This sequence comes from Sphingobium sp. KCTC 72723, assembly GCF_014280435.1. Classification (NCBI taxonomy): domain Bacteria; kingdom Pseudomonadati; phylum Pseudomonadota; class Alphaproteobacteria; order Sphingomonadales; family Sphingobiaceae; genus Sphingobium; species Sphingobium sp. KCTC 72723. The sequence continues at coordinate 2,249,872 of NZ_CP060388.1, read as the reverse complement.
TGCACGACACCTATTATGTCGTGGCGCATTTCCACTACGTCCTGTCGCTGGGCGCTGTGTTCTCGCTGTTTGCAGGCTTCTATTACTGGTTCCCCAAAATGTCGGGGCGGATGTATAATGAATTCCTGGGTCACCTGCATTTCTGGGTGTTCTTCGTCGGCGTGAACCTGCTGTTCTTTCCGATGCATTTCCTGGGTCTGTCGGGTATGCCGCGTCGCTACCCCGATTATCCTGCCGCCTTTGAAAAGTGGAACCAGCTCGCCACCCATGGCTATGAGATCATGGCTGCCGGCATGGTGATCTTCTTCATCAACATCTTCTGGTCGCTTGCGGCCGGCAAGAAGGCGGCTGGCAATCCCTGGGGCGAAGGCGCGACCACGCTGGAATGGACGCTGTCCAGCCCGCCGCCCTTCCACCAGTTCGAAACCCTGCCCGTGATCGACGATGCCGCGCATCACTGATCGCGCCATCGACTGACATGATCGAGGGGGCGGGTGCCACAACCCGCCCCCTCCTATTATATGCCTCCATGGTGAGGCCGGAACCGATATGACGACCGCGATGATGACATCCGCCCCGATCACGGCCCACTGGCGCGACTTCCTCGCGCTTACCAAGCCGCGCGTCATGACGCTGGTGGTGTTCATCGGCCTGTGCGGAATGTTGGCCGCGCCCGGTCATATCCATCCGGTCCTGGGCTTCACGGCCATCCTGTGCATCGCGCTGGGCGCGGGTGCGGCGGCCAGCCTCAACCAATGGTATGAGGTCGATGTCGATGCCAAGATGAAGCGCACCGCCAACCGGCCCTTGCCCGCCGGGCGCATGGACCGTTCGTCGGCGCTGCATTTCGGCGTGGGCCTGTCTTTCTTCTCGGTCATCCTGATGGGTATGGCGACCAACGTCCTTGCCGCCGCCATCCTGGCCGTGTCGATCCTGTTCTATGTGTTCGTCTACACCATCTGGCTCAAGCCCCGGACGGCGCAGAATATCGTCATCGGAGGCGCGGCAGGGGCTTTTCCGCCCGTGATCGGCTGGGCAGCGGTGACGGGCGATGTGTCCGCGTTGCCGGTTGCGCTGTTCATGCTGGTGTTTTTCTGGACGCCCCCGCATTTCTGGGCGCTCGCCCTGTTCGCCAAGCCGGACTATGCCGCTGCGGGCATTCCGATGCTGCCTGTCGTGTCGGGTGAAGTCGCCACCCGTCGCCAGATCTGGTTCTATACCGCGATCATGGCGGTCGCGGCGATGGCCCCCGTGCTGTTGCGCCTGACCGGGCTGCTATATGGCACGGTCGCGCTGCTCGGCACTGCGCTGTTCGCGGTCTTCGCCTTTCAGGTCTATCGCCGCCGCGAAAGCGACCCCGCGCGGATGACCCCGGAACGGCGTCTGTTCAAATATTCGATCCTCTATCTTTTCCTTCTCTTTGGAGCGGTGGTCGTTGACCGCTGGATGCTGGCATGACCCCCGAAGACGAAAAGATCATCCGCGCGCGCCAGAAATCGCGTTCGCTCGTCACCGGCGTGATCCTGGGCCTTCTCGTCATTCTCTTCTTTGCCATTACGCTGGCGAAGATCGGCGTGAGCCATAATATCTGATGGCGACATTGCCCCCTTCGCCCTTCGACCGGGACCGGCGCAACCGCCGCACGCTCGTTGCGATGGCGGGCGTGGGCCTGTCGATGCTGGCGCTCGGCTTCGCGTCGGTGCCGCTCTATCGCATCTTTTGCGAACAGACCGGCTTTGGCGGCACGACCATGCGCGCAGCAGCGAATGTGCAGGTGCGCGAAGCGACTGGCCATACCATGTCGATCCGCTTCGATTCCAATGTCCAGCCGGGGATGCCGTGGCAATTCTATCCCGAACATCGGACCGATACCGTCACCGTCGGGCGCAAGGACATGGCGATCTTCATTGCCAAGAACATGTCGGACAAGCCCGTGACCGGCACCGCCAGTTTCAACGTCACGCCGTCTCAGGCGGGCGCCTATTTCACCAAGATCCAGTGTTTCTGCTTTACCGAGCAGACCTTGCAACCGGGGCAGGAGGTGCGGATGCCCGTCCTCTACTTCGTCGATCCCAAGATCCTCGAAGATCCCGATAACAAGGACACGCAACAGATTACCTTGAGCTACACATTCTACCCGGTTGAGCCGGGCAAGAAGGCAAGCTAAGGCAAGCAACGATAACGCGAACAGGGAAGAGCACGTCATGGCAGGCGCCAAGAACCACGATTATCACATTCTCCCGCCCAGCATCTGGCCGTTGTTCGGTTCGATGTCGGTGCTGATCATGGCGTTTGGCGGCATCATGTGGATGCACCCCGACGCGCTGCCTGCGGGCGGTGGCTGGGTATTCCTGCTCGGCCTCGCTGGCGTGCTGTTCACTTTCTACAGCTGGTGGGCGCATGTCGTGGCCGAAGCCCATGCGGGCGACCATACCCCCGTGGTGCAACTCCATCTGCGCTACGGCATGATCCTGTTCATTGCGTCGGAAGTCATGTTCTTCGTCGGCTGGTTCTGGGCCTTTTTCGACTTCTCGCTGTTCCCCAGCGCGCTGCCCCCCATTGATGGCCTGTTCCCGTCAAAGGGCGTGGAAGTCATGAATGCGTTCGAGCTTCCCTTGCTCAACACGCTGATCCTGCTCTGCTCCGGCACCACCATCACCTGGTCGCACCATGCGCTGATCCATGGCGACCGTGACGGCATGATCAAGGGTCTGTGGTGCACCATCATTCTGGGCGCGATCTTCTCCTGCGTGCAGGCTTATGAATATGCCCACGCCCCGTTCCCGTTCGGCGGCACCCCCTACAGTTCGGCCTTCTACATGGCGACCGGCTTCCACGGGTTCCACGTTCTGGTCGGCACGATCTTCCTGATCGTCAACCTGATCCGCGCCTATAAGGGCCACTTCACCCCGCGCCAGCATTTCGGTTTCGAAGCGGCCGCCTGGTATTGGCATTTCGTCGACGTGGTGTGGTTGTTCCTGTTCGTCGCCATCTATGTCTGGGGTGGCTGGGGCGCAGCGACCCACGGTTGATCACCGCGACAGTTTCAAAAGACATATCGGCCGGGGACATCATCCCCGGCCGTTTTCTTTTGTGCCACCGGGCGCTATGCGTGGCGTCATGACCAGCCCCCCAGATACTGCCCGCCCGGCCGCGCCGTTGCTGCTCGATGCCGCAAAGGGTGCCTGCCCGCGTTGCGGCGTGGGCGGCATGTTCGACGGGCCGGTCCGATTCGCGCGCACCTGCCCCGGCTGCGCGCTCGATTATGAGCAGTTCAACGTCGGCGACGGTCCCGCCGCTTTCCTGACGCTGATCGTCGGCGCGGTGATGGTCGCGCTGGCCCTGACGCTGGAGCTGAAGGCGCATCCGCCGCTCTGGCTGCATATCCTGCTATGGACCCCGCTCACCACGCTTGCGGTCGTCGCCAGCCTGCGCGTGGCCAAGGGCGCGCTGCTGATCCTGGAATATCGCAACCGCGCACGCGAAGGGCGTATCGCAAGCAAAGGCCTGGACGCATGAACAAGGCGCGCATCCCCTTCATCCCGACCATCATCGTCGCCCTTGCCGTGCTGGTGATGATCGGGCTTGGTTTCTGGCAGTTCCAGCGCCGCGATGAAAAGGCGCAGGCGCTTGCGCTGGCCGCCAGCAATCCCGGCAAACCACCCGTCGCTTTCCCCAAATTGCCGCCGGTTACTGCCGACATATTGTTTCGCCCTTCCTCGCTCCATTGCCTGCGTGTCGTGGGCTGGCAGGTGGAGGCAGGCCGCGCCGCTGATGGATCGACCGGCTATCGCCATATCGCCCAATGCAACACCGGCGCAGAAGGGCCGGGTGCATTGGTCGCGGTCGGCGTGACCCAGCGACCGGACGCGAAGCCGAACTGGACCGGCGGGCAGGTCACAGGCTGGATCAGCCAGGAGCCGGACCACCGCGCCCTCATATCCCGCATCGGCGGCAAGGCCATGCCGCTGCGCCCGATGCTCATTGCCCGCGCCGCGCCCGCAGGCCTGAAACCCAGCGCACCGCCCAGCGCCGCTGACGTGCCAAACAACCATCTGGCCTATGCCGTGCAATGGTTCTTCTTCGCGGGGGTGGCGATCATCATCTATATTCTGGCCCTGCGCCGCCGGAACGCGCCCAAAGCCCCGTAAATACTTGCCCATGGGCGCACGGGTCGCTACCGCACCATCCCATTATGCAATATCAAAGCACCAGGGGGAGCGCGCCGTCGCTCGGTTTCGAGGATGTGACGCTGGCAGGGCTGGCGTCCGATGGCGGGCTATATGTGCCGGAAAGCTGGCCGCAATTTTCCGCCGAGGAAATAGCCGCGCTGGCGGGCCTGTCCTATGTCGAAACGGCGGTCCGGGTCATGACCCCCTTCGTCGCGGGATCGCTGACGCCCGACGAACTGCGTGAATTATGCGTGGCCGCCTATGGCCGCTTCAGTCATCAGGCCGTGACTCCGCTGGTCCAGATGGACAATCAGCACTGGATGCTGGAACTGTTCCATGGTCCCACGCTGGCGTTCAAGGATGTGGCGCTGCAATTGCTGGGACAATTGTTCGAACGTTTCCTGTCGCGCCGCGACGATCATCTGACCATTGTCGGCGCGACATCGGGCGATACCGGATCGGCGGCGATCGACGCAGTGGCAGGGCGGGAGAAGATCGACATCTTCATGCTGCATCCCGAAGGCAAGGTGTCGGACGTGCAGCGGCGGCAGATGACCACCGTGCGCGCGCCCAACGTCTATAATATCGCGATCGAGGGCAGCTTCGACGATGCGCAGGCGATGGTGAAGCGCATGTTCAACGACGCGGATTTCAAGCGCCGGTTCAACCTGTCCGCCGTCAATTCGATCAACTGGGCGCGGCTGATGGCGCAGGTGGTCTATTATTTCTACGCCGCCGTGCGCCTGGGCGCGCCCGAACGGCCCATCGCCTTTGCGGTCCCGACCGGCAATTTCGGGGACGTGTTCGCCGGCTATGTCGCCGCGAAAATGGGCCTGCCGGTTGCAAAGCTGATCGTCGCCACCAACGTCAACGACATCCTGCACCGTGCCTTGTCCGATGGCGATTATAGCCAGGGGCAGGTGGTGCCGACTGCCACCCCCAGCATGGACATTCAGGTCAGCTCCAATTTCGAGCGGTTGTTGTTCGACGCGGGCGGGCGCGACGGGCTGGCGCTGGCCGCGCAGATGGGCGGTTTCGAATCCAGCCGGGCGATGCGCCTGACCAATGCGCAACGCGAAGGCGCAAGCCATCTGTTCACCTCCGCCCGGATCGACGCCGATGGCATGACCATGGCGATGCGCTGGGCCTATGATGGCGCGGGGCAGATCATCGATCCGCACACTGCCATTGGCCTGGCCGCCGCGCGCGCGGCCGATCTGGACCCTTCCATCCCCGTCGTCACGCTGGCGACGGCCCATGCCGCCAAGTTCCGCGACGCCGTGGAACGGGCGACCGGCACCCGGCCGCCGCTGCCCGCGCGCGTGGGCGACCTGTTTGCGCGTGAGGAACATTATGTCAAACTGCCCGGCACGTTCGAGGCGGTGACTGCCTATGTCGCCGAACGCGCGACGCCGCGCGGCTGAGCGTCGTGCAGTTGCAAACCCTCATCGGCGAACCCTGGGCCGATTATGGCCTGATCGATTCGGGTAACGGGCGCAAGCTGGAGCACTATGGCCGCTACCGCTTCATTCGCCCCGAACCGCAGGCGATGTGGGCGCCCGCGGCCGACGATTGGAAAGCGGATGGCGAATTCGTCCCCGGATCGGACGATGAAGGCGGCGGTCGCTGGTATTATGACACGCCCGTCCCGGCCGATGGCTGGCCGCTCAAATGGAACGAAGTGACGTTCCAGTCGAGCTGCACCCCCTTCCGCCATCTGGGATTTTTCCCGGACATGGCCCCGGTATGGGACTGGATGCGGGAACGCACCGCCGACAAGCCAGACGCCGAAGTCATGAACCTGTTCGGCTATACCGGCGTCGGCACGCTCGCCATGTCGGCCAGCGGCGCGCGCATGGTCCATGTCGATGCGTCGAAGAAATCGGTGGCGCAGGCGCGCGCCAATGCCGACCTGTCGGGCATGGCCGACCGGCCCGTCCGCTGGATCGTCGAGGATGCCGCCAAGTTCGTCGCCCGCGAAGTGCGCCGCAATCGCCGCTATGACGGCATATTGCTCGACCCGCCCAAATATGGGCGCGGTCCCGATGGCGAAATCTGGCGTCTGGAGGAAGACCTCCCCGCACTCATCGCCAATTGCCGTCAGCTGCTCGACGCCGACAGCCGCTTCCTGTTCCTGACCGTCTATGCCGTGCGCATGTCGGCGCTGGCGATCGGCGAATTGTTGCGTCAGGCGTTCGCGGATTTGCCCGGCGAAGTCGAAGTGGGCGAACTGGCGGTGCGGGAAGAAGCGCGCGGGCTGTTATTGCCCACGGCCATCTGGGCGCGGTGGAAGCGCTAAAATAATCCTCCCCTGCAAGGGGAGGTGGATGGCCGCAGGCCAGACGGAGGGGTGTCACCCTGTCGATAGGGCGACACCCCTCCGCCATTTGCTACGCAAACGGTCCCCCTACCCTGCAAGGGGAGGATCAGTGGGTCACTTCCCCACCCGTATCTCGAACAGCTTGGGCCAATTCTTGCCCGTCACGAAGATCCGGTCCTTTGCCGCGTCATAAGCGATGCCGTTCGCCACCGCCTCCGTATCACGGACCCCCGCCGCCTTGCGCAGCGCGCCGATGTCGATCCAGTCGATCACCGCGCCGGTGGCCGGGTCGATCCGCGCGATCTTGGTTTCGTACCAGATATTGGCCCATATCTCGCCGCGCACATATTCCAGTTCATTGAGCCGTTCCACCGCGCGCCCGTTCCATGTCACGGTGATGCGGCGTTGTTCGGTCAGCTTCACTGGATCGAGGAAGCGCAATTGCGCCGTCCCATCGCTCATGATCAGGCTACGGCCATCCTGCGTCATGCCCCAGCCTTCGCCATCGTAGCGAAAGCGGCCGACCGGCGAAAAAGCCCTGAGGTTCCAGACGAAGCCCTGACCATGCCGCCAGGTCAGGCTGATGATCCGGTCTCCCCAGTTGACGATCCCCTCGCCAAAATAGCGCGGTTCCAGCACGCGCCGCTGGATCACCTTGCCATCCTTCAGCCGCACCTTGCGTATCTCCGATTGCCCCTCCAGCCCCGTGCTTTCGTAGAGCGCGCCATCATGCACGAACAGCCCCTCGGTAAAGGCAGTCGCGTCATGGGGGTAGGTGGCGATCAGCTTCCATGGCGTATCGGCCAGCGCCGGCGTGGCGAGCGTCAGGCCCAGCAGCGCAATCCAGAGCCGCCTCATTCCGCCGTCGCCTGCGCCGCGACGGCCGCCGCCAGCCAGCCGGGCAGGGTAGCGGGGTCGAGCGTTTCGACACGCCGCAATTCGATCGACAGGTCCATGTCCGGCCATGCCGCCCGCTGGCGCTTTTCGTCCGCCTGGGCCAGCGGCACCGCGACCAGCCGCCGGTTCACCTTGGCGCGATAATGCATCCGCGCGGTATTTTCCTGCCCGACATAGCAGCCCTTGTCATAATCGACCCCGGCCAGTTCCCCGGCATTGGTTTCCAACCACAATGTCTGGTCCTGCCCCAACTCCGCCGCCCCCTCGAACACGCCCAGCGCCAGCCGATGCGCGCGAAACGCCGCCGCCGCGTCGCCACCATCCGGGGCCGCGATCCAGCGATGGCCGAGCGCAGGCAGGCGCGGATCGGTCGGCTTGTCCGCTGCATCTGGCACCCAATGCACCGCCAGCGACTCGTCGCGCGCAACCACGACCTTGCGCCGCAACCGATAGAGGGTCAGCCGCCGCGCCAGCGCTCCCGACTGCGCCGCTTCGCAATCGATCAGCACGGCGTCGTCATCACCCCACAGGATGAAATCGAACAGCGCCTTGCCCTGCGGCGTCAGCAGCCCGGTCCAGCGCGCCTCCCCTGTTTTGAGCGTCAAAACATCGCGAGTCAGCAAGCCTTGCAGGAAGGGGCGCGCTTCTTCCCCTGAAATTCTCAGGATCGCGCGGTCGGTTAGGGTGGTGCCGGTCATCGGCTTTAGGTAGGACAGAAGCGCCCAATTACCAACCCGTTCGGGCTGAGCGAAGTCAAAGCCCTTGCCTGAACATCGTGAAGGCCTCACTGCGTTCGGCACGGCCCTTCGACTTCGCTCAGGGCGAACGGACATTTTGACGGAGCGCCCAATGACCCAGAGCTACGACCTGATCCTCAAAAACGGCACCGTCCATACGCCGGGCGGCGCGGAGCAAGTGGACGTAGGCGTGCGCGGCGGCAAAATCGTAGCGATCGGCATCAGCCTAGGCGATGCGGGCGAAGTGATCGACTGCACGGGGCTGGACGTGCTGCCCGGCTGCATCGACAGCCAGGTCCATTTCCGCGAACCGGGGCTGGAACATAAGGAAGACCTCGAATCGGGCAGCCGGTCCGCTGTGCTGGGCGGCATCACCGCCGTTTTCGAAATGCCCAACACCAATCCCAATACCGACACGGCGGAGCGGGTGCATGACAAGCTGGCCCGCGCCCATCATCGCATGTGGTGCGACCATGCTTTCTATGTCGGCGCGACGGCGGACAATGCCGAACAGTTGCGGGAACTGGAACGCATCCCCGGCACGTCGGGGGTCAAGATTTTCATGGGCGCGTCGACCGGCAGCCTGCTGGTGGACGATGACGACGCCCTGTCGCGCGTGCTGGCCAGCGGCACTCGCCGCGTCGCCATCCATGCCGAGGATGAGGCGCGGATGAACGCGCGCAAGGTCCATGCGCTGGCGGGCGACCCGTCGACGCACCCGGTCTGGCGCGACGATGAAAGCGCGATGATCGCCACCAAACGCATCATCGCACTGGCCCGCAAGGCGCGCCGCCGCATCCACATATTGCACATCACCACGCCCGCCGAGCTGGAATATATCGCGCAGAACAAGGACATCGCCACCTGCGAAGTCACGCCCCAGCATCTGACGCTGGCGGGGGAGGACGCCTATCCGCGCCTTGGCACCTATGCGCAGATGAACCCGCCGATCCGCAGTGCGGCGCATCGCGACGGCCTGTGGCACTGGCTCAATCAGGGCGTCCCCGACGTGCTGGGCAGCGACCATGCCCCCCACACGATCGAGGAAAAGGCCAAGCCCTATCCTTCCAGCCCCAGCGGTATGCCCGGCGTGCAGACTTTGGTGCCGTTGCTGCTCAACCATGTGGCGGAAGGGCGGCTGTCGCTGCGTCGCTTCATCGAACTGACCTCATCGGGTCCGCAGCGTGTGTTCGGCCTGACCGGCAAGGGCCGCATCGCGCTGGGCTATGACGCCGACTTCACCGTGGTGGATTTGAAGAAGCGCTGGACCGTGGGCAGCGACTGGCTGTCGTCGCGCTGCAACTGGTCGCCCTATGAGGGGGATGAACTGACCGGCAAGGCGATCGGCACCATCATTCGCGGCCATCGCGTGATGTGGGAAGATGCGCTGGCCAGCGCCGCCATCGGCGAGCCGGTGCGGTTTGAATCGACGCAGTTTTCCTGATCCTCACTCGCGTCCGGGGCGCGCCGCGCGTACCCCGGCGCGATTGCGGCGGGCCAGTTCGCGTTTCAGATCCTCCGGGCGCGGTGCGACGAGGAAGCCGAAGCTGACCGTGCCTTCCTTCGTCTCGACCACATGGTGCAGCCGGTGCGCCTGCACGATCCGCTTCATATAGGGGGATCGGGCGACGTAGCGGTTCCTCACCCGCTGATGCACGATGATGTCGTGGAAGCCCAGATAGATCGCGCCATAGGCCGCGATCCCCGCGCCACAGGCCGTGGCCAGGCTGCCCCAGCCCCATTGCACGCCGCCCAGCAGCAGGATGATGGACGGCAGCGCAAAGATCACGAAATAGAGATCGTTGGCTTCCCAAAAGCCCAACCGCGGGCGGTGGTGGCTGGCGTGCAGGAACCAGCCGGGGCCGTGCATGACCCAACGGTGCATGACATAGGCGAACCCCTCCATCGCCGCGAGCGTGACGAGAAAGACCAGAACGGGCAGCAGCATCGACATGGGGCCGATATAGGCACAAGCGCGCGGCGGCGCGACCCGTAAAGCTATGGAGTGGCCGAAAGGTCGGGGGTGGGCGGCGACACCATCGCCACCGGCGCGGCATGAACCACGCGCTGGGGGTAGGGGATGGTGATCCCGGCATCCTTGAACAAATGCCACAGCCGGTTCAGCACGTCCGACTTCACATTGCCCACGCCGCCTTCCGGGTCGCTGATCCACACCAATATATCATGTTCGATCCGGCTTTCGCCAAAGCCGGTCAGCCAGACATTGGGTTCGGGTTCGCGCAGCACCCGCTTGCAGTCCAGCGCCGCCTGCCGCATCAGATCCTGCGCCAGCGTCAGGTCGCTGTCATAGCCCACGCCCACGGGAATCCGCACGCGGACGTTGCGGTCGGAATAGGACCAGTTTTCCACTTCCTGCGTCATCAGATTTTCGTTGGGGATCAGATGTTCCTTGCCGTCGCGGGTGATGACGCTGACGGCGCGCACGCCGATCTTGTTCACCCAGCCGAAACTGTCGCCCACGACGATCACGTCCCCCGGCTTGATCGAACGGTCCATCAGCAGGATGATGCCCGCGATCAGATTGCCAAAGGTTTTTTGCAGGCCAAAACCCACGGCCAGACCCAGCGCCCCGGAGAATACGGCAAAGGCCGTCAGGTCGATGCCCAGCAGGTCGACGCCGATGAAGAAGGCCGCGACGATCACGACGATGGCGGCCAGTTTCTGCGCCAGCAGCTTTTGCGTCGGGTCGAAACCGTCTGCGCGCCCAATGGAACGGCCGATCAGCCGGTTGGCCAGGCGCACCAGCGCGAACAGCGCGACACAAGTGGCCGCAATCGACAATATGCCCAGCACAGTGACGCGCCGCTTGCCCAGGCTGATGCCGACCGTGTCGAGCATCGCACCGACCGGGGCCAGCCCGCCGCTGGTCCCTGACACGATGCTGAGGAACAGCAGCAGCGCCAGCGGCAGCACGGCCCAGCGCGGAATGGCTAGAGCGCGCAACGCCAGCGCCGCCAGCAAGGCTATGGAGAGGCCAAGACCAATGCCAAGGATGAGGTGGCCGACCGATTCATGGGGCCAGAAGGCCGTGGCGATGCCGATCAGCAGGGCGGAAATGGCATAGCGCAGCATGGCGCGGAGCCGCTGGGCAAAGCCTTCCCCCAGGACATGGGCGTGGACGGCCAAACGCGGGGCAGCGAAGCGGGCAAGGCCTGCGGCGGCAAGATGAAGCAGCAGCGCGAGCGCGAGCGCGAGCAGCGGATGGACGATGCCGCCTTCATCAGGCACGCGGGCCAGCAGGGTAGCAAAACCGGGCATCAACCGCGCACTTGGGCGAAGCGGGCCAGCCCCGCGTCCAGATCGGCGATCAGGTCGTCTGTATCCTCCAGCCCGATATGCAGACGGATGGCCGGACCTTCCGCTTCCCAATTCGTCGCGCTGCGGTAGCGGGCCGGGTCGATGGGCAGGGCAAGGCTTTCGAACCCGCCCCAGCTATAGCCAATGCCGAAATGGGCCAGACCGTCGATCAGCGCCGCGCGCGCCGCATCATCGCCGCCGTTCAGGACGAAGCTGAACAAGCCGGTCGATCCGCTAAAGTCGCGCCGCCACAGGTCATGGCCGGGGCAGTCGGGCAAAGCGGGGTGGAGGACGCGCGCGACTTCGGGGCGATCCTTGAGCCAATGGGCAATGGCAAGCGCGCTGTCCTGATGCTGTTTCAGGCGCACGCCCAACGTGCGCAGCCCGCGCGCGGCAAGCCAGGCATCGTCGGGGCTGACCATCTGGCCGAATAGATAGGCGGTCTGGCGCAGCTTGCCGAACCAGTCGGGGGTGGCCGTGACGCTGCCCATCATCACGTCGCTATGGCCGACGATATATTTGGTGCAGGCCAATATGCTGATGTCGACGCCGTGCGACAAAGCCGGGAAAAACAGCGGTGTCGCCCATGTATTGTCGAGCAGAGTGACGACGCCACGATCGCGCGCCATGGCGGTGATGGCGGGAACGTCCTGCACCTCGAACGTCAGGCTGCCGGGGCTTTCGAGGAAAATCGCGCGCACTTTTTCATCGCTAAGATGGACAGCGAGATGGACAGTGTCGCGCGGATCGTAATAGATTGTTTCGATACCGTAAGGACGCAGGATATGCTCGCAAAAATTGCGGGTCGGGTCATATGCGCTGTCGACCATCAGCAGCGTGTCGCCCGGTTTCAGCACCGCCATCAGCGCGCAGGCGATGGCCGCGACGCCCGACGGGAACAGCATCGTCCCTTCCGCGCCCGGCTCCATTTCGGTGAGCGCGTCGGCCAGGGACCATGCCGTCGGTGTCCCCTTGCGCCCGTAGAACAGCCGTTCGTGGGTGCTGCTGCCCGCCGCGCGGCGCAGATGGGCGACATCGTCGTAGAGGATGGTGGACGCGCGCCAGACCGGGGGGCTGACGATCGCGCCGGGCTGGCCGGGCATCCCCGTCCATTCCGGCTTGCGCCCGGCCTGCGCCAGCTTCGTCAGCGGCCTGCGCTCATCCTTGCCGGACTCGCTCTCGCTCATGCTGCGCCCGTCGCCTTGGGCGTGGCGGGATCGAATCCCCATTCCGACCAGCTGCCGTCATACAGCGTCACATCGCGATTGCCGACCAGTTCCAGCCCCGCAAGCAGGATGGCGGCGGTGACGCCGCTGCCGCAGGTGGTGATGACCGGGCGGCCGATGTCGATCCCCGCGCTGGTGAACAAGGCGCGCAGTTCGTCTTTAGATTTCAGTCTGTTATCGGCATGGAACAGCGCGGATGATGGCAGGTTGCGGGAACCGGGGATATGGCCCGACACCATGCCGGGGCGTGGCTCTGCCTCCGCGCCGGTAAATCGCCCCGCGCCGCGCGCGTCCAGCACCTGAGCCTCGCTCGACGCGATATTGGTGAGGACGTCCGCTTTGGTCGCCACCTGCCCGCCCGCGCGACGGGCAATCGCATTGCCGGGTGCGGGCGTCGCCGCGCCGCTCTGCGTCGCGCGCCCTTCCGCCACCCATTTGGGCAGGCCGCCGTCAAGGATGGCGACCGACGCGCCAAGGCCATAGAGGCGTATCATCCACCACCCGCGCGCCGCGCTGTGCGTGGGGCTGTTGTCATAAACGATGATGCGGCTGTCGGGGTCGATACCCAAAGCCTGCGCCCGCTGCGTCATCATCGCGTCGGATGGCAGCATTCCCGGCGTTGGATCGTCCGGGTCGGCCAGCGTCGGCAGGTCCATGAAGGCCGCGCCGGGGATATGCGCCGCCTCAAACTCGGCGCGCGGGTCGCGCGGCGTGCCGGGCAGGAACAGGCTGGCGTCCAGAATGCGCAGGTCCGGCTTGCCGATTTCGCCGGCTAACCATTCGGTGGAAACGAGAATGTCCATGCCTGTCCTTTCATGCCTGTCCTGCTGCCCTTGCCCCTCTTTGACGGAAGGAGGCGATGGGGACAAGAAGGTCGCGCTCAGGCTGGCGTGAGTTCCGCCACCGCGCGGGCGGCGGCACGGCGATAGTGGCGCGCACCTTGATCCAGGCGGAAGGGCGCGAGCCGGTCGGCGGGCGGTTCCTGATCCTGCCCCACGATAAAGGCGCGGGCGGTGCGGCCCTGCCTGTCGGGCGCATCCTCCCCCTCCGCGCCCCAGCGATAGGCCGTGTCGAACGCGATGATGGGGATCAGCAGGCTGCGCTGGCCCATGGCGACGGGGACGATTTCGTCCGGCGACAGGCGCAACTCGCCGGACAGGCGCGCGGTTTCGCCCGGCGCAATGGCGACGGCGGAATGAAGCGGCAGGCCGCTTTGCCCGGTGAAGAAAGCGTCGAGCAGCGCTTGCTGCTGCGCCCCTGCATTGCCGATAATGCCGCGCACCAGCACGTCCTGCGCGGGATGATCGCCGTGATTATGGAGCAGCAGGTCATAGGCGATGGTCACGCCCATCATCGCATAGCGCGCCTGCGTCACGACCATGTCGGCGGCGATCCACGGGCGGTCGGATGCCGGGGGCGGCGCGACGACGGGGGCAGGTTCGGGCGCGGGCGCTGGGACAGGCGGGGCGGGGCGCGGCGCTGGTATCGGCGCAGCGGAGGCTTCGTCCAGCACCGGATCCGGGCGGCGGCGCGTGCGCAGGAAGGCGGCGGCCAACGCGATCAGCGCAACCGCACCGCCGATGATCCACGCCCAGGGCAGGGAGTCGGAGGGGGCTGAATCGGAAGGGACTGGCGGTGCGTCCTGCGGCGCGACGGCTTCGGGCGCAGCTTCGGCCTGTGGCGGCGGCGCGACGATGGCGGGCGATGGCGTTTCGGGCGTGCGTTCTGCCGGATCGTCTGTCGGGGCCGCCGGGGCAGGCGCGCGCGGCGCGGGGGCGACGCGCGCGGGCGTCTGCCTTTGCGCCTGCCTTTGCATTGGCGTGGGAACGGGGGTCGGCACGGGTGTCGGCACTGGCGTCACGGTCGGCGCGACGACGGGCGGGGGCGCAGCAGGCGGCGTGGCAGGCGCGCGGAACACGTCCAGTTCCGGTCCTTGCTGCCGGGTATCGGCAGGCGGCGGCGGGGATGCGGCGGGCGGCAGGGAAAAGCCCGGCTGCGCCTCCTGCGCATAGGCCGACAGCACAGGCGTGGCGACGATGACCGACAGCGACAGGATCAGGCTGCGCCGCAAAAAACGATGATACCCCATGCCCGATCTCAAGGCACAAGCGGCGCTGAACCGCAAGTGAACAATGAAGGCCCGATGACATCAGCCGTGCAATCGCGTAGGGAAAGCGCCATGACCGACCTTCCCACCACCCCGCTGCACCTGGGCCAGACCAGTGCGCTGCCCGCCCGTCCGCAGGACGCCGTGCTGGACTATGTCCCCAATCCGCGCCCTGGCCGCCTCTATCTGGTGCGCTTTGCCGCGCCGGAATTCACCTCGCTCTGCCCGGTGACGGGCCAGCCCGATTTCGCGCATCTGGTGATCGATTATGCGCCCGGCGACACGATCGTCGAATCCAAATCCTTGAAGCTGTTTCTGGGATCGTTCCGCAACCATGCCGGGTTTCATGAGGATTGCACCGTCGGCATTGGCGAACGGCTGTTCGACGAAATGAAGCCGGTGTGGCTGCGCATCGGCGGCTATTGGTATCCGCGCGGCGGTATACCGATCGACGTGTTCTGGCAATCGGGCGCGCCGCCTGCCGACCTGTGGCTGCCGTCGCAGGATGTGCCGGGCTATCGCGGGCGCGGCTGAGTTTTCGGGGGGCGGCATCCCGCTTTGTTTGACGAACGGGCAACAGCGTTCGACCAATGACATTGAGATACCGTCACATCGCTTGACCGATGCAGCCAAACGGGTGATCCAACGTTCATCACGGTGGCGGTTCGATTGAGCCGCGCCATAAAGACGTGTCGGAGTCTGTAGCCCTATGTCGCTTGCCAAAATCCTGCCGCTGCTGATCGCGGCTGCGCCCATCGCCCTTGCCACGCCCGCGCTGGCGCAGGGCGCTGCACCCTCTGGCCCCGCCGCTGGCATCACCACCCAATTGCCGCGCGGCGCAGCGCCGAGCCACTATGCGATCGAAGTCACGCCCGATGCGGCCAACCTGAAATTCACCGGCAAGGTGACGATCGACGTGACGGTCGGCACGGCCATGCCCGCGCTGGTGCTGAACGCGGCGGACCTGAGCTTTGGCGCAGTGACCCTGACGCCCGCCAAGGGCAAGGCGATCAAGGGTGCGGCGAAGGTGGATGCTGCTGCGCAGACGGTGACGCTGGATTTCGGCAAGCCGCTCGCACCCGGCAGCTATAAGCTGGACATCGCCTATGCCGGTGTCATCAACACGCAGGCGAACGGGCTGTTCGCGCTCGATTATACCGACAATGCAGGGGCAGCCAAACGCGCGCTGTTCACCCAGTTCGAAGCGCCCGACGCCCGCCGTTTCGTGCCGAGCTGGGACGAGCCAAGCTATAAGGCGACGTTCGACCTGTCGGCCATCATCCCGACAGGGCAACTGGCGGTCGGCAACATGCCGGTCAAGGCGACCAAGGATCTGGGCAGCGGCAAAAGCCGGGTGACGTTCGGCACCAGCCCCAAAATGTCGTCCTACCTGCTGTTCTTCGGCCTTGGCGAACTGGAGCGCGCGACCAAGATGGCTGGCGCGACCGAAGTGGGCGTCATCACCGGCAAGGGCAATAGCGGCAAGGCGACTTTGGCACTGGATGCGTCGGCCAGCATCCTGCCCTATTTCAACGATTATTTCGGCGTCCCCTATCCGCTGCCCAAGTTGGATAATGTCGCCGGGCCGGGCCAGAGCCAGTTTTTCAGCGCGATGGAAAATTGGGGCGCGATCTTCACGTTTGAGCGCGCGCTGATCGTCGATCCGCGCTTCACGTCCGAAGCGACCAAGCGGCGCATCTATGAAACCGTGGCGCATGAAATGGCGCATCAATGGTTCGGCGATCTGGTGACGATGGCATGGTGGGACGATCTGTGGCTGAACGAAGGCTTTGCCAGCTGGATGGCGACCAAGGTCACCGACACGCTGCAACCGACATGGGAAATGCTGCTGACCCGCGTGGATGGCCGCGAAGCCGCGATGAGCCTCGATTCGCTCGCCACCACCCATGCCGTGGTGCAGAAAATCACCACCGTCGATCAGGTGAATCAGGCGTTCGACGCCATCACCTATCAAAAGGGTGAAGCGGTCATCACCATGCTGGAAGGCTATGCGGGTGAGGATGTGTGGAAGAACGGCATCCGCAGCTATATGAAGGCCCATGCTTATGGCAACACCGTGACCGACGATCTGTGGAAATCCGTCGAGGGTGCAGGGGCCAAGGGGCTGGTCGCCATCGCGCATGATTTCACGTCGAAGCCGGGCATCCCGCTGGTGAAGGTGGAAAGCGCTGTATGTCAGGGCGGGCAGACCGTGCTGACGCTGAGCCAGGGTGAATTCAGCCGGGACAAGAAGGACAAGGCACCGCTGTCGTGGAACGTGCCGGTGATGGCGCAGACGATCGGCGGCGCGCCGCAACGGCTGATCTTACAGGGCAAGGGGCAGGTGAGCGTGCCGGGATGCGGCGCCTATGTCGTCAATGCCGGGCAGACGGGCTATTATCGCTCGCTCTACCCCGAAGCCAATGTGAAGGCGCTGGCGAAGGATTTCACCAAGCTCGCCTCGATCGACCAGACCGGATTGCTGGCGGATAATTTCCAGCTGGGGCTGGGCGGTTATCAGCCGATCGGGCTGGCGCTCGATCTGGTGGATGCAGTGCCTGCGTCCGCGACCCCGGCCGTGCTGGCCGAAGTGCCGGAATATCTGGGCAGCGCCTATGTCATGCTGGAAAGCGACAAGGCGGCGCAGGGCCGGGGCGCGGCCTATGCGTCGGCCAAGCTGACGCCGGTGCTGGCGGGCATCGGTTATGATGCCAAGGCCGGGGAAGGCCCGCAGGTGCCGGTGCTGCGTTCCGCGCTGGTGTCCACGCTGGGCGATATGGGTGACAAGGCCGTGGTGGCCGAGGCGAACCGGCGCTTTGCCGCGCTGGCGACCGATCCCGCCGCGCTCGACGGGCCGTTGCGCAATGTGTGGATGGGCATCATCGCCAAAAATGCCGATCAGGCGACATG
Source organism: Sphingobium sp. KCTC 72723 (assembly GCF_014280435.1). NCBI lineage: Bacteria > Pseudomonadati > Pseudomonadota > Alphaproteobacteria > Sphingomonadales > Sphingobiaceae > Sphingobium > Sphingobium sp. KCTC 72723. The sequence continues at coordinate 2,232,185 of NZ_CP060388.1, read as the reverse complement.
GGACCGGCTGCGCGCACTGGCCAAGGGGGCCAAGAGCGATCTGGAGAAAAGCACGCTTTACGCGCTGCTGGGCGCGGCGAAGGATGAGAAACTGGGCGCCAAGGCGCTCGACCTGGCGCTGACCGACGAGCCGGGCAAGACCACCAGCGCAGCGATCATCGCGCAGGTCGGGGCCGAGCATCCGATGCTGGCGGTCGATTATGTGCTGGCGCACCGCGCGCAATATGAAGCGATGATCGACGTGTCGGCGCGTAGCCAAGCATTGGCGCGGCTGGGCGGCGGATCGGCGGACCCGGCGATGGCGACCAAGCTGGACGCCTATGCCACCCAATATCTGACGCCCGAATCGCGCAAGGTGGTGGATCGCTCGATCGCCGCGATCAAGACGCGGATCGAAACCCGCAACCGGCTGAAGGCACCACTGGCGGCGTGGTTCGCGGCGAAGAACTAAGCGAACCTGTTCCCCCTCCCGTCAACGGGAGGGGGCTAGGGGGTGGGCCTGCGCAATGTTGCATATGCCCACCCCACCTAAGGTTGCTTAAAGCCCCAACGCCTTCACCACATCATCCCACGGCACCAGCTTGAAATTCTGCGCCGCCGCCGCATTATGCCCGTCCTGCGCCACGAACAGCCCGCCGGGATAGCCGGGACCGAAATCGCCGAGCATCAGGTCGATACCGTCGGTTTCCTCCGACCCGCCAATGGTCCCGTCCACCACGCGAAACCGCCCGACATAGCTGTCGTCGCTGATGCGGTAGGCGACATAGGCATTGTCGCCCTGACTGGAAACGAGGACATAGCCATCCTTCTCGCCCATCGGCGCGATGGCCACGCCTTCGGCGTCCATGACGATATTCTTGCCGTCGGCGGCCGCGACCTTGACCGGAATGGTCGATCCGCTGGCGCGCGCATCGAACCGCCACAGGCCGACATCTTCCTCCGCCACATAGAGGCGGCTGGTGCGGTCATCGACGGCGCAGCCTTCCGACTGGGTGCCAAGCTTCATCGTGCGCACGGTGCGGCCCGTGGGGGTGGCGCCCGACGTGTCGAGCGCGACCTGATGGATCGTGCCATCTTTCAGCACGATGAACGCATATAGTCCGGCGGCGTCGGACCCCATGCAAATGCCATAGGCTTCGCCCGCGCCGCCATCGACCTTGCCCAGCGCCGTCAGTTTCGCGGTAACGGGGTCGAGCCGGAACAGCGCGATCTTTGCGTTGGCAACATCGTTGCGGTCGGACGCGGCGACCAGAATGGCGCGCTGGCCACCGATGAGGACGCCTTCGCGCAAATCGACATTGTTGACCCGACCCGCGTCCAGAAAATCGCGCACCTTGCCGTCGAGGTCATAGACATAGAGGCCCGCTTTCTTGTCGGTCCCCACGATCAGGCTGGCGGCGGGATCGGCGGCGTTGCGCCAGATCGCCGGATCGTCCGCCGCATCGGCATTGGCCGTGCCGACCGGCGTGGTTTCGCCGCGCGCGATGACGCTGACTGCCGGGGTCGCATTGGCGATGCGGACGGCGACGGGAATTTCGGCAGGTGCCGTCGCGCAGGCAGACAATGCCAGTGCCAGCGCGCCGACCATCATAAGGCGCGGTTTCACCAAGTCGTTCGTCATTGCGCCATTCCCCCATTTGATAGCGCGGCTCTGCTGACGGCACATCATGACGTTATGATGACGGATTGATGAAGCAAGCTGTCACATTAGCCGTCGTTAATGACATGAAAATGCAATGAAAAAGTCATCTTGCTGTAAGCCACGCCGCCTAACTGGCCCCCAACGCCGCGCAACAGCCGCGCTTGTCCAAGGGGGATAACATGACCATTTCTTTCGCGCGGCGCAATCGCCGCCGCCTGACGCTGTGCCTGCTCGCCGCGACCGCCGCGCCGATCACGGCTTATGCCCAAACGCCTGCTGCAGAGGACGACGCTGGCACGATCGTCGTCACCGGCGCACGCCCGATCGCCGAATCCGAAGCCGCCGCGCTGACCGTGCAGAAGAACAGCGATTCGCTGGTCGCGGTCGTCGCATCCGATTCGGTCGGCCGCCTGCCCGATCAGAATATCGCCCAGGCCACCAGCCGCCTGCCCGGCGTCAGCGTCGAGCGTGACCAGGGTCAGGCCCGTTACGTCAACCTGCGCGGCGCGCCCAAGAGCTGGACCACCTTGTCGTTCGACGGCATCAACGTGGTCAGCCCCGAAGGCCGCGACGCTCGCTTCGATTCCATTCCCTCGGCGATTGCGGGCAAGATCATCGTGTCCAAGGCAGTGACGCCGGACATGCCGGGCGAAACGGTGGCGGGCAACGTCAACGTCATCACCCGGTCCGCATTCGATTATAACGGTTTCCATCTGGCCGGTAAGGGCGGGATGGGCATTGCCGAACTGGGCGATGACAAGCGCGAATATGAAGGCGCGCTGGTCCTGTCGAACCGGTTCAACACCGGCATCGGCGAAATCGGCGTGCTGCTGGCGGGCAGCTATTACGAACGCAACATGGTCACCGACAATTTCGAGGTGGATTATGAGCGCGTCAGCCAGGATACCCGCCCCGGCAACGGCACGCGCTTCTGGGCGCATGAGGCGGAAAACAAACTGTATCGCCTGACCCGCAAGAACTGGTCGGTATCCGGCCGGGTCGACTGGAAGCCCGACGACGCCAACACCATCTCGCTGCGGTCGGTCTACACGATTTTCAGCGATGACGAGGCGCGCGACAATTATCGTTTCGATCTGGACGACCGCCAAAGCGATCTGGTCGCCAATACAGCGGCCTGCACCCCTGCCGTCAGCACGTCGGTTCCCACCAGCGGCTATGGCGACGTGTGCATCGGCAATACGCCGGAAAAAGGCACCGTCTATGGCGTGGACATTCGCCAGCGTTCGACGCTGCGCGCGTTCCGCCAGTCGATCTTCACAAATACGATCGCAGGCGATCATGACATTGCTGATGGTTGGAAACTGTCTTGGATCGGTAACTACACCGAATCAAAGGACGATCGTTCGGTTACCGGCGAAACGACATGGGATAGCCCCAGCACGCGGACCTTGCGCCCGACCGTCAGCTATGATTTCTCCAATCCCAACCAGTCGACCCCTTTCCTGTTCCGCACGCTGGCAACCGGCACGGGCAGCGCGCTGCGCTATTCGGCCGGCACTGCCGTCACCGCGATCGACGATTTCAGCAAGCCGCTGTCGTCCTTCACCGTGCTGGACGCGGTCGACACGACCAAGGCCTATACCGGCCGCATCGTGCTGGAACGGGAACTGGAACATGCGACGCTCAAGGGCGGTTTTCAGTATGATCGCCGCAACAAGATCGCCAATGAACGCAACATCGTCCTGAATACAGCGGCCCAATATGCTGCGGTCGGCCTGCCCACAGATTATAGCCAGTTTTCGATCGGCGATGCGTTCCAGGGCGCGCTGCCCATGGGTTATACGTTCCGCTATTTCGACACGAGCAAGATGGAAGCGGCGTCGGCCAAGGCGCAGGAACTTTATGCCTTCACTCCCGTCACCGGCAATAATTACAATGTGCGCGAAGAAGTGTTCGCCGGTTTCCTGATGGGCACGTTCCGTTATGACTGGGGTTCGGTCGTGGGCGGCGTGCGGGTCGAACATATCAAAAATCATGGCCGCGCGATTGCGACCGTCGGCACGACCAGCAGCCTTGTGATCGCAGACGACAGCCAGACGCTGGCCTTCCCCAGTATGCATATCAATTACAATATCGACGATACCAAGAAGCTGCGCGTATCGTTCAACAGCGGCGCGGCGCGGGCGGACTATGACCAGTTGCGCCCCAACGTCGTCATCAACGACACCAACGAAACCATTTCGGGTGGCAATCCGGCCGTGAAGCCGGAACGTGCTTATGGCGTCGATACCTATTTTGAATGGTATCTGCGGCCACAGGGCTATCTGATGATCGGCGCTTTCTACAAGAAGGTGGAGGATGTGCTGTACACCCAGCGTCGCACCTTCGGATCGAGCGCGCTGAACACTGCCACCAATGATCGGTCGAACTACACATTTTCAGGTATCACCAATGGCGGCACAGGTCGCGTGTTTGGCATGGAAGCGGCTGCGCAGTTGCAGCTGGAGCCATGGACGGACGGGCTGGGCCTGCCCGAATGGATGGGTGGTTTTGGTATCTCGGCCAACGTCACGCTGCACGACAGCAAGGTCGAAAAGCCAGCTTTCGCTGCGAGCGGCATACCCGCCCGCAACGTGCGCCTGCCCGGCACGTCGGACGTCGTCTATAATCTGGGCGGCTATTATGAGAAATACGGCCTGTCGCTGCGCGTGCAATATCAGCGCCGCAGCGCCTGGCTGGACACGATCGCCGACGACCTGACCGATGCGGGCGACACCTATTGGGCAGCGGACGAGGAAATGGACATTTCGGCGCGCTATGCGGTCACGAAGAATTTCGAGATCTATTTCGACGTGTCGAACGTGCTGAACCAGCCGGGCCGCCGCTATGTCGATCCCGCCAGCCTGCTGACGGCCACTGGCACGCCGACTTCGGCCAGCAGCGGCCGGACAATCGAATGGGAACGTTTCGGTCGCCGTTATGCAGGCGGCATCCGGTTCAACTTCTGATCCGGCACTGACGCAAACAAAAAGGGGGCGGGAAGCATCGACTTCCCGCCCCCTTTTGCGTGGCGCTTATCACGTCAGCGGATCGGACGCCCAGCGCTTGAGCTTGGCATACAGGCCCGCAATGCCGCCTGCGAAGATCAGGATGGCCAGCGGCACCGCCCAGGGATTTTCGCCCACCAGCGCCAGTGGCGCATCGCTGTCCGTGCTGGCGACGATCCCGGCGAAGGCGACGCCGAACAGGCTTTCGCCCACGATGAAGCCGGTCGCCATCAGCACGCCCATACGCTCGGCAAATTCCGGGTTAGTCTGACGCAACGACCAGCGGTTATAGAGATGGCCGATAAGCGCACCGACCGGGATCAGCAGCGTCAGCGCCATCGGCAGGTAGATGCCCATGCCGACGGCCAGCGGGGGCAGGCGCAGCTTGCCCGCCTTGCCCAGCAGTTCGTCGATCAGCACCACGACCGCGCCGATCCCCGCGCCGATGCCGATCAAGCCCCAGTCGAGATCGCCGCCCAGCACGCCCTTGGCCAGGGCGGAAATCAGCGCCGCCTGTGGCGCGGGCAGGGCGTTCGGCCCGGCGCCTGGCGCGCCGGCAAAACCAAACGCGCTGTTGAGCAGGTCCAGCACCGGCGGGATCACCAGCGACCCGAACAACACGCCCAGAATCAGCGCGATCTGCTGCTTCCACGGCGTCGCACCGACCAGTTGCCCGGTTTTCAGGTCTTGCAGATTATCGTTGGAAATGGTGGCGATGCCGAACACGATTGCGGTGGTGAACAGGGCATAGGCGATCAGCGCCTGCGTCTGCCCCGGATCATCGCCGCCCGACCCGTAGATCGCGGCCAGCATCAGCGACGCACCCAGCACGGCCAGGATGCCGACGCCCGAAATCGGGCTGTTCGACGCGCCGATAAGCCCCGCCATATAGCCGCACACCGACGCGATGATGATCCCGGCGACCAGCACATAGGCCAAAGTCAGGCCAATGATCGGCACCGGATTGGCGGCGATCGGCCCGCCCTGCGCAAATATCCACAGCAGGACGCCAATCGGCACCAGCGCGGCCAATATGGTGCCACCTACGATACCAATCGGCAGGTCGCGCTCGGTAATGTCCAGGCTTGCGGCATTGCCCGACTTGCGCGTGGCATTGGCGACCAGCGCGGAGCGGATGCCGCTGACGATGGGGCCGAGAATCTTGAGCAGGGTCCAGATCGCCGCGACGCCGATCGTCCCCGCGCCAATGAAGCGCGCCTTCATGCGGAATGTCGTGCCGACAAGCTCCTCCAGATCCGCGCCCGACGGGACCGGCGTGGTCAGGTAGGGGACGATGCCCATCCAACTGATCAGCAGGCCAATGAACATGGCGACGCCCACGGACAGCCCGACCAGATGGCCGACACCAATCAGCGCCATCGAAAAGCTGGTGGAGACGGACGTCGCGCCGCCGCCGAACGTGAAGAAGGTCGCGGCTTCCTCCGCGATCAGCTTCGTCTTGGCGACGATGGAAAAGGATGCAGCGGCCAGCGCGCTGGCGACGATGGCGGCCAGGCCACGGCGGTTTTCCTCAAGTCCCTCACGCGATCCCGCGCCGACTTTCAACACTTCGGCCGCCGCGACGCCTTCGGGATAGGGCAGGTCGGATCCGGTGACGAGCGCACGGCGCAACGGCACCGAATACATCACCCCCAATATGCCGCCCAGCGCGATGGTGCAGGCCGACAGCCAATAGGGAAAGCCCTGCCACCAGCCGATGATGACCAGGCCGGGCAGGACGAAGATGATCGCCGACAGCGTGCCTGCGGCTGACGCGATGGTCTGGACGATATTATTTTCCAATATCGTGCCGGTCGAAAACAGCCGCAGCACGGCCATGGAAATGACCGCAGCGGGGATGGACGTGGCAAAGGTCAGGCCGATCTTGAGGCCCAGATAGACATTCGCCGCCGTAAAGATCAGCGTGATGAGCGCGCCAAGGATGACGCCCCGCAGCGTCAGTTCGGCCATCGCGCCGGTCGTGCGCGGCCCCTGTGCGCCGTCTGCCTTTGCGTCCTTCGTCACCCCAAATCCCCTTGGCCCGTTTTTACCGTCTTGCGGTCTGTAATAATGTTGCTTGATTTTGGATCAATCGGAAAGTTGGCTGGCTTTGTGTCGTCCTGCCGCAGCCAGCCTGTCACAAGGCGCGTCCAGCGCCGGTAACCGGCCGGGTTCATGTGCAATCCGTCGGGGTTGAACAGCGACGCATCGGGCAGGCCATCTGGGGCGAGCAGGACGGTGCCGACATCGATCATGTCGACGCGCAGCGCACCCGCGCGGGTGGCGACGATGCGGTTGACCTGCGCCATTTTGGGCCACAGTGTCCAGCGGATCGGGCTGGGCTTGAGCGACAGGCAGGCAATGCGCGCACGCGGATAATCGGCCCGCAACCGTCGTAGCAGCGTATTGAGGTCGCGCGCCACATCCTGCGGCGACGCGCCGCCCGCCAGATCATTTTCCCCGACATAGACGACCACGGCGCGCGGCGGGGCCGGCGGCAACAGCCGGTCATAATGGCGCAGCACATCGGGCGTGGTCGCGCCACCAAAGCCCCGGTTGACCGTGGCGATCGGCGCGAAGCTGCCCTTTATGTCCCACAGGCGGATGCTGGAACTGCCGATGAACAAAGTCGCGTCGCGCAGCGCCGGGCCGCTGGCATTGGCGCGGGCGAACGCCTCGACTTCGCGGGCAAAGGGAAAGGCGGGGTCGGCAGTGGGGGCAGGCTGGGCCGCTACGGCCAGAGGCAGCGCCATGGCCGCGATCAGCAGGATGGGCGCACAGGCTGCGCGCATCCCTGCTGCCGCGCCCGTCATCAATGGCGGTGCATCGGCCGCAGCCGGTATTTGCCATCCGCATAGGCGCCGAACATGCCCGTGATCGCGGGATGATCGACCGGCTCGTCGCTGTCGTCGGCGATCAGATTTTGCTGGCTGACATAGGCGACATAGCTGGATTCGCCATTTTCGGCGAGCAGATGATAAAAGGGCTGCTGCTTGTCGGGCCGGGCATGTTCGGGGATCGCGTCATACCATTCGTCACTATTGGCAAAGACGGGGTCGATGTCGAAAATGACGCCGCGAAAACCGAACATGCGGTGCTGCACCACGTCGCCGATGCTGAAACGGGCATGGACGATCGGCGGGGCAGTGATGGGCGTGCCGAAATTCGGAATCGTGTCTCTCATGGCGCCAATTTAGGATGGTTGGGCGCGGACACAAGAAAAATACCCCGGATGGTGCTTGGCAAGGACGATTTCATTCGCTAATGGCCGCCCCTCGACCGGGAACGCATCACGCCTTTGGCGCTGCGAACCTTCTGCGGAGAGGTGGCAGAGTGGTCGAATGCACCGCACTCGAAATGCGGCGTGCCCGAGAGGGTACCCAGGGTTCGAATCCCTGCCTCTCCGCCACTAAACATCTGACAGACATCACGCTTTGGCCCTTGGCCACCCCTACCCGCGCATATCCTGTTAAGGGCGATACAGGTTCAGGCGATCGCCATCATGGTTGCGCCGATCATGGCCCAGATCGCCAGTGAAATCGGCACGCCGATGACCAGGCCTTTGAGGGCGGGCGCAGTGCGGTCTTGTGTCATGATCCTCTCCTTATGCTTATTCAATCCGACAAGGCGTTCATTGTTCCGCGCCGTTCTGGCGGGCCGGAAATAAACGCATAGCCTATGCCGGGTTAACGGACGCTTTCTGTCGCGGCACCCTCCCAACTGCGCCCAAGCATTTCTGTTGAGCGGCCCAGCATTGCTTGAGCGATTTTTGTCTATACCATCGGTAGACAGGCTGCATGAGTCGGCAGGGAGGATGGATGATGAAGCAGCATGGCCATGACGGCCGTTTTACCCGGTTGCGCGCCCGTCTGACGCAGGCGCTGCTGCGCGAACCCAGTATCACTTTGCTGGAACGCAATGCAGAGGCCTTTGCTTTCCCGCGCGAATCCGGCCACGCGCTGGCGCAGCCCGGCGAAGCGCCACGCTGACTCTTCGCAACTGCAAAATCATGCCTATATAGCAACGGTTGGACAGACTTTCCCTTTCGTTCAGGAGACTCCATGACCGTTACATCCCGCACCGTTACCCGTCCCGTCGAACCCCTCTTTCTTGATCGCTGGTCGCCGCGCGCGTTCGATTCGTCCGCCATCCCGCAGGCCGATCTCGACACGATTTTCGACGGTGCGCGCTGGGCGCCGTCCGCGTTCAACTATCAACCATGGCGCTTTCTCTACGCCCATCGCGATGACGCCGACTGGGCGCGCTTCCTCGATGTGCTGTTGCCTTTCAACCAGAGCTGGGTGCGCAATGCGGGCGCGCTGATCTTCGTCCTGTCCGACACGCTCTCCTCCGCGCCGGGGTCGGACGAGGCCAAGCCATCGCACAGCCACAGTTTCGACGCGGGTGCCGCCTGGGCGCTGCTGGCGTTGCAGGCGACGCGCCTTGGCTATCACACCCACGCCATGACCGGCGTCGATTTCGACAAGGCCCGCGCGCAACTGGCCGTCCCCGAACGCTTCCGCATCGAAGCGGCCGTGGCGATCGGGCGGATGGGCGACACGTCCGTCCTGCCCGAAGCACTGGCCGCGCGCGAAATCCCCAGCGACCGCAAGCCGGTGGAAAGCATCGCGCGGCAGGGCAATTTCGTCGATTGACCCGTGCCGGGCAACGGGCGCGGGGCATCGGTCCCAAACCCGTTGCCCGTCAGGACGCTTGCGGCGGCCGGGGGTAATGGGGCAGGGTGTGGTCGAGGGGTTTGGCAAGGGTCGATCCCCGGCAAATCGTGAGTGTCCATGTCCCTGTCCACAATGATCGCCCGCAGCGCGATCCCCGCCGTCATCAGCGATCCCCGCCTGCCCGACAATCCGATCGTCGATTGCAACATCGCGTTTCTGGAACTGACCGGCTATAGCCGCGACGAAATCGTCGGGCGCAATTGCCGCTTCCTGTCCGGGCCTGAAACCGAACCGGAACAGACCGAAGAAATCCGCGCGGGCGTGCGCGAACGGCGGCCCGTGCTGGTCGAACTCATCAACTATCGCAAAAATGGCACGCCGTTCCGCAACGCGGTGATGGTCGCGCCGATCTTTGGGGCGGACGGGGCGCTGGAATATTTCCTGGGGTCGCAAATGGCGGTCGGCGACGAACAGGCCAGCGTCGGGCAACGCGCATCGGGCGCGCGGGAAAAGATCGCCGCCCTGACCCCGCGCCAGCGCGACGTGCTGGTCGCGATGGCGGCGGGCAAGCTGAACAAGCAGATCGCCTGGGACATGGGCCTGACCGAACGCACGATTAAGATGCACCGCGCCGCGATGCTCAAATCGCTGGGCGTCCGCACCGGGGCGGAAGGCATCCGCATGGCGATAGAGGCGGGATTCTAGAGTGTGGGTGCTGCTGGGAATCGCGATCATCGTCGCGGGTTTCCTGCTGCGCTTCCACCCGTTGCTCGTGATCCTCGCTTCGGCCATCGTTACGGGCATCGCCGCCGGGCTGGATCCGCTCGCCATCCTCGCCGCCTTTGGCAAGGCGTTCAACGACGCCCGCTATGTCAGCATCATCTGGATCGTCCTGCCGGTCGTCGGCCTGCTGGAGGCCCATGGCTTGCAGGAACGGGCGCGCGGCCTGATCGGCGCGATGCGCGGCGCGACCGCCGGGCGCTTCCTCACCTTCTACCTGCTGCTGCGGCAGGGCTTGTCCGCCATCGGCCTGACATCGGTGGCCGGTCACCCACAGACCGTCCGCCCGCTGGTCGCCCCGATTGCCGAAGCCGCTGCCGACGCGCAATCGGGCGGGCTGAACGATGACGAGCGGGAGGAGGTCCGCGCCATGGCGGCGGCGACCGACAATGTCGGGCTGTTCTTTGGGGAGGATATCTTCCTCGCCATCGGCTCCATCCTGCTGATCAAGGGGCTGCTGGAACAATATGGCATCATCCTCGAACCGCTCCAGCTATCGGTCTGGGCGATTCCGACCGCGATTGCCGCTTTCCTGATCCACGGTTTTCGTCTGTGGCGGCTCGACCGTCGCCTTAACGCTAAACGTAACAGGGGGGAGCCGGCGCCATGATCACGCTCCACTGGGTCTATGCGCTGGCGGGCGCGATCTTTGCGGCTTTCGCGCTGCTGGGTCTGCGCGATGCCACCAATCCGCGTGCGCGCACCACCGCTGCCTTCTGGGCGCTGCTTGCACTCTCGATGTGGGCGGGCGACGCGCTGGGCGACATCGGCAATGGCGTGCTGGTGCTGGGCCTCGTCGCGCTCGCCGGTTTTGGCGGCCTTGGCCGGGGCGACGGCGCAGTGCCGGCACCGGCGCGTCAGGCGCGGGCCGATCGCTTCGGCAACCGCCTGTTCGCCATTGCCCTCATCATCCCCGTCACTGCCTTGGCAGGCACTTTCCTGTTCAAGGGGCTGCCCGGCTGGGTCGATCCCAAACAGGCGACGCTGATCGCCCTTGCGCTCGGCGTCCTGATCGCACTTGCCGTCGGTTGCCTGTGGCTGCGCGCCGGGGCCACCGTGCCGTTGCAGCAGGGGCGGCGATTGATGGATCAGGTCGGCTGGGCCGCCATCCTGCCGCAAATGCTCGCCAGCCTGGGCGCAGTATTCGCGCTCGCCGGGGTCGGCGAAGTCGTCGGCGGACTGGTCAGCCAGGCGATCCCGAACGGCAGCCTGCTTGGCGCGGTCATCGCCTATGGTCTGGGCATGGCACTGTTCACCATCGTCATGGGCAATGCCTTTGCCGCCTTTCCGGTGATGACTGCGGCGATCGGCGTGCCGCTGCTGATCCGCACCTATCATGGCGATCCCGCGATCGTGTGCGCCATCGGGATGCTGGCGGGCTTTTGCGGTACGTTGCTCACGCCCATGGCGGCGAACTTCAACCTCGTCCCCGCCGCGCTGCTGGAACTCAAAGACCGCAACGGCGTGATCCGGCAGCAGGTCGGCACCGCGCTGCCGCTGCTCGCCGTCAGCATCGCCCTTATCTACTGGCTGGCCTTTCCATGACGCACCTGACCCCCGCCTCACCCTTTCCCATCTGGGGCGGCGCTACCCTTATAAGATGGATCTGGTGCTGGCCGGACCGGAAGATGCGCGGGAACCGGCCGATCATCACCCGATCTTCCACGGCAGCTTCGACTGGCATAGCTGCGTCCATGGCTGGTGGCAGGTGCTGCGCCTGTTGCGCCTCTACCCCACCATGGCGCAGGCCGCCGCCATCCGCGCGCGTGCCGACGAAATGCTGGTGCCGGACAAGGTGGCGGGCGAACGCGCCTTCCTCGCCCGCCCGACCGCCAGCGGCTTCGAACGGCCCTATGGCTGGGCGTGGTTGCTTGCGCTGCATGGCGAAGCGGCCCAGCACGATGCGCCATGGGCCGCCGCGCTCGAACCGCTCGCACTGGCCTTTGCCGCGCGTTTCCACGCCTTCCTGCCCCGGCTCACTTACCCCTTGCGGGTCGGCACGCATTTTAACATCGCCTTTGCCCTCACCCTGACGCTGGAATGGGCGCAGGATCGCGATCCCGCCCTCGTCGCCCTGATCCATGACCGCGCGCTCGACTGGTTCGGGCAGGACCGCGCCTGTCAGGCGTGGGAGCCGGGCGGCGACGAATTTCTGTCCCCCGCTCTGTGCGAAGCGCTGCTGATGAGCCGCCTGCTGGAACCCCAGCCCTTTGCCGACTGGTTCCACGCCTTCCTGCCGCATTTGGCGGCGGGCGAACCCGCCACTCTGTTCACCCCCGCCACCGTGTCGGACCGCTCAGATGGCAAGATCGCCCATCTCGACGGCCTCAATCTCAGCCGCGCCTGGTGCTGGCGCGCAATCGCGGCAAAGCTGGGGCAGGGCGATCCCGTCACGCCGCTGGCCCATGATGCGGCAAACCGCCACATCGCCGCCAGCCTGCCCCATGTCGCGGGCGACTATATGGGCGAACATTGGCTGGCGACCTTCGCCCTGCTGGCGCTGGAATAGGAAGGTGCGGGCCGGTGCGGCCTTATCCCAACACAGAATGCACGAACATATAGCCTTCGTTGCGGATCGTGCGGATGACTGGCCCTTTCAGGCCGAACGCGGCCAGCTTGCGCCGCAACCGGCATAGCTGCACGTCGATCGAACGGTCGAAATAATCGCTCGCCCCGCCATAGACCCGGTCGAGCAGTCGCGCCCGGTCCAGCACCTGCCGGGGATGTTCGACGAACACTCGCAACAATTGAAACTCGCCATCGGACAAAGGCACGGCCGACCCGGTGGGGGTGAACAACTGCCCGGTCATCAGGTCCACGCGCCACCCGTCGAACCGCACGCTGTCGCGCCGCGATGGCACAACGTCCGCCGTCCGCCCGCGCAACGCCGTGCGGATGCGCGCCAGCAATTCGCGCGGATGGGCGGGCTTGGCCAGGCAATCCTCCGCCCCCATTTCCAGCGCGGCGATCCGCTCCGCGTCGCTCCCGGCGCGCGAATGGACGATCACCGGCAACCCGCGTTCCACCAGTTCGCGCAGCAAGCCATGGCCCGGCTGCGCCTGCACCAGCGGTTCCAGCACCACCAGCGCCCATTCCGCCTGGGCCAGCCGCGTCCGCATCATCGCGGGCGTGGACGCGCCTTCCACCGCAAAGCCGTAACAGGCAAATCGCGCCGTCAGTGCTTCGAGCAGCGGGGCGTCGTCATCGACGATGAGCAGGTGTCTGTGCGATGGCGTCATGCCCCAAAGGACGCTGCCGCCAGCGGATAACCGTCCCGCCCCCGCTACTGGACGGGACGCTGACGCTATCATGCCGCGCCTGCCACGCCAGCCGCGTGTGCAACGCCTGCGCGCCCGGCGCGTAATGAGCGCGCAGCCACGCCGTCAGATCCGGCTCGATCAGGTCGCCGGGGCGCAACGGTCGGCCAAATCGCCCCATCCCATTGGCCCAGCGCAACAGGGTGCGGCTCAACCGATACCAGCCCGGCACATGCACCAGCCAGTCTTTGTCCGCCACCGCCCGGCGGGTGAACAGGTTCATCGCCCGCGCCATGCCCAACAACGGTCGGCTGAGCGATGGATTGCGCGCCCCCCAGTCAATCTGGCTCAGGTCCACCTCCAGCCCGAACCGCGCCGCATAGGCGGACGCGAAACCGCGCGGGTCGGCGCGAAAATCCTCATAGCGGAACACATGCACCCGTCCCGCGCCGAACAGCGCATCATAATGCGCGATCAGCCGGTGATAGTCGAAATGCTCCAGGCAAAATCCCGGTGCCTCGTCCCGTTCCGGCGCGACCGCGCTCAGCCTGTCTCGCCCGAACAGGTAACGGCGCAGCCCGAACGTGCCGCCACCTTTGACATATTGCAGCCAGGCCGACGCAATCGCCGCCACCGGATCGCGCACGAAGATCACGATCTGCGCATCGGGCAGAGCGGCATGGATGCGCTGCGCGACATCCTTGCTCAAATTGCCCGCCAGCCCGCCATTATGCAGCCCGCCGGTCAGATTTTCCTCGCACAGCAGCGCATTGTCGCACGCCGAACCCAATGTTGTCCGCGCCTGCGCCGCATCGAAATGCAGCGCCCCGCTTGCCAGAAACGCCGCGCGCACCGTGGCGCGGGGCAGATAGGGCCGGTTGCGCACGGCGGGGTAGAATATATCCTGAAACCAGGTCGTGCCGGTCTTATGATAGCCGATATGGACGATCGCCCCCATCTCAGGCGGCCCGTGCAAAGGCTGGCGCGGCGACCGCCGCCGCCTCGCCCAGCGCCAGTCGGCAATGCCGGTCCCAACTGAACTGCGCCTGCGCAAAGGCACGGGCGCGCTCGCCGACACGCGCGCACAGCGCCGGGTCGCGCGCCAGCAGGTCGATAGCGCCCCGGATCGCGTCGACCGATCCGCCATCGACGACAAAGCCAGTCACGCCGTCGCGCACCAGTTCGGCCGGGCCGCCATCGCGCCCGACGATGCACACAATCCCCTGCGCCATGGCGTCGGCGACCGACAGGCCGAACCCTTCCACTTCCGCGCCATCTTCCAGCGCCATCTGCGGATGCACGAAAATATCGGCGGCGGCATAATGGTCGGCCAGCGCCTGCGCGCTGACATAACCCGCCATCGTCACGCTCGCCTCCAGCCCGGCATGGGCAATTGCGCCGCGTATCCGCACGCCATCCACCCCGCGCCCGACGATGCTAAGCGGCAGCGTTTCGTCTCGCTCCGCCAGCGCCCGCACTACAGCGACGATATTCTTGCGCGCCACCAACCGGCACACGCTCAGCAACCGCGCGCGCCCTTGCCCCAGCGTAAAGGGCGTCGCCGCCCGCACCGGCGGCATCACTACCCCGTTCCACGCCGTCACCGTTCGCGCGTCCAGCCCCGGCAGCCGGTCCAGCAACAGCGCGCGCGTCACATCGCTCACCGCCACGATCCGCTGCGCCCGGCCCAGCGTCAGCCGCAGCAGCGCAAACGCGATGCCGCGCGGTCGCCCGACTTCCCGGCCATGCACCGTCACGATCATGGGGCGGGCAAAGAACAAGGCGGGCAATCCCGCGCGCCAGGTGCAGGCATGGATCAGATCGGGCCGGTCCCCCGCGCGCCAAGCCCCCCACATCGCCCGGAACAGCCGCCAATAGACGATCCACATCGCCGCCGCGCCGACGTCGATCAGTTCGACCCCATCCGCGCGCTCCCGGCGCGGCCCGGCGGAGCTTTTGGCGAACAGCGTCACCCGCCGCCCCTGCGCGGCATAGGCGTGGGCCACTTCGCGAACATAGGTCTGCACCCCGCCTTCGTCGGGCATCGCCACGCGCGCCACCATCCAGACATGATCAACCATGGGCCAGCACCTCCCGATAGGGTGCAGGTGTAACGGCAGCACGGGGCTGCGTGCGCGCCAGCCACGCGGCCAGCGCCTGCGTCGCGCGCATCGACGCGGGCATCGCGCCGTCGTCGAACGTATGCGCCACGCCCTGCCGCTGCGCATCGGCATAGGCATCATGGCTGGCAATCGCGTCCGCCGCCGCGCCGACGATGCCGTCTGCGCTGTCCAGCACCGAACTATCCAGGACCGGGCCATAGCGCCAATGGCCATAGCTGCGATCGTCATGCCATGCGGCGCGATGGGCGTTCAGGAACAGGCAGGGGCGGGGCCGCGCCAGATATTCATACACCTGGCTCGACACGTCCCCCACATAAAGCGCCGCCATATGGACATAGCGCATGTCCACGCTGGCCCGGCTGCCCAGGTCGATATGGACATGGGGCAGGCGCGCCAGATCGGCCAGCCGCGCCTCCATCGCCGCGCGCTTGCGCCGGTTGTCGAACAGGCGGATGTGCGGCGCGACGATCAGGTTGAACCGGTCGTCCCGCGCGAACTGCCGGATGATCGCTTCCCCCATCGTTGGCCAGGACGACAGCTTGTCGGAAAAATGCGGGTTGTAGAGGATGACCGGCCGGTCGTTGGCAAACAGGCTACGACCGCCGCTGCGCCGCGCGGTCAGGTCGAACTTGCTATAGCCCGCAATGGCATAATGACCCTCGCGGATCAGCCCTTCGGCCAGCATCCGCTGCCGCTGCTTTTCGCCTGCCAGCAGCACGAAATCGAACTGCGCGATCCGCTTGTCATATCCCACTGCCCGGTCGCCCGCGCCATGGCAGGTATGGACGAACTTCGCTTTGCTCAGGCCCAGCCGCTTGAGCAGCAGGGACGTGCGTTCCGGCACGACGATCGCGTCATAATCGCGCAACTGCCGCCGCGCGGCCAGCAACACCGCCAGCTTGGGCGGCGTCGCTCCGCCGTTCAGCCGGGCCAGCCCGTCCAGCCAGCGCCCGCCGCAGCGCACAAACCGGATCGGCCCCGCACCCTGCGCCGCCGCCATCACGTCGATGGCGAATGCCGGGTCGCGCGACAGTGCGATGGCGATCGGCAACGCATGGAGCAGTTGGTGGATCTGCGCATTGAAGAAGAAGCAGACACGCTGCGCCGGACGCAACGGCTGCGGCGGCATGTCCCGATGAACGAACCAGGCACGTCCCATGATATTCTCCGTTCGACAGACCCGAACGAAGACATGCGCAACCATTGTCGCGACCGAATTTCACCATGCGACACCCGCGACGCACGACTGCAACAAACCGGACATGGGGGCAGGCACAGGGAAAATCCTCCCCTGCAAGGGGAGGGGGACCGCCCGCATAGCGGGTGGTGGAGGGGTGTCACCCTTTCGTGGGCGCGACACCCCCCGTGCGAATCAATCCCGCAGCAACTCGTTGATCCCGGTCTTGGACCGCGTCTGTGCGTCCACCCGCTTGACGATCACCGCGCAATAGAGGCTCGGCCCCGGCGTGCCGTCGGGCAATGGCTTGCCCGGCAGGCTGCCCGGCACGATCACCGAATAGGGCGGGACTTCGCCCATGAAGATTTCGCCGGTCGCCCGGTCGATGATCTTGGTCGACTGGCCAATGAACACGCCCATCGACAGGACCGAACCCTTGCCGATGCGCACGCCTTCCACCACTTCGGACCGCGCGCCGATGAAGCAGTCATCCTCGATGATCACCGGGTCGGCCTGCAACGGTTCCAGCACGCCGCCAATGCCGACACCTCCCGACAGGTGGACATTCTTGCCGATCTGGGCGCAGCTGCCCACCGTGACCCAGGCGTCGACCATCGTGCCTTCATCGACGAACGCGCCGATATTGACGAAGCTGGGCATCAAAATCGCATTCTTCGCGATATGGGCGCCCGCCCGCGCGAACGCTCCCGGCACCGCGCGGAAACCGGCGGCACGGAATTCCGCCTCGCCCCATCCGGCGAACTTGCTCGGCACCTTGTCCCACCAGAAACCGCCGCCCGGCCCGTTTTCGATCAGCGCATTGTCATTGAGCCGGAACGAGAGCAGCACGGCTTTCTTGAGCCACTGATTGACCTGCCACCCGCCGTCCACCGGCTCGGCCACGCGCCCCTTGCCGCTGTCCAGCAGCGCCAATGCCGCGTTCACTGCATCGCGCACGGCCCCTTGGGTGTTCAGGCTCACATTGGCCCGGTCCTCCCAGGCGGCGTCGATCGTGCTTTGCAGGTCGGTCATGCATTGTCCCCAAGGATGCGGGCCAGAAAAGGCCGTAGATGGTCGGTTTCGAAATCGATGAAATCGGGATGATGGTCGTGATTGCCCGCTTCGGATCCATTATTGACCCAGATGGTCGCCATGCCGATCGCCTTGGCGGGCCGCAAATTGCGCGCCATATCCTCGAAAAATGCCGCGCGGGTCGGGTCGACATCATGCACCCGGCATAATTCATCATAGCCCGACGGATCGGGCTTGGGGATATATTGGCAGGCGTGGATGTCGTGGATCAGCTCGAACATGTCGCCCAATCCCAACCTGTCCAGCACCCGCCCGGCATAGGCCGCATCGCCATTGGTAAAGATCAGCCGCCGCCCCGGCAGCGTCGCGATCAGCGCGTTCAATTCGGTATCGACCTCCAGCCGATCCATCGAAATATCATGGACATAATCAAGGAAAGCGTGCGGCTCGATGCCATGATGGTGCATCAGCCCCGACAATGTCGTGCCATGCTCCATGAAATAGCGCTTCTGCGTTTCGCGAGCGATCACCGGGTCGCACCCCAGCAACCCCTGAATAAACTCGCCCATCTTCACGTCGATCAACGCGAACAGGTCCGCCTTCGCCGGGTAGAGCGTATTGTCCAGATCGAAGATCCAGGTGTCGACATGATCCAGGTCGCCAAGCATGGCCGCGCCCTAATCCGCTAAGGGTTGAAGGGCAAGGCCTCTAAACCTTCTCCCCGCCGGGGAGAAGGATACGCAGCCTTACCGGCATAGCCGGTTAGGCGAAGTTGGAAGAGGGGGCCGCCACCCTCAACAGCCCAGCGGCTCGCTGTCATGATAGAAAGCCTGCACCGCCTGCCAGGCGTCCTCCGCCGTCTCCACCCAGGTCAACAGGTTGAGGTCAGCGTGCGAAATCACGCCCTCGTCGGCCAGCGCCTCGAAATCGACCACCTTGTTCCAGAAATCCTTGCCGAACAGCAGGATAGGGATGGGTTTCATCTTGCCGGTCTGGATCAGCGTCAGCAATTCGAACATCTCGTCGAACGTGCCGAACCCGCCGGGAAACACGGCCAGTGCCCGCGCGCGCAGCAGGAAGTGCATCTTGCGCAGCGCGAAATAATGGAACTGGAACGAGAGTTCCGGCGTCACGAATCGGTTGGGTGCCTGTTCGTGCGGCAGCACGATGTTCATGCCGATCGTCGTCTGCCCGACGTCGATCGCGCCGCGATTGGCCGCTTCCATGATCGACGGACCACCGCCCGAACAGACCACGAAATGGCGGCCGCCTTCCGCATTCACCGGATATTGCGCTGCAATCCGCGCCAGCGCCCGCGCTTCGTCATAATAGACCGCCTTGGCCGCCAGATTTTCGGCGATCTTGCGCTGCTGCGGCGTGGTCGCGGCGTCGATTCGCGCCTGCGCCTGTTCCGGCTCGGGAATCCGCGCTGACCCATAGAAAACGAAGGTCGACTCGATCTGCGCCTCGTCCATCAGCAATTGGGGCTTGAGCAATTCCAGCTGGAACCGCACCGGGCGCAAATCTTCCCGCAACAGGAATTCGGTATCCTGAAAGGCCAGCCGATAGGCCGCGCTGCGGGTTTGCGGGGTGCCGACAGTCTTGCGGGCGTCGTCGGCCTCTTGCCGGGCCGGACGGAACTTGCGTTCCTCAATCTCTTTTTTCGTCATCGCAATGATTTAAGGGGCGCGGACGACATTGCCAAGGCTTTGGATGATTGACGAATATGCTTTCGCATATTCGCGCCGCACCGGCCCTCTCCCCCACCCGGCCTCCCATTCAGGATATTCTGTGGGTGGCCGGGTGGGGGAGAGGGCCGGTGCGGCTAAAAATGCGCTCTTTCGCGCATTTTTCAAACAGCCCTCACCGACAAAATCCCCCCTTGCCGCCCATGTCGAAATGCAGATGGTCGCGGTGCGCCGCATTATAATCGGGGCTAAGTACGGTGTTGAACCGCTTGCACGCGCTGGCATGGACGATTTTCAGGAATTGCTGCGTCTTGCGGTCGCCGCTCCACCCCTGTTCCACCGTAATCCTGCGCCCGTCGTCCAGTACGAAGGCGGCAATGTCGATCGCATTGCTATGGGCATGTTCGGACAATTTCGCGCTGCCTGCGATCGGGCGGCAATTATAGGTGCCGAACGTGTCGATCCGCACGATTTCCGCGCCCAGCACCGCCCGCGCCGCAGGCTGCACGCCATAGCGCGCCCAGGCCGCGAAATTCGCCGCCAATGTGCAGGTCATCGCCCCCAAATTGGTCGCTGGCACGCCGATGTCGAGCAGCTTCACGCTGTTCAGCGCGCTGCACCCGCCACCGAACGTCCGGTCGGGCAGGGGGGTGAAGGCGACCGATTGCGCCTGCAATTTCGCGAAACATTGCCGCGTATCGACGGTGGGAATGGGCGCAGCCCGCACCGGCTTCGACGCGCGCGCCACCCGTCCGCGTGGCACCAGGTCGCCGGCGCACGCACTCACCATCATCGCCATCAACGCGGCCATCGCCACGCTGCGAAACATCACCATGTCCATCGCCCGCTTTGCCAAGGGGACGCATCCTAACAGGGCAAATCTTGCGCATGGTTAACAGCGGCAACGGCTCGTCCCATTTTCGCAACATCCTTGACAGGCCCGCTGAACGCTTTAGTGGAGCCAGCGGGCCACGCGGTCCCAACGCCGCGCTGCTCTCTGTAAGGAGAAGCTACATGACTGATTTGACTGCCGTTGATGCCACCGTTGCGCCTGCCGTAAAGCCCGCAACTCTTCCGGCCCGTCCCTTTTTCTCGTCCGGTCCCTGCGCCAAGCCTCCCGGCTGGAGCGCTGCTGCGCTTGCCACCGACTCGCTCGGCCGCTCGCACCGTTCCAAGATCGGCAAGACTCGCCTTCAGTACAGCATCGACCTGATGCGCGAATTGCTGAACCTGCCCGACACCCACCGCATCGGCATCGTGCCGGGTTCCGACACCGGCGCGTTCGAAATGGCGATGTGGACGATGCTGGGCGCGCGCCCCGTCACCACGATCGCCTGGGAAAGCTTCGGCGAAGGCTGGGTGACCGACGCGGCCAAGCAGTTGAAGCTCGACCCCACCGTCATCCGCGCCGACTATGGCCAGTTGCCCGACCTCACCACCGTCGATTTCAGCAACGACGTGCTGTTCACCTGGAACGGCACCACGTCGGGCGTGCGCGTCCCCAACGCCGATTTCATCCCGGCGGATCGCGAAGGCCTGACCTTCGCCGACGCGACCAGCGCGGTGTTCGCCTATGACATCGACTGGGCGAAGATCGACGTCGCCACCTTCTCCTGGCAGAAGGTGCTGGGCGGCGAGGGCGGCCATGGCGTGCTGATCCTTGGTCCCCGCGCGGTCGAGCGCCTCGAAACCTACACCCCCGCCTGGCCCCTGCCCAAGGTTTTCCGCCTGGTGTCGAAGGGCAAGCTGGCCGAAGGCGTGTTCAAGGGCGAAACGATCAACACCCCCTCCATGCTGGCGGTCGAAGACGCCATCTTCGCGCTGGAATGGGGCAAGTCGATCGGCGGCGCGGCAGGCCTCATCGCCCGTTCGGACGCCAACGCCGCCGCGCTCGACAAGATCGTCGCCGACCGCGACTGGCTCGGCCATCTCGCGGTCGATGAAGCCACCCGCTCGAAAACCAGCGTCTGCCTGACCGTCGCGGGTGCCGATGAAGCCTTTATCAAGGCGTTCGCCGCCCTGCTCGAAAAGGAAGGCGCGGCGCTCGACATCGCGGGCTATCGCGATGCCCCTGCTGGCCTGCGCATCTGGTGCGGCGCGACCGTCGACACCGCCGATATCGAAGCGCTCGGCCCCTGGCTCGACTGGGCCTATGCGACCGTGAAGGCCGCCTGAACTTTCTTCCCCATCACTACCCGTCATCCCAGCGAAGGCTGGGATCTCAGGCCTCCAGGCACAAGCATAGCCTCCTGAGATCCTGACCTGCGTCAGGATGACGAATTGCACAGAAAGGCAATTCGTCATGCCAAAAGTTCTTATCAGCGACAAAATGGACCCCCGCGCCGCTGCGATCTTCCGTGAACGCGGCGTCGAAGTCGACGTCGTCACCGGCAAGACCCCCGAAGAACTGATCGCCATCATCGGCGACTATGACGGCCTGGCCATCCGTTCCTCGACCAAGGTGACCAAGGCGATCCTCGACGCCGCCACCAACCTCAAGGTCATTGGTCGCGCGGGCATCGGCGTCGATAATGTCGACATCCCCTATGCCTCGGCCAAGGGCGTGATCGTCATGAACACCCCGTTCGGCAACTCCATCACCACCGCCGAACATGCCATCGCCTTGATGTTCGCCCTCGCGCGCCAAATTCCGCAGGCGAATGCCGAAACCCAGCAGGGTCTGTGGCCCAAAAACGGCTTCATGGGCGTGGAAGTCACTGGCAAGACGCTGGGCCTGATCGGCGCGGGCAATATCGGCTCCATCGTCGCCAGCCGCGCGCTGGGCCTCAAGATGAAGGTCGTCGCGTTCGACCCCTTCCTGACCCCCGAACGCGCCATCGAAATGGGCGTGGAAAAGGCGGATCTCGACACGCTGCTGGCCAAGGCCGACTTCATCACGCTGCACACGCCGCTGACCGACCAGACCCGCAATATCCTCAGCCGCGAAAATCTGGCCAAGACCAAGAAAGGCGTGCGCATCGTCAACTGTGCGCGTGGCGGCCTGATCGACGAAGCCGCGCTCAAGGACGCGCTCGATTCGGGCCAGGTGGCGGGCGCCGCGCTCGACGTGTTCCAGACCGAACCGGCCAAGGATTCGCCGCTGTTCGGCACTCCCAACTTCATCTGCACCCCGCATCTGGGCGCATCGACCGACGAAGCGCAGGTCAATGTCGCGCTCCAGGTCGCCGACCAGCTGTCCGACTATCTGCTCGACGGCGGCATCACCAATGCGCTCAACGTCCCCAGCCTGTCCGCCGAAGAAGCCCCCAAGCTCAAGCCCTATATGGCGATCGCCGAAAAGCTCGGCAGCCTGATCGGCCAGCTTGAAGGCGACGCGATCACCGGCGTAGCCGTCGAAGTCGAAGGCCATGCCGCCGAACTGAACCAGAAGCCCATCACCGCTGCCGTTCTGGCGGGCCTGATGCGCGTCTATTCGGACACGGTGAACATGGTCAACGCCCCCTTCCTCGCCAAGGAACGCGGCCTCGACGTGCGCGAAGTGCGCCACGACCGCGAAGGCGATTACCAGACGCTGGTGCGCGTCACCGTCACCACCGAAAATGGCGACAAATCGGTCGCAGGCACGCTGTTCGGCGCGGCCAGCCCGCGCCTTGTCGAACTGTTCGGCATCAAGGTGGAGGCCGATCTGGACGGCACCATGCTCTACATCGTCAACCAGGACGCGCCCGGCTTCATCGGTCGCCTGGGGTCCACGCTGGGCGAAGCCGACGTCAATGTCGGCACCTTCCACCTTGGCCGCCGCAACCAGGGCGGCGAAGCGGTCCTCCTCCTCTCCGTCGACGGCACCGTCACCGAACCGCTCCGCTGGGAAATCTGCAACCTGACCGGCGTGAAGACGGTGAAACTGCTCCGCTTCGCGTAAGCCTGTAAAGCCCTCTCCCCACTGGGGAGAGGGTTGGGAGAGGGGGAGCAACCATGCGGCTAGACCCAACGCTCAAACAGCGCGCCAAACATATGCGCGCCAACCCCACCCCCGCCGAACAGAAACTCTGGCTCGCGCTGCGCGCCAACCGCTTCGAAAACCGGCAATTGACGCGCCAGACGATCGTCGCGCCTTACATCGTCGATTTCGCCGCAAAGGCCGCGCGCCTCATCATCGAAGTCGATGGGGATACACATTCCGCCAAAGATCGCTATGACGCCCGGCGAACCGAGTTTCTGGAATCGCTGGGGTATCGCGTGATCCGTTTTGCCAATCATGATGTGACGGGGAATGTGGAGGGCGTGCTGAGCGTGATTGCCGAAGCATTGCGCGTTTCCCCCTCTCCCCAGCCCTCTCCCCAAGGGGAGAGGGAGTAAAGGATGACCATGATCCCGCCCGGCCTTCTTCCCGAAGGATTGTCCGACCGCCTGCCGCCGCAGGCCGAAGCCTCCGCCCGGCTTGCGCGCCGCGTCCTTGATACGGTGGCGACGCATGGTTATGAACGAGTCATGCCCCCGCTCGCGGAGTTTGAGGATACGCTGACCCAGCGCCTCAAATCCATGCGCGCGCAGGATCTGGTCCGCGCCGTCGATCCCGTCTCGCAACGCAGCCTGGCGCTGCGCCCGGACATGACGGCGCAGGTCGGGCGCATCGCCGCCACCCGCCTTGCCGCCGCCCCGCGCCCCCTGCGCCTCTCCTATGCCGGGCCAGTGATTCGCCTGAAAGCCAACCAGCTGCGCCCCGAACGCGAAAAATTGCAGGTCGGGGCCGAACTGATCGGCACGGACAGCGTCGCCGCGGCGGTCGAAATAGTCAATGTCGCGATCGAAGCGTTGCAGGCAGCGGGCGTCACGGGTCTCACCATCGACTTCACGCTGCCCGACCTGATCGACATGCTCGCCGCCGGGCCGTTGCCGCTGGCGTCACATGAGGTCGAATCCGTCCGCACCGAACTGGACGCCAAGGATGCCGGCGCGCTCGTCGCCCTCGGCCCGCAAGCGGCGGCTTATCTCCCCCTGATCGAAGCGACCGGGCCTTTTCACGCCGCGATGGACCGGCTCGAAGCCTTCAACGCCCAGCTTGGCGGCGCGATCGACAGCCGCATCGCGGGCCTGCGCGCCATCGCAAAGCCGATCGGCTGGGACATCACCCTGACGCTCGACCCCACCGAACGGCATGGTTTCGAATATCAGAACTGGTTCGGCTTCTCGATCTTTGCCGAAGGGTTCATCGGCGAAATCGGGCGCGGCGGCAGCTATGCCATTCGCCGCGCCGACGGGCAGGACGAACCGGCCATGGGCTTCTCGCTCTATCCCGACCCGCTGATCGACGCAGGCTTCGGCGCGGAAACCCCCCGCCGCCTGTTCGTGCCACTGACCGCCGACCCCGCCCGCGCCGCCATGCTGCGCGCCGAAGGCTGGCACACCGTCGCGGCGCTTGGGGCAGGGGAAGATGGCGTCGCCCAACGCTGCACCCACTGGCTCGACGGCGACGAACCGCGCGCCTACTGAACCGCGCTTTTTGCACGAAAAACTACAACGCGCGTTACAGTGGCCCGTCGCGGCCAAAAGCCATGTCCGCGCGATAATCGAATAACATATTGATATAAAACAGCTATTCTGGAATTTTGCGCAGGGTCCACTGTCGCAAAAAATAGGATTTTGCCCCCTCACGCGCGCAAATCGCGACTCTATGTCCATCTTGCTGTCCATGTTACCGCGCCCACCATGTCTTGACGCGCCGGTCCCGCCCGGCTAACCGCCGCTCGCACAGGGCGCACCGTGTCCACCCTATCCCGCCGGCATGTCGAGTCCCGTCGAAGGGCATGTCCGGTTCGCGCGGCGGGGCGAAGGACTATATCCATGGCAAATGTTACCGTGATCGGCGCTCAGTGGGGCGACGAAGGCAAGGGCAAGATCGTCGACTGGCTGTCCGAACGGGCCGATGTCGTCGCCCGCTTCCAGGGCGGCCACAATGCCGGCCACACCCTCGTCGTCGGCGAAAAAGTCTATAAACTCTCGCTGCTTCCCTCAGGCATCGTGCGTGGCACATTGTCGGTCATTGGCAATGGCGTGGTGCTGGACCCGTGGCATTTCCGCGACGAAGTGGCCAAGCTGACAGGGCAGGGCGTGTCGATCACCCCCGACAATCTCCAGATCGCCGAAACCTGCCCGCTCATCCTGCCCTTCCACCGCGACCTCGACGGCCTGCGCGAAGATGCAAGCGGCGCGGGCAAGATCGGCACCACCCGGCGCGGCATCGGCCCGGCCTATGAGGATAAGGTCGGCCGCCGCGCCATCCGCGTGTGCGACCTGTTCCACCTCGACGATCTCGACCTTCAGATCGACCGCCTGACCGCCCATCACGACGCCTTGCGCGCCGGTTTCGGCGAACCGCCGATCGACCGCGCCGCGCTGATGGCGGAACTCACCGAAATCGCCAGTTTCATCCTGCCCTTCGTCAAGCCGGTCTGGCTGACGCTCAACCGCGCCAAGGCAGCGGGCAAGCGCATTTTGTTCGAAGGGGCGCAGGGCACCCTGCTCGACATCGACCATGGCACCTATCCCTTCGTCACCTCCTCCAACACCGTCGCTGGCACGGCGGCCAGCGGCACCGGCCTTGGTCCCAATGCGGCGGGCTTCGTGCTGGGCATCGTCAAGGCTTACACCACCCGCGTCGGCTCCGGCCCGTTCCCCACCGAACTGGAGGATGCCACCGGCCAGCGGCTGGGCGAGCGCGGCCATGAATTTGGCACCGTCACCGGGCGCAAGCGCCGCTGCGGCTGGTTCGACGCGGTGCTGGTGCGTCAATCGATCGCGGTATCGGGCGTCACCGGCATCGCGCTGACCAAGCTGGACGTGCTGGACGGGTTCGACACGCTCAACATCTGCGTCGGCTACACGATCGGCGACCAGACCTACGATTATCTGCCCGCCCATGCGCAGGATCAGGCCAAGGCACAGCCGATCTACGAAACGATCGAAGGCTGGCACGAAACCACGGCGGGCGCCCGCAGCTGGGCCGAACTCCCGGCGCAGGCAATCAAATATATCCGCCGGATCGAAGAACTGATCGGCTGCCCCGTCACCCTCGTCTCCACCAGCCCGGAACGCGAGGACACCATCCTGGTCCGCGATCCGTTCGCGGATTGATTGTGTCGGGTTCAGGCATGGCCTGAACCGTTCGGGAGCGGGCCGGTGCGGTCTTTCCAAAGGAAATGTGATGGCGCAGGAAAAATTCGAACGGCACAAGCAAGCTTGGACTCAGGATGAGATCCAGAAGCTGCACACGCTGGCCAAGAAGGGCATGGGCCTTAAATCCATTGCCAAGGCGCTGACCCGGACCGAGGAATCGACCAAGGCCCGCGCCAAGGATGATGGCCTGAACATCGCCAAATTGCGCTAACCGCGCCGCGCCATGCGCCGGTCGATCCAGACCAGCGCATGGCCCGCCGCGACGAAGCTCACCGCAATCAGCGCGGCGTTGACCAGCACCGGGCCGATGCCCAGCTTTGCCACATTGATGAACGGATAGGCATAGCGGCCCTCCGCCACCCCGCGCAGCAACGCATAGGGCAGATAGAGCGCGGGAAACAGCGCCCACCGCCACGGGTCGCGCCAGCCTAGCTGCCCGCGTGGCGCAAAGCCGATCCACCACAAAGGCGCCAGCACCGGCGTCACCTTGTGCAGCAATGTGTCGGCCAGCAACGCCCCACCACTCAGGTCCAGCAGCCCGTTCAACAACAGCCCATAGACGATCCCGACCAGCAGGATCGCCAGCACCACGCCCGCCAACCGGCGCGGACGGATCGCCCCGCCCAGCGCCACTGCGCCAAACGCCATCGCCACCAGCATATTGGCCAGCACGGTAAAGAAGCGCAGCAGCGTCCACACCGTCTCCACGACCGATCCGGTCTGCGCCAGCGTCGCGGCAAACTGCACCACCAGCCCCGCCAGTGCGACCAGCGCCACGATTCCCGCACCTGCCCGTGTCATGCCCATATGCCCGCCTCCTCGCCCGCCGCGCTCGCCGGTCACGTTACGCGCGGCGTGGCGCATGTCCAGCAGCCGGTCGACCCTGCCGACCCGCCCTGCGCACAAGTTGCGTCATGGCCGCGCCGGTCGTTTCGCTATAGCATCGGTGGAGCCTTTGCGCCGGGCCTGCGTTGGCGGGGTCGTTACCTTTCGGAGAAGCCCATGATCGTCGAACCCGTCCCCAGCCTGCGCCAGATCGCTGCCGAAGTGTGGCGGCCGCTGACGGCCCTGTTCGTGTGGGACTGCGTCGTCACGATCACTTATTATGTGCTGCCCTTCAAGGCGCCATCGCTGCCGCTGACCATCTTCGGTTCGGCGCTGGCGCTGTTTCTGGGCTTCCGTTCCAATTCGGCCTATCAGCGCTGGTGGGAAGGGCGCGTGCTGTGGGGCGCGATGATCAACGCCTCGCGCAGCCTGGCGCGCGCCACCCGCAACTTCCTGCCGGATCCCGACGCCCGCGACATCAAGCGCGAAATCGTCAAGCGCCAGATCGCCTATGTCAACGCGCTGCGCTGCCAGTTGCGCCGCCTGCCGATCGACGACGCTGTCACCGGATTTCTGCTGGAACGGGACAAGCAACATGCGCTGGCCCGCACCAACCCGGCCAACGGCCTGCTCGACAGCACCGGGCGGCGGATCGACATCGCCCGGCGCGAAGGGTGGATCGACACGATCCAGCAGGCGCAGATGGAAGCCGTGCTGGTCGACATCGCCAATGCGCAGGGCGGCATGGAGCGGCTCAAGAACACGCCGCTGCCCAATCAATATCGCTTCCTGCCGACCCTGTTCACGCACATGTTCTGCGTGCTGCTGCCAATCGGGCTGGTCGAAACGCTGGGGCTGGCGACGCCGCTTGGCTCGACCGTCGCGGGCCTCATGTTCCTGGCCGTCCTGCGCATCGGTGACGATCTGGTCGATCCGTTCGCCAACAGCGTTCACGACGTGTCGCTCAACGCCATGTGCCGCACGATCGAAATCGACCTGCTCCAGTCCATCGGCGACCCTGCACCGTCCCCGGTTCAGCCGGTCAAGGGCGTGCTGTGGTGAAGTCGGCTTAGAATCCTCCCCCTGCAAGGCAGGGCTATCGCATATGAAATTGTTCTACTTTTAATCGTCATGCTGAACTTGTTTCAGCATCCATTTCTCGTCGCGAACGGCGGCTTTTTGGGCATGATGGATCCTGAAATAAATTCAGGATGACTTTGTAGGGATAAGAAAAGGTCATATGCGATAGCCACCCCCCCTGCAAGGGCAGGATGCTGCGGGAACCTTACCCCTTGCGGTCGCCATCCGTCATATCCGACGCCAGTTCCAGCCCCGCGCGGCCATGCGCCGGGCCATGCGCCGGTGCCTTGGGATGCGGCACGTCGACGGCCTCCTCGACTTCCAGCATCCCTTCCCATTTGGTGATGACCGACGTAGCGATGGCATTGCCCAGCACGTTGGTGGCGGTGCGGCCCATGTCCATGAAATGATCCACCGCCAGGATGAAGGCGACCCCCTCGACCGGCAAGTCGAACTGGCCCAGCGTCGCGGCAACAACCACCAGGCTCGCGCGCGGCACGGCGGCGATGCCCTTGCTGGTCACCATCAGCACCAGCAATATGGTGATCTGCGTCGCGATCGGCAGGTCGATGCCATAGGCCTGCGCGATGAAGATGGTGGCGAAGGTCGAATACATCATCGACCCGTCAAGGTTGAAACTATAGCCCAGCGGCAGCACGAAGCTGTAGATCCGGCGCGGCACGCCGAAACGGTCCAGCTGCTCCAGCATCTTGGGGTAGGCCGCTTCGGAAGAAGCCGTGGAAAAGGCGATCAGCAACGGTTCGCGAACATAGCGAACCAGCTTGAACATCCGTTTGCCCAGGAAAATGGAGCCAGCCGCGAACAGCAGGATCCACAGCGCCCCCAGCGCCAGGTAGAATTCCCCGATCAACTGGCCGAACGTGACCAGCACGCCCAGCCCTTCGGTCGTCACGACTGACGCCAGCGCCCCGAACACGGCAAAGGGCGCGACCCGCATGACATAGCCTGTCACCTGCAACATCAATTCGACCATCGATTCGATGACCGTGACGATCGGCTTGCCCTTGTCGCCGATCGCGGTCAGCGCGACGCCCACGAACAGGGAGAATACGACGATCTGAAGGATCGAATTTTCCGCCATCGCCCCGACCATGGATGTCGGAAAGACATGCAGGATGAAGTCGCGGAAATTGAGCGCTTCGGTGTTGACGCCCGATTCGACGCCTGAGCGAACAAGGTTCAGCCCAGCGCCGGGCTGGAAGAAATTGACGAAGATGAGGCCCAGCGTCAGCGAGATCAGGCTGGCGATGACGAACCAGGCCAGCGCCCGCCCGCCGATCCGCCCCAGCGCCGCGCTGTCGCCCATATGCGCGATGCCCGCGACCAGCGTGGAAAAGACCAGCGGCGCGATGATCATCTTTATGAGGTGCAGGAAGATGTCGGCCAGCAGATGGAAATAGCCCGCGACCTGTTTGGCCAGCGTCTCGTCTCCGCCGACCCACAAATTGGCCGCGAAGCCCACGATCACCCCCAGGACCATGCCGGTCAGGATGTAGGCCGTCAGTCTATTGCGCATTATGTCCCTCTAGGCCGGGCGGGGTCGGCCCGCGCCATCTTTTACTTCTGTCAGGCTATTACCTAACAGGCGCATGGGTCACCCGCAATCGGTGCGCGCCAGGCTGCATGGGGATAGACGAACGACGCGCCGCTTTCCGCGCCTCGCTCCGTCCGAAATGGGGCAGATTGCGGCGCTTGGAGTCTGTCTCGAAATACGCGAAGGCGAGCATTTCGGTTGCAGCACCGGCCCTCACCCCCACCCGACTGCCCACAGACTGTATCCTGAATGGGAGGTCGGGTGGGGGTGTGGGCTGGTGCGGATGCGCCAAAGGCGAATTTCGAGACAAACGCTCAGGGGTAAAGCAGCCCTTCGCTCCAGCCATCGCCCGACCGCGTGAAAACCCGCCGTTCATGCAGCCGATGCTCGCGATCCTGCCAATATTCGATGCGGTGCGGCGTCACGCAAAAACCCGACCAGTGCGGTGGACGCGGCACCGGCCCGTCGGCAAAGCGCGCGGCCATCGCGTCATATCGGTCCATGAACGTCTGCCGGTCGGGCAGGGGGCGGGACTGGTCCGACGCCCAAGCGCCCAACTGGCTGTCGCGCCCGCGCGTGGCGAAATAGGCGTCGGCCGTGGCATCGTCCACCGGGCCGACCGGGCCTTCGATACGGATCTGCCGCCGCATGGATTTCCAGTGGAACAGCAAAGCGGCATGGGGATTGGCGATCAGCTCGCCCGCCTTGCGCCCCTCGAAATTGGTATAGAATATGAAACCGTCCGGCCCATGGCCTTTCAGCAGCACCATGCGGACCGACGGACGCCCGTCCGCATCCGCCGTGGCCAGCGCCATCGCGTTGCTATCGTTGATTTCGCTCTGGCGGGCTTGGCCATACCAGTCGTCGAACAGGGCAAAGGGATCGGTCATGCCGCTCTCTTACGGCGCGGGCATGATGCTGTCGATATGGGCCTTTGGCAGGGATCGGTCCCGACCGGCCGACCGGCAACGCACATCCCTGACTTGAATGTCGGCGCAACCTCGGCCACATAGTCGCGCTATGATGCTTTTGTGCAACAGGTAGAATGATGGCCGATCCCTATTCCATTTTGGGCGTACAACGCAGCGCCAGCGAGGCGGAGATCAAGTCGGCCTATCGCAAGCTGGCCAAGGAACTGCATCCCGACAAGAATCGGGACAACCCCACGGCGGCGGAGAAATTTTCCGCCGTCACTAATGCTTATGACCTGCTGTCGGACAAGGACAAGCGCGCCCGGTTCGACCGGGGCGAGATTGACGGCGATGGCAATCCGGCAGCCCCCTTCGGCTTTGGCGGCGGTGGTCCGGGGGGCTTTCGTGGTCAGCCGGGCGGCGGCGGATTCGATTCCGGCGGCGGCGACTTTGGCGATATTTTCGAAGGCCTGTTCGGCGGCGCGGGTCGCCGCGCGGGCGGTGGCGGCGGCTTTGGCGGTTTTGGACGACAAAGCCCGCCGCAAAAGGGCGCGAACGTCGCTTATCGTCTGGCCGTGCCGTTCGCCGATGCCGCGATCCTCGCGCCCCAGCGGATTACCTTGCAGGATGGCAAGACGATCGACCTGAAACTGCCCGCCGGGGTGGAAAACGGCACGCAGATGCGCCTGTCGGGCAAGGGGCAGCCGGGACCGGGCGGGGCAGGCGACGCCATCGTCACGATCGAGATACGCCCCCATGCCTTCTTCACCCGCGACGGCGACAATGTGCTGCTCGACCTGCCGATCACGCTGGACGAAGCGGTCAAGGGCGGCAAGGTCAAGGTGCCGACCGTCGATGGCGCAGTGATGCTGGGCGTGCCGACGGGGGCGATGTCGGGCAAGACGCTGCGCCTGCGCGGCAAGGGCTTTACCGGCAAGGGCGGCGCACGCGGCGATCAACTGGTGACGCTCCAGATCGACGTGCCTGCCGATGACCCGGCGATTCTTGCGCTGGTCGAAAGCTGGCAGGACAGTCGGCCCGTTCGCGCCCATCTGGGGGTCTGAGGCGTTATCGGGTCGATGCAACCCT
Source organism: Sphingobium sp. KCTC 72723 (assembly GCF_014280435.1). Lineage (NCBI taxonomy): Bacteria > Pseudomonadati > Pseudomonadota > Alphaproteobacteria > Sphingomonadales > Sphingobiaceae > Sphingobium > Sphingobium sp. KCTC 72723. Next base: position 2,200,205 of record NZ_CP060388.1, on the reverse strand, counting down.
CGCCCCAATCCCCCGAACAGCGCCGCCATCGTTTGAAGGCCCATGCCCGCGCCCAGATGGAGCGGGTCCGGCCCACGGCCCGCACGCTCGAAATCGTCCGGCGCGTGCTGGTGGGTGCCTATAGCGACGGCTTCATTCACGCGGGCAATCTGGCCTATCTCTCGCTCATCACCCTGTTCCCCTTCTTCATCGTCGCAGCGGCCGTCGCGTCGGTATTGGGCAGCACGCAGGACGGGCTGAACGCGGTAAATGTGTTTCTGGCCAACATGCCGCGCGGCGTGGCCGAAGTGGTGCGCCAACCGATCATCGACGTGTTGCACGCGCGCACCGGCTCGCTGCTCTGGCTGGGCGCGCTGGTCGGCCTGTGGACCGTGGGCAGCCTGATCGAAACGATCCGCGACATATTGCGCCGCGCCTATGGCACCAAAAGCTCGCGCGGGTTCTGGCATTATCGCCTGGCCGCCATCGGCATCACTCTGGTCAGCGTGCTGGCGGTGATGTTCGCTTTCTCGCTTCAGATCGTGCTGACCGGCGCGGAACAGATCGTCCTGCGCCTATTTCCCTTCGCCGACGATGTCATTCGCATCCTGACGCTGACCAAATTGGTGCCGATGGCGATATTGTGCCTGGCGCTCTGGTCGCTTTATGCCTCGCTCACCCCGTCCGCCTACAAGGACCGGCGCTTTCCCAAATGGCCCGGCGCGCTGGCCACCTCGCTCTGGTGGTATGCCACCACCTGGCTGCTGCCGCCCACGCTTTCGCTGCTGGGCGGCTATGACCGCACCTATGGCAGTCTGGCCGGGGTGATGATCACGCTCATTTTTTTCTTTCTCGTCGGGCTTGGCGTGGTAATTGGCGCCGAATTGAATGCGGCGCTGGCGGAATTCCCGCAAGAGGAACTGGACGCAGCGGCGGTGACCCAAGGGAACGGAACGACGATATGAGCGGCTTGATGGCAGGAAAACGCGGCCTCATCATGGGGTTGGCCAACGACAAGTCGCTGGCCTGGGGCATTGCCAAGTCCCTGCACGAACAGGGCGCGGAACTCGCCTTCGCCTATCAGGGCGAAGCGCTGGCCAAGCGGGTGCGGCCGCTCGCCGAACAAGTCGGCTCCGACTTCCTGATCGACTGCGACGTGACCGACATGGACAAGCTCGACGCAGCCTTCGCGGAAATCGAAGCGCGCTGGGGCGGTCTCGACTTCGTTGTCCACGCGATCGGCTTTTCCGACAAGAATGAACTGCGTGGCCTCTATGTCGACACCAGCCTCGACAACTTCCTGCTGACTATGAACGTATCCGTTTACAGTTTTGTGGCAGTCACCCGCCGCGCCCGCGCGCTGATGCCCAATGGCGGCAGCATCCTGACGCTCAGCTATTATGGCGCGGAAAAGGTCATTCCCCATTATAACGTCATGGGCGTGGCCAAGGCGGCACTGGAAAGCTCCGTCAAATATCTGGCGATGGACCTTGGCCCCGAAAATATCCGCGTCAACGCCATTTCCGCCGGACCGATCAAGACGCTGGCGGCCAGCGGCATCGGCGATTTCCGCTACATCCTTAAATGGAATGAACTGAATTCGCCGCTCCGCCGCAATGTGACGATCGAGGATGTCGGCGGCGCGGGGCTTTACCTGCTGTCGGATCTGGCATCGGGCGTGACCGGCGAAATCCATCATGTCGACGCAGGCTATAACGTCATCGGCATGAAGGCCGAAGACGCGCCGGACATCGCGCTGGACAAATAAGGGACGTGCCGACGGTTCTGCGCGCGGGGCATCTTCGCGTCATGATCTACACCGACGACCATCCGCCGCCCCATGTCCATATATTCGGGAATGGCGAAACCAAAATCGCGCTGATGGGACGGGATGGTCAGCCCGAAGTGGTGCGAATCGTCGGTGCGGACTTGCGTGAGAGTCGACGCGCTTTGCAAATCGTGCGACAAAAGCACGACTATCTGATCGAAAGGTGGAACGGCATTCATGGGTGAATTGACCCAGGCACAGTTTGACGACGCTGTCCGGCGCGGCGAGCATGACCTTGCCATCAAACCGCGCGCGCGCGCAGCCCGCTATGATCGGGATACGGGCCGGATCGTGATCGATCTGGTCAGTGGCGCCACCTTTGCCTTCCCTCCTACATTGGCTCAGGGGCTGGAACATGCCAGCCCGGAACAGCTTGAGGCGGTCGAAATTGCAGGGGCCGGGTTCGGACTACATTGGGCAGCGCTGGATGCCGACCTGACGGTGGAAGGTTTGCTGGCTGGTCGTTTCGGCAGCGCACGCTATATGGCGGAGCGCTTTGGTTCAGATTGGGATAGCGAAGCAGCAGAATGAGCTTCAACACATTCGGTCGCGTCTTTCGCTTCACCACTTGGGGCGAAAGCCATGGTCCCGCGATCGGCGCGGTGGTGGATGGCTGCCCGCCGGGGCTGCCCTTGAACGAAAGCGACATTCAGCCCTGGCTGGACCTGCGCAAACCCGGCACGTCGAAATTCACCACCCAGCGGCGGGAAGCGGACGAAGTGCGCATCCTGTCGGGCGTGTTCGAAGGGCGCACCACCGGCACGCCGATCAGCCTGATGATCGAAAATACCGACCAGCGGTCGAAGGATTATTCCGAAGTCGCCAAAGCCTATCGCCCCGGCCATGCCGACTATGCCTATGACGCCAAATATGGCTTTCGCGACTATCGCGGCGGCGGGCGATCGTCGGCGCGCGAAACGGCCAGCCGGGTCGCGGCGGGGGCAGTGGCGCGGGCCGTGATCGAAGAAGTCGACATCTTCGCCTATGTCAGCGCCATCGGTGGCGACGCGATCGACTATGCCAATTTCGATCCTGCCCAGATCGGCCAGAACCCGTTTTTCTGCCCCGATGCACAAGCTGCCGTCCGCTGGGAAGCGCTGGTCGATGGCGCGCGGCGCGACGGCTCCTCGCTTGGCGCGGTGGTGGAATGTATCGCCAGCGGCGTTCCGGCGGGCTGGGGCGCACCGCTCTATGCCAAGCTGGACAGCGAACTGGCGAGCGCGATGATGAGCATCAACGCAGTCAAGGGCGTGGAAATCGGCGATGGCTTTGCCGCCGCCAGCCTGCGCGGCGAAGATAATGCCGACCCGATGCGCCCCGGTGCGGATGGGCCGACATTTCTGGCCAACCATGCTGGCGGCATAGCAGGCGGCATTTCGACCGGGCAGCCGGTCAAGGTCCGCGTCGCGTTCAAGCCGACCAGCTCCATCCTGATCCCGGTCGAAACCGTCACCCGTGACGGCGCAGCGTCGGACATCATCACCAAGGGGCGGCATGACCCCTGCGTCGGGATTCGCGGCGTGCCGGTGGTCGAAGCGATGATGGCGCTGGTGCTGGCCGACCAGAAACTGCTCCACCGCGCCCAATGCGGTGAAGGACGAGCCGAACCGAAATAAAGCTGCAAGACGGCTCGCTGCGTTTAGGATAGCATCACGTCATCGTCCACTTGATGGGCAAGCGGCAGAGCGTAAGCCATGGGGAGCGTCACCACGCATTGCGCGGATTAACGGTTAAAACGTCCCCTTACCGCCGCGATACGGGCCAGCCATGCAACCATGGCTGGCCCCTTTCGTTTCTCCTCCGGCGGAACATGCGACGACGCGATCCGGGGGGAAGAACAGATGCATTTCATCACCGCATTGCTGGGCATTTATCGCGCGGAAATCGGGCTGATCATATTGGCCGCGATGTTCGTCGCCTTCGTGCGCGAACGCTATTCGCCCACGGTCATCGCGGTGGTCGGGGCGTGCGCCTATGCGCTGCTGGGGATGCTGGACGAAAAAGCGTTGTTCTCCGTCTTTTCCAACGGCGCGCCGCTGACGGTGGGGGCGATGTTCGTGCTGTCGGGCGCGCTCATTCGCACCGGCGTCATCAACCGCGTCGCCGACAAGATCATGGAACGCGCGCAAAAACATCCCCGGCTGGCGCTGGCGGAAGTCATGCTGGGCGCATTCGTGGTGTCGGCGTTTCTCAATAACACGCCGGTCGTCGTGCTGCTGATCCCGATCCTGTTCAAACTGGCACAGGTGACGGGCTACCCCGTCAAGAAATTGCTGATCCCGATGAACGTCCTGGCCGTGCTGGGCGGCTGCCTGACGCTGGTGGGGACATCGACCAACCTGATCGTGTCGGGGATAGCGGCCGAACAGGGCATGGTCCCTTTCGGCATTTTCGACATCACCATTTACGGCGCTGCCGGGGGCGCGGCGGGTATCGTCGCGCTGTTGTGCCTGTCCTTCCTGCTGCCCAGCGATCCCCCCGCGATCAGCGGCGAGGATGGCGGCAATGTGCAGGAATATCTGACCGAACTGGCCGTGCCGCAGGACAGCGACCTGATCGGGCGGGAAATTGGTTCGCTGGGGCTGTTCGGCCGGTCGGTGGTGCTGATCGGGCTGAAGCGCGGTGCGGAAATCCGGCGGCGTGATATTGCGGACGAAGAATTGCGGGCGGGCGACCGGCTGGTCGTGCGGGCCGATGGCACGGCGATCATGACGTTGCGCGAATCCGGCGCGTTCGATCTGGGCATCGCCGCAGACCTGACGACGTCGGCGCAGGACGGCACGGTGATCGAGGCGATGGTCGCGCCCAACCACCCGTCCATTGGTGAACGGTTGCGCGACGTCCCCTTCCTGCAAGACTTGCGGGTGCGGATCATCGGCATCAACCGGTCGCGCCATTTGCCCGGCCCGGCGCTGGCCGAAGCGCGGGTGCGCGGCGCGGACCGGCTGCTGATCGCGGGCGGGGACGACGCGATGCGCTCATTGCGCGACAATCCCCATCTGATCGGCGTGGACATCAGCCGCGCCCGCGCGTTCCGCCGGAACAAGGCGTGGATCGCCATGGTCGCCATGGCGGGCGTAGTGCTGCTGTCGGCGCTGGACGTGATCGGCATCGGGCTGGCCGCGTTCATTGCGGTCGGCCTGATCCTCATCACCCGCTGCATCGACCCGGAAGAAGCATGGGGCGCGATCGACGGCGACGTGCTGATCCTGATCTTCGCGATGCTGGCCGTGGGCCTGGCGCTGGAGCAGGCGGGCAGTGTCGGGCTGATGGTCGGCTGGGTCAAGCCGTTGCTGCAAAGCGCGCCGGCATGGTCGCTGGTGTTCGTCATCTATTTCTTCGCGCTGATCCTGTCCGAACTGCTCAGCAACAATGCCGTCGCGGCGCTGATGACGCCCATCACCATCGCCTTGGCGCACCAATTGGGGGTAGATCCGCGCCCGCTGGTGGTTGCGCTGATGATCGGCGCATCGGCCTGTTTCGCCACCCCGATCGGTTATCAGACCAACGCTCTGGTCTATGCGGCGGGCGACTATCGCTTCGCCGATTTCGTGCGGATCGGCGTGCCGCTCAACATCGTGGTGGGCTTTGCCGTATGCAGCGCGCTGGTGCTGCTGGGGTAGGGGGTGGGCCTGCGCAACGGCGCATATGCTCATCCTAACTCCCCCTGTGCAGGGCCACTCGCCCAAGGTCGGCTCTGTCGCGCGGCAACCGGACGCGGCATCTGAGTAGGCGCGACATAAGGAAATGCCCATGCCCATCCTGCCCTTCACTCAGGTCGATGCCTTTGCCGACGCGCCCTTTACCGGCAATCCCGCTGCCGTGATGCCGCTCGACGCCTGGCTGGACGATGCGACGCTGCAAGCCATCGCGGCGGAAAATAACCTGTCGGAAACTGCCTTCACCGTGGCCACGCCCGATGATCCCGACGCCGACTATGCGCTGCGCTGGTTCACCCCCACGGTAGAGGTGCAATTATGCGGCCACGCCACGCTGGCGAGCGCTCATGTGTTGATGACCGGGGATGCGGTGCGCTTCCGCACCCGCCATGCCGGTATTCTGACCGTGCGCCGCGATGGCGCGGGCTATGCCCTGTCGCTGCCTGCCTGGGATATGGCACCACGCGCGCTGCCGGACTTGGCCGCAGGGCTGGGCGGCGCGCCGGTCGAATCGTACTGGCGCGATGGCGGATATAGCCTGTTCCTGTTCCCCAACGCCGATGCCGTGCGCGCGCTGCGCCCCGATTTCGCGGCGTTGAAGCGGCTGGGCGACGTCATGCTGATCGCCACGGCGGCGGCGGATCATGACAGCGATGTGGACATATGCAGCCGTGTTTTCGTGCCGGGCGGCGGCGTGGATGAAGATCCGGTGACCGGCTCTGCCCATGGCCTGCTCGCCCCCTTCTGGGCGGCGCGGCTGGGCAAGGCGCAATTACGCGCGGAGCAGGCGTCGGCGCGGGGCGGGCAGCTGGGCTGCACGCTGGACGGCGACCGGGTGATCCTGACCGGGGCGTGCCGGACTATGATCGAGGGGAAGTTCTTTATTTAGTGCGCCTTCGGCGAGTCCGCACCGGCCCACACCCCCACCCGACCGCCCACTAAGCATATCCTGAATGGGCGGTCGGGTGGGGGGGTGGGCCGGTGTGGCAACCGCAATGCGCGCCTTCACGCATTGCGAAACAGACTCCTAACCCGGAAACATGCCGATCAACCGGGCCAGCGCGGTCTTGACGGCGGTGCGCTGGTCCTTGTCGGGCGACATGCCGATCCGCACCACGGTCAATCGCTGCGAAGGCGAAACCAGTATATATTGGCCATTATGCCCGACGCAGCCGAACAGGCTTTCGGGCGCTTCGCCGGGCATCAGCGCGCTTTCATCGCTCGCGCGGTTGAGCCAGAGATGCGCGCCATAGGCAGGGTTGCGGTGCGACGGCGTGCGCATGAAATCGACCCATTTTTCGGGCAATATCTGATGCCCGCCCGGCCCGCGTCCCTGCCGTCGCAGCAATTCGCCAAAGCGGCCATAATCGCGCGCGGTCATGTGCAGGAAGCTGCCGCCGATCATCGTGCCGTTGGCGTCATATTCCGGCGTCAGGCTGGGCAGCTTGCCCGGCGCCTTCAACCGTCCGTCGATGAACGCCTGCATCGCGCGCCGCCGCACGTCGGGATCGGCGCTGGCCGTCAGCATCCGCGTCATCAGGTCGGACAGGATGATGCTGCTGCCCGAACTGTAGGAAAAGGCGCGACCGGGCGTATTGGCCAGCGGCTTGGCTTCGGCAAAGGCGCGCATGTCCTGCGCCCCGTCGGTGAACAGCATCCGCACCGTGTCGCCACTCGGCTGCGGTTCGCCATCCTCGACATGGTCCAGCCCCGACGTCATCTGAAGCAATTGCCGCAGCGTGATGCGCCCGCGCGGATCGCCCGGCTGGTTCCATGCCGCGACCGGCACCGGCGCGTCGATCGCCAGCCGCCCGTCCGCGACCATCAGGCCGACCAGAACCGCCGTCACGCTCTTGGCGATCGACCAGGACATCAGCTTGGTATCGGGACCAAAGCCGGGGGCATAGCGTTCCGCGATAATATCCCCGTCGCGCATGACCAGCAGCGCGCGGGTCTCCCCCATGTCGCCATCCTCGAACAACGGGTCGATCGCACCGCGCAAGGCCGCTTCGTCCACCACCGCGTCGCTGGCGACGGTATAAACCGGCGCGGGATCGGCGGCATCGCCTGCCCACGCCGCCGCCCCGGCGACCGTTATGGCCATGCCCAGCGCCATGCCAAGGCGCTTTACGCTTTTGCGATCCATCTTCATACAGCCCGCCCTTAGCCTATGCACAAGCGAGTCGGGAATATGTCGCGCCGCCGGACGATCATTTATCTGGCCTGCGCCATTGCCATGCTGCTGCTGGGGCTGCTGGTCTGGCATTGGAGCGCCCTGCGCGACCGGGCGCAACTGGGCGCGGCATTCGGCGCGCGCGTGACCTGTTCGTGCCGCTATGTCGAAGGCCGGGCGATGGGCAGTTGTCAGGATGACAAGGAACCGGGCATGGGAATCGTGTCGCTGACCGACCGGCCCGAAGACCGGGCGGTGGATGCCAGCGTGCCGTTGATGGCGACACGCACGGCGCGCTACCGGCCCGGCTGGGGATGCCTGCTCGACCCGGCGCAGTAGCGCGCACTAGCCCTTGCCCGCACCAGTCGCTACAGCGCCGCTGATGCGGCCCGACATTCCCACGCTCCTCCACGACATATTCGGTTTCACCGCCTTTCGCGGGGTGCAGGAACAGGTGGTGGGTCGCGTCATGGCGGGTCAACCGACGTTGGCGATCATGCCGACCGGCGCGGGCAAGTCGCTCTGCTATCAATTGCCCTCCGCCGCGTTCGACGGCTGCTGCGTGGTCGTCTCGCCACTGATCGCGCTGATGCACGACCAGTTGCGCGCCGCCAACGCCGTGGGCCTGCGCGCCGCCAGCCTGACCAGCGTGGACGCCGACTGGCGCGAGACGCAGGATCGCCTGCGCAATGGCGATCTCGACCTGCTTTACGTTGCACCCGAACGCGCCAGTCAGGAGGGGTTTCGAAGCCTGCTCCGGTCCGCCAAGGTTGCGCTGTTCGCGATCGATGAAGCCCATTGCGTGTCCGAATGGGGGCATGATTTCCGCCCCGATTACCGACTTTTACGCCCGCTGCTGGACGAATTTCCCGATGTTCCGCGCCTGGCCCTGACCGCCACGGCGGATGCGCACACGCGCGAGGATATTCTCGTTCAACTGGGCATCCCGCGCGATGGCCTCATCATCTCCGGCTTCGACCGGCCCAATATCCGCTACGCGGTCCACCCGCGCGACGGGCTGACGCGGCAACTGGCCGATCTGGTGGCGGCCAATCCTGGTCCCGGCATCGTCTATGCCCAAACCCGCGCCGCGACGGAGAAGCTGGCCGAAACATTGGGCAAGGGCGGCCGCGCCGTGCGTGCCTATCATGCGGGCCTCAACCCCGCAGTGCGCGCCCGCAACCAGTCCGCCTTCATCGCCAGCGAAGATATGGTGATGGTCGCCACCGTCGCGTTCGGCATGGGCATCGACAAGCCCGACGTGCGCTTCGTGGCGCACGCAGGCCTGCCCAAGTCGATCGAGGGCTATTATCAGGAATCGGGCCGTGCGGGCCGCGATGGCGAACCGGCGGTCGCGCATCTGTTCTGGGGCGCGGAGGATTTCGCCCGCGCGCGCCAGCGGATCATGGAACTGGACCAGAGCCGCCAGCAGGGTGAGCGCACCCGCATCGCGGCGCTGGGCGCGCTGGTGGAAACCGCGACGTGCCGCCGGGCGATATTGCTGCGTCATTTCGGCGAATCGCCCCCTGCCACCTGCGGCAATTGCGACAATTGCCTCTCGCCTCCGGCCAGCGTCGATGCGACCGAAACCGCGCGCAAATATCTGTCCGCCGTCTATCGCACCGGCCAGAGCTTCGGGTCCGGCCATATCGAAGCGGTGCTGACCGGCGGCGTCACTGACAAATTGCGCGAGCGCGGCCATGACAAGATTTCGGTCTATGGCATCGTTTCTGGGGACGAAACCGCGCTGCTGCGCCCGGTGTCGCGTGCGCTGCTGGTGCGCGACGCGCTGGAAACGACCGAGCATGGCGGGCTGATGCTCGGCCCCAACGCCCGGCCGATCCTGCGCGGGGAAGAGGAAGTGCGCATCCTGGTGCCGCCCAAGCGCGAGCGCCGGTCCCGCAATGCCCGCAACGGGGCGGATGCCAACCCGGTCGGCGATCCGCTGTTCGACGCGCTGCGGGCCTGTCGCCGCGAACTGGCGCAGGAAGCAGGCGTGCCGCCCTATGTCATCTTCCATGATTCCACCCTGCGCGAAATGGCCGACCAGCGCCCGACCAGCATTCGCGCCATGGGGACGATCAGCGGCGTGGGGCAGAAGAAGCTGGACGCCTGGGGCGACGCTTTCCTGGCGGCGATCCGGCCGTTTCTGTGACGCGATAAACTTGAAACCATCGCCTTCCCGGCGCATGGGAAGGGCAAAGGAGACGCATTCCATGTTCCGCAAGCTGACCGACCGCATCCTCGTTTCGCCCCAGATCACGCTGGATCAGGTGGCGCAGGCCAAGGCGGATGGGGTGACGATCATCGTCAACAACCGCCCCGATGACGAGGAACCGGGGCAGGTCAATGGCGCGGAGATAGAGGCGGCGGCCAAGGCGGCGGGCATCGCCTATGTCGCGGTGCCAGTGGGACATGGCGGCTTTGCGCCTTGGCAACTCGATGGCATGGCCGGCGCGCTGGATCAGGCAGGGGCAGGCAAGATACTGGCCTATTGCCGGTCCGGCACGCGCAGCACGCTGCTATGGGCGCTGACCCGCGCGCGGGCGGGCGACAATGCCGACGTGCTGGCGGCGCAGGCCGCAGCGGCAGGCTATGACATCACGCCGGTGCGCCAGATCATGGACGCGCTCAAGGGGGAGTGAGCCTACTGCTCCTCGCAACGCCCGGTAAATTCGGTCGCTGCGCGGACGCGGATGATGCGGGTGCGGCGGTTATAATCGAACCGGGGTTTGTTCATCCCGTTCATGCGGTAACTGCCGCTGATCCGGTCCGGCGTCATCATCAGGTCCGCTATTGGCCACCATCCGTCCGATCCGCCCGAATGGATCGGTGACACCAGCTTGCCGGAGGGGTGGATGCGGCCGACCCCGCCGGAAATGTCGATTTCCAGATCGGACGAAAAGCCTTCGCGGCCCAGCGTGGTGCCGAATTCCGGCTCGAACTTGCGCGATTTGGAATTGTAGCGATAGCCCGAATTGCTCTGCGCCGCAGGGCCGCTGCCCGAACCGATGCAGACCAGTGAAATGGCGTCACGCTGCGCGGAGGGGCGGGCCGGTGCCTGCGGGACAGCCGCATTGCAATTGGCCGCCGGGATGGCGCCGATCGCCGCATAGCGGCCATCGGTCGTGGTCACGGAAATACATTGCCGCTGCCGGTCGCTCCACCAGAAGGACCATTTGCTGTCCCGCACCACATTGGGCGTGACGAAGCGATAGCCCCGCGCTTCCAGCTGGGTTTCGCCACCCGCTGCCCTTGCGCCGATCAGATCGCTCACATCCGGCGGCGTTTGCGCCATCGCGCTGGCGGACGATAGCGCGAGCATGGCCACAGTCATCGACATTATACGCATGGGCATTTCCTCGAATGGGCTGGGGGTGGACGGCAGGTCTATCGCGTGAAGAGAAATCCGACGATAAGAAGCAGGGTAAATCCTTCGACAAGGGTCAGCAACACCGCGCCGAGCGCCGGAAGATAGCCGGTTTCCAGCTTCATGGCGAACCAGCGTGTCTCCACGATGACATAGTTGAGGGTGCTGGCGCCGATGAGAATCGGGCTGGCGACAGCGGCGGCAGGATAGGCGACGTTGGCCAGGCTGACGCCCAGGCCAAGCCCCAGCGCGAAGATCGCCGTGGGATAGCATTGGGCGTAGAAAGGCGCGCGGAGCGATGTGCGATCTATCGCCAGACCGCTTTTGCGCACCATCCGGGTGGCCGCGAACAGTGCAAAGGACGCAAAGACCACCAGCCGTAGAATGAGGGCGCTGGCTTCGTCGTCCACCAGCCCCGCCAGCCCGTGCCGGTTGGCGACGATCCGGTCGATCTGCCCCAGCGCCATGGAAAAAGCATGGGCGATCAGCAGGGCGATGGCCAGGAACAGCGGCGGGCTGAGCGCTGCGGCAAATTGTTCGTTTTCAGGCCGCGCGAGCTGTTCGTCGGCATAGTCCATCATGGCGAATGGATACCTGACGCAACGCCATAGCGTCAGCGGGAAGAATAGCAGCCAACTCATGACTTCGTACAGAAGCTCGTCGAGCGAGTTGATCCATTTCATGAAATCCATGGCGCATCATCGACCAAAGCGGAGGCGATGCGCAATGGTGCTGCGCTTGGAAAATCGGAAAGAGTAGAGGGGATTTGGCCGCGTCGGCGATCATCCCTCGACCGTCACATGCTCCATCCGGGGCAGGGCGCGCACTTTCGCGCGCACCTGCGCCACGTCTGCGCCTGCGTTCAGGCTAACGATCGCGGCATGGGCGTGGGGACCGATGCGCCAGACGTGAAGGTCGTGGATGGTCGCGCCCTGCGCCTCCACCACGGCGCGAACCCTGGTCATCAGCGCAGGTTCTGCGGTGTCGAGCAGGATGGCAGCGGTATCCTGCATCAATCCCCAGGCCCAGCGGGCAATGACGACCGCGCCCAATATCCCCACCATAGGGTCCATCCACCACCAGCCGAGATACCGCCCGGCCAGCAACGCCGCGATCGCCAGCACCGACGTCAGCGCGTCGGTCAGCACATGAACATAGGCGGCGCGCAGATTATTGTCGGCGTGACCGTGGTCATGATCGCCATGCCCGTGATCGTGGCTATGGTCGTGACCCAGCAGCAGCGCGCTGACGATATTGATGACAAGGCCCACTATCGCCACCAGCGTCGCTTCGCCGAACGCGACCTGGACCGGCTGGAAAAAGCGCATCCCCGATTCGATCGCAATGAACAGCGCCATCACCCCCAGCAGCAGCGCAGAGGCGAAACCCGACAGGTCGCCGACCTTGCCGGTGCCGAACGTATAGCGCGGGTTGCGGGCATGACGCCGGGCATAGCTATATGCCGCCGCCGCCACCGCCAGCGCACCGGCATGAGTCGCCATGTGAAATCCATCGGCCAGCAGCGCCATCGACCCGGTGGTCCAGCCCGCCACGATTTCCACCACCATCGTCGCCGCCGTCAGCCAAACGACCCACAGCGTGCGCTTGGCATTCTGATCATGCCCGGCGGACAGATAGATATGGTCGAAATAATGGCTGTCCTCGCCCTCCATGCTGGTCGGCGCAGGAGTGTGGTCATGCCCACAGCCATGATCATGATCGTCGTGCATCGTCATTTCCCGTAGCGGCGGATCAGCGCCAGCATTTCTTCGGTCGCGGCGGCGCGCTCCGCATCGGTCAGTCCGGGGCGGGCGACATGTTCGCGCATATGCTGCTCGATCAGTTCCTCCATCAGGCTGCCGACCGCGCCGCGCACCGATGCGACCAGTTGCAGCGTTTCGGAGCAACCCGCATCGCCCGCCAACTGGCGATCGACGGCAGCGACCTGCCCCGCGATCCGGCGCACGCGCGCCAGCAACTTTTCCCGATCGGCAATAATGTGCATAGGATACCCCCCTATCCTATATTCGGAAACTGGGCAAGATGTGATGCCCCAAAAGCCATGTCCTGGCTGCACGTCCTGCATGGCCATCGCGGGCGCTCTGCCCTAACAGGGGCGTGATGACGAACCCTATGGACTGCGATCTGGCAATAGTGGGTGGCGGCCTGGCGGGCAGCCTGATCGCGCTCGCCTTTGCCGCGCGGCGCCCGGAAATGCGGGTCTTGCTGATCGAGCGGGACGGCGCGATCGGCGGCAATCACATCTGGTCCTTCTTCGATGGCGACGTTGCGCCGGACGACCGCTGGCTGGTCGATCCGCTCGTCACCCACCGCTGGGGTCAGGGGCATGAGGTGCGCTTTCCGGGGCAAAGGCGGCGGCTGGACACGCCCTATAACAGCGTGACGTCATCGCGTCTGGCTGTCCATGTCGCTGTCGCTTTAGGGGACGCCGTGCTGACCGATGCCGATGTGGTCAGCCTGTCGCCGACCGGCGTGACGCTGGCTGACGGGCGAACGATACAGGCGCGGGCGGTTATCGACGCGCGGGGGGCGGGCGACCTGTCGGCGCTGCATTGCGGGTGGCAGAAATTCGTCGGCCACGCCGTGACGCTCGATGCGCCGCACGGGGTCGACCGTCCGGTCATCATGGACGCGACCGTGGACCAGATCGACGGCTATCGCTTCGTCTATCTGCTGCCCTGGGGTGATCGCACCATCTTTGTCGAGGACACTTATTATAGCGATACGCCCGACCTGAACGTGTCGGCCATCGACGCGCGGATCGCGGCCTATGCGCGGGCGCAGGGGTGGCAGGGCGCGCAGGTCGTCCACCGCGAACAGGGCGTGCTGCCGGTGGTCCATGGCGGCGATTTCGACCATTACTGGCCCGCTGCCGATCCTGTAGCGCGGGCCGGGGTGCGGGCGGGGCTTTTTCAGCCGATGACCGGATATTCGCTGCCCGACGCGGTGCGATTCGCACGCTGGCTGGTCGACCAGCCGCTCGACACGCTGCCCGCCGCGACCCGCGCCTATGCCGCGCGCCACTGGCGGCGGGGCGGCTATTACCGGCTGCTCGGCAAGATGCTGTTCGGGGCCGCCGCGCCCGACCGGCGCTGGCGCATCTTCGCGCGCTTCTATCGCCTTAAAGCCCCGCTGATCCAGCGTTTCTACGCTGGACGCTCCACCCTGACCGACCGCATCCGCATCTTGTGCGGACGCCCCCCCGTGCCCATAAGGGATGCCATGCGAACATTGTTGAAGCCGCCCGCTCGATGAACAGGACAGCGATCGTCATCGGCGCGGGCTTTGGTGGCCTGGCGCTGGCCATCCGCCTGCAATCGGCCGGAATCGACACCACGCTGGTCGAGGCGCGCGATCGCCCCGGCGGGCGCGCCTATATGTGGCAGAAGGACGGCTTCACGTTCGACGCCGGACCGACGGTCATCACCGACCCCGATTGCCTGTCCGAACTGTGGCGGCTGACCGGGCATGACATGGCGCAGGACGTCACGTTGATGCCGGTCAGTCCCTTCTATCGCCTCAACTGGCGCGACGGCACCAATTTCGATTACAGCAACGACGAAGTCGCCCTGCGCGCCGAAATCGCCAAGCTCGATCCAGGCGATGTCGCGGGTTACGACCGCTTCTGCGACTATGCCGCCGGCGTGTTCGAAGAAGGGTATCGGAAACTGGGTGCAGTCGCCTTCCTCGACTTCGCCTCGATGATAAAGGCGGCTCCGGCGCTCGCCAAATATCAGGCCTGGCGGTCGGTCTATTCGATCGTGTCCTCCTACGTCAAAAGCGAGAAGCTGCGCGAGGCGCTGTCGTTCCACACTCTGCTGGTGGGCGGCAATCCGATGAAGACCAGTGCCATCTATGCCCTGATCCACAAGCTGGAAAAGGATGGCGGCGTATGGTTCGCCAAGGGCGGCACCAACAAGCTGGTCGAGGGGATGGCCACCCATTTCGAGCGGATCGGCGGCACGTTGCGGCTGGGCGATGCGGTCACGCGCATCGAAACCCATGGCGACCGGGTCACCGCCGTCCACACCGCGTCGGGATGGCGCGGGGAGGCGGACGCCGTTGCCAGCAATGCCGACCTGATGCACAGCTATCGCGATTTGCTCGGCCAGCATCCGCGTGGGCAAAAGCAGGGCGAGAAGCTGGCCAACAAGCGCTGGTCGCCCAGCCTGTTCGTGCTGCATTTCGGTATCAAAGGCAGCTGGCCGGGCATCCCGCACCATATGATCCTGTTCGGGCCGCGTTACGAAGGACTGCTGACCGACATTTACGATCATGGCGTGCTGCCGGAGGATTTCTCGCTCTATCTGCATCACCCGACCGTGACCGATCCGTCGATGGCGCCCGAAGGCCATTCGACCTTCTATGCGCTCGCCCCGGTGCCGCACATGGGCAAGCTGCCGATCGACTGGGACCAGTTCGGCCCGGCCTATGCCGAACGGATATTGGATGAGATTCAGCATCGGCTGATCCCTGACATCCGGTCGCGCATCGTGACGCAATTCCATTATGCGCCGTCCGATTTCGGCCGCGATCTCAACGCGCATATGGGCAGCGCCTTCAGCCTGGAGCCGCTGCTGACCCAAAGCGCCTGGTTCCGCGCGCATAATCGCGACGATGTCATCCCCAACCTCTATCTGGTAGGGGCAGGCGCGCACCCCGGCGCGGGCATCCCCGGCGTGGTGGGCAGCGCGAAGGCGACGGCGGCGCTGATGGTGGACGATCTGGGCAGGATATGATGAAGAGACTGGCGGTATATTGTGGTTCGGCGACCCCGGCGGACCTGACCTATGTGGACGCGGCGCGGCATGTCGGCCGCACGCTGGCGGAACGCGGCATCGGCGTTGTTTATGGCGGGGGACGGCTCGGCCTGATGGGCGCGGTGGCGGACGCGGCGCTGGATGCGGGCGGCGAGGTGATCGGCGTGATCCCTGACGCACTTGTTGGCGCGGAAGTGGCGCATCGTGGTTGCACGCAGCTGCACGTCGTTCAGACCATGCACCAGCGCAAGCAGATGTTCACGGACCTGTCCGACGGTTTCGTCACTCTGCCCGGCGGCGTCGGGACGATGGACGAATTGTGGGAAGCGATCAGCTGGGCGCAGCTGGGCTATCATCAAAAGCCGGTAGGGCTGCTGAACGTCGCGGGCTTCTATGACCAGCTGATCGGCTTCAACCGGCAGATGGTGGAGTCGGGGTTCATTCGGGCGCAACATGCTGGCATATTGATCCATGCCGACAGCATCGAGGCGCTGGTCGACGACATGGCCGTTTATCAGCCGCACGAAACGATCTTTGCGATGAAGGCCGACCGACTTTGATCTTCTACCCCTCCCGCTTGCGGGAGGGGCCGGGGGAGGGCATGGCGAACCGATGACCGATCCTCTCCCCCTCGACCGTCCTGCCCTCGTCGCCCATGCGCGGCAGAGTATAGCGCGCGGGTCGAAATCCTTTGCGATGGCGTCCACCCTGTTCGATCCGCAAACGCGCGAACGGGCGTGGCTGCTCTACGCATGGTGCCGCAAATGCGACGACATTGCCGATGGGCAGGACCATGGCGGCACGCTGACCGGCGTGCAGGACGGACAGGCGCGGCTGTCGACCATCCGTGTGCTGACCGATGCGGCGTTGCGCGGGGAGCCGACCGGCGATCCCGCCTTTGACGGCTTGGGCGTGGTGATCCGCGAATGTGCCATTCCCGCCCGCTATGCCCATGACCTGATCGAAGGGTTTGCGCTGGACGCGCGCGATTGGCGGCCGCGCAGCCAAGACGACATGCTGCGTTACTGCTATCATGTTGCGGGCGCGGTCGGCTGCATGATGGCGGTGCTGATGGGGGTCGATCCGCGCGACGAAGCCACGCTGGACCGGGCCTGCGACCTGGGGCTGGCGTTCCAGCTGGCCAATATCGCCCGCGACATCAGCGAGGATGAGGCAGCGGATCGCTGCTACCTGCCGCAGGAGTGGCTGGCCGAGATGGATATTCCGCCCGGCGAACATATGAAGCCATGGGTGCGCCCACTTCTGGCGCAACTGGGTCAGCGACTGGCGGATATGGCTGCTGCCTATGAGCAGAGCGCGCGCCACGGCACCGGCGCGTTGCCGCCGCGTGCGGCCTGGGCGGTGCTGGCGGCAGCGGGCATCTATGGCGACATCGCCCGCGAAGTGGCGCGCCGGGGCGAAGCGGCCTGGGACCATCGCGTGATAACGCCCAAACGCGACAAGCTGTTATGGGTGGCGCGGGCGGGAAGCCAGGTGATCGGGCGCGCGCGACGCTGGCCCGCCGATGCGCCGCGTGCTTCGGTGCTGTGGACGCGGACGACGGGCTGACCGGCGGCTTTGGCCGATCCGAATTGGGCCTGGCCGGGGCGGCTGACTGATCCTGTCATCATTGCCAAAAAAGAGGGCCGATGCTTTCGCACCGGCCCAAGGCATGTTCGCAGGAGGAACAAGGTGGGGCGGGCGGGCCATGTCCCTTTCGGGCGGCCCGCCCTGCCAATCTTACATATTGTAGGCGCGCTCGCCGTGGCTGGAGAGATCCAGACCCTGCTGCTCGTCTTCCGCGTTCGGACGCAGACCGATGGTCTTGTCGATCACGAAGTAGATCAGCGCACTCAGCACACCGGAGTAGACCAGCGTGAAGAGAACGGCCTTGATCTGGGTCACGACCTGCGTGCTGATCGAGTAGCTGTCGGCGTCGAAGCCTGCGGGGAACACGGTGTAGTCGAACACGCCCTGACCGCCGAGCGACGGGGCGGCAACGATGCCGGTCGCAATCGCGCCGACGATGCCGCCCACGCAATGGACGCCGAACACGTCCAGGCTGTCGTCATAGCCCAGCTTGCCCTTCACGAACGCTACGAAGATGTAGCAGATCGGGGAGACAACGAAGCCCAGCAGGATCGAGGTCATCGGTGCGCCAAGGCCAGCGGCAGGCGTGATGGCGACGAGGCCAGCAACCGCGCCGGTGACAGCGCCCAGCAGCGAAGGCTTGCCATGGTGGAACTGTTCGACCAGCGCCCAGCTGACGGCGGCGGCACAAGTGGCGACCATGGTGTTGATGAAGGCGACGCCAGTGACGGCATTGGCTTCCAGATTGGAACCGGCGTTGAAGCCGAACCAGCCGACCCACAGCAGGCTGGCACCGATCATCGTCATGACGAGCGAGT
Organism: Sphingobium sp. KCTC 72723; assembly: GCF_014280435.1. Taxonomy (NCBI): domain Bacteria; kingdom Pseudomonadati; phylum Pseudomonadota; class Alphaproteobacteria; order Sphingomonadales; family Sphingobiaceae; genus Sphingobium; species Sphingobium sp. KCTC 72723. The sequence continues at coordinate 2,182,007 of NZ_CP060388.1, read as the reverse complement.
GCGGCGGCATGGGTTCCTTGGGGAAGCCGATACGCTTGCCGATCATGAGGCAGCCCACCAGGCCAGCGATACCGGCATTGATGTGGACGACAGTGCCGCCAGCGAAGTCGAGTGCGCCCCAACCCCACAGCAGACCGGCATCGGTCGGTGCGTCAGCCAGGAAGTCCGGGCCGGCCCAATACCATACCATGTGCGCCATCGGGAAATAGACGATCGTGAGCCACAGGACCACGAACATGATCAGCGCCGAAAACTTCACGCGCTCGGCAAAGGCACCGACGATGAGGGCAGGCGTAATCATGGCGAAGGTCATCTGGAACACCACGAACACCAGTTCGGGCAGATAGACGTTGTTGCTGAACGTCGCGCCATAGGTCGCGCTGGACACGTTCATCAGGAACGCCTTGTCCAGGCCGCCGACAATGGCGGGGAACGGCGTGCTGGTGGAGGTGAAGGCCATCGAATAGCCCCAGCAGACCCAAACCAGGCCCGCAACCGACACGATCATGAAGACCTGCATCAGCACCGAAAGCATATTCTTGCTGCGCACCAGGCCGCCGTAGAAGAGGGCAAGGCCGGGGATCGACATCATCAGCACGAGCGCGGCGGAGATCAGCATCCAGGCGACGTCGCCCTTGTTGACCATGCCGGCCATGGCAGCGGCGTCGGGCGCCTTGATCGGACCGGCAAGCGCCGGTGACGCGGCGAGCAGGGTCAGGCCGATCGCCCCCGCTACTCCGCAAAGTTTCTTGGAAAAGGTCATTATTTCCCCCTTCTTACAGCGCGGTTTCGCCGGTCTCGCCGGTGCGGATACGCACGGCCTGACCGACATCGAGGACGAAGATCTTGCCATCGCCGATCGCGCCCGAATTGGCGGCTGCCTGCGTCGCTTCCACGACACGCGGCGCAAGGTCGTCGTCGCAGACAACCTCGACCTTGATCTTGGGAACCATGTTCGTCGAATATTCGGCGCCCCGGTAGATTTCGGTCTGCCCTTTTTGGCGGCCAAAGCCCTTAACTTCGCTGACCGTCATACCTGCGATGCCGAGCGAGGAGAGTGCCTCGCGGACATCGTCAAGCTTGAACGGCTTGATGATAGCCATGACAAGTTTCATGTCGCCCCCTGTTACTGGTGTGCGGGGGCATACTTAGCAAGAGGCGTGCCAATTTGTTAAACGCGGGTTAACAGGGGCTTTAGGCGCGACGGCATGTGATGCGCCGCCAAAAAAATGGGCAATGCGGCATGGATGCTTAAAAAAGAGGCAGCGCGCGTCCTACCAGTCGGCACCTTCTGCAACCGCTGCGGCTTCTTGGGGCAAGGTGTCACGGCCGAGCGCTATGTTACGGTGGGGAAAACGACCAAATCGCGCGATGGTTGCATGATGCTGGCGCGCGAAATCTAGCGATCGGGCGTCGCCCGCGCCCTCGAACAGCGTCAGCGCCATATCCTGGTCCGCGATCGTCTCGCTGTGCATGAACGGCATGTAGAAGAACAGGCGACCCGCGCCGCCAATCTGGATGTCATAGCCCAGCGCGATGGCCCCGCGTGCGATATCGCGGGCCAGCGGATCAGTGGCGAAGGCGTGAGCGGTGCCGCGAAACATGTTGCGGGGCAACTGGTCGAACAGCAGCACGGCGGCCAGCGCATCGTCTGCCCGGTCCAGAAAAGCCTCTGCGCCAAATTGCTGCTTATCCGTCCAGAGCGGCTCGAACCGTGCGCTGCATTGGCGGTCGAGCGCAGGATCATGGCTGTACCAACCCGCTTCCCCGACCTGATTGAACCAGAAATCGAGCAGGGCGGCGGCCCAGTCGGCAGTTACGGCATCATGGCTGTCGGTCAGCATGTTCATATGACCCATACGGACGAACTGCGCGCGCGGTTCCGCAACCCGTAGCGGCAAAGGCTCAGGTCGCCGTACCGCCGATAGTCAGCCCTTCCATCAACAGCGTCGGCTGGCCGACACCCGCCGGAACGCTTTGTCCGCCCTTGCCGCACATGCCGACGCCTTCGTCCAGCGCCCAGTCATTGCCGATGCCGACCACCTTGGTCAGCGCAGTGGGACCATCGCCGATCAGGGTCGCGCCCTTGATCGGATCGCCCAGCTTGCCATTCACGACCTTATAGGCCTCGGTGCAGGAAAAGACGAACTTGCCCGACACGATGTCGACCTGCCCACCGCCAAAGCTCTTGGCGAAGATGCCAGACTTCATGCGCGACAGCAATTCTTCGGGGTCATCGTTTCCGCCCCGGATGAAGGTGTTGGTCATGCGTGGCATGGGGCCATGGGCATAGCTTTCCCGCCTGCCATTGCCGGTGGGTTCGACGCCCATCAATCGGGCGTTGAGCCGGTCCTGCATATAGGATTTCAAGATGCCATCCTCGATCAGGATATTTTCGCGCGTTGGCGTGCCTTCATCATCGATGGAGAGCGATCCGCGACGATTGGCAATTGCGCCATCGTCCACCACGGTTACGCCCGGCGCTGCGACCCGCTGGCCGATGCGGCCGGAAAAGGCGCTGGTGCCCTTGCGGTTGAAATCGCCTTCCAGCCCGTGGCCGATCGCCTCATGCACCAGCACGCCGGGCCAGCCGGGACCAAGCAGGACGGTCATTTCGCCCGCAGGGGCAGCGACCGAGCACAGGTTGACGCGCGCCTGCGCCAGCGCTTCGTCGATGGCCCGGTTCCAAACGGCCGGGTCCATCACTTCGTCATAGAGATAACGGCCGCCAATGCCGAAGCTGCCAGTTTCGCGGCGGCCATTTTCTTCGAGGATGAGCGAGACGTTCAGGCGCACCAGCGGGCGGATGTCCGTCGCGGTAAAGCCGTCGGCGCGGACGATTTCGACCACCGACCAACTGCCCGCCAGTCCGACCGACACTTGTGCGACGCGCGGGTCGCGGGCGCGGGCGGCCGCGTCGATCGCGGCGCACAGCGTCACCTTCTCGGCGAAGGGGACGATCTCCAGCGGATTGACGTCGGTATAGAGGTGGCGATTGGTGCGCTGGGGCGGGGGAGCGGGCGGCGCAGCCGCCGGGTCGAGCAGGCTCAGCGTCTGCGCGGCCTTACGAATCGCCGCTTCGCTGATGTCGTTGGCATGGGCAAAGCCAGTCATTTCGCCCGACACGCCGCGCAGGCCAAAGCCCGCATCGGTGGAATAATCGGCGGTTTTCAGCCGCCCGTCGTCAAAGCCGAAACTCTCACTGGCGCGATATTGCAGATAGAGTTCGCCATCGTCGCAGCCTTTCAGCGCATCGGCGGTCAGGCGGCGCGCGCCATCGGGATCGAGCAGGCCGGGCCGATAGAGCAGGCCACGGGCGTCGGTAAATTGTGCGGAAAGATCGTTCATGCCACCCGATATAGGAGCGGCATGACGCAGGCCCAATCAAAAAATGCGTTTTTAGAGGCTGGCACCCGAAGCGACGTCCGGCCCGCTGGCTGCACCGGGCGTATCGGCCGCGCCACCGATCAAAATGAAGCGCCGGTCGCAATAGCCGCAATCGACATAGCCATGCTCGTCAATTTCCAGAAAGACGCGCGGATGGCCCAGGGCGGCGGGAATATCGCCCGACCCGTCGCAGGAAACGCGGGACTTGGGCGTGCGGACTGTTTCGGGCGGCTGGATCATGCTGCGCGAATTAGCAGCGGGAGCGCCGCACCGCAATATGCGCTTTGGCTACATCAACGGCAGTTGCGGCGCTTTGCACGCTTTGCCCTGCATTGCCTTTGCCGCCGGACGCCCGTCGGTGCAGTCCTTCGCCGCCAGCACTGCGAGCGGTGAGAGCATCAACAGGACAGGCACGGTCGTGCCGCCAAGAAGGGCTGTCAGGTTCATGATCGGCAAGATGGCGCACCGATGCTTGCTGCGCGATGAACGTTACGGGTACGGATCAGCGTAGCGGTGGCGCGCCATACAGGTCGGGTGCGCCGTCGAGGCGAATGTCGATCCGGTCGAGCAGGAAGCCTGGGTCGAGGGCATGGATTTTGAGGCGATGGTGGCCGCTGGCCAGTTGCGGGACGGCGATCATGCGCTGTGCCATATTGCTCAGGACATTGGCTTTCCATTCGCTGCTGCGGCCATGGGTTTCGAAATCGACGATCTGGAGCGGCGCATCGTCCAGTTGAATGGCGATGCGCAAATGGTGGGCGGATGTCAGCGGATGGACCGGGAGGGCGACGATGCGCAGTTGCGCGTCGGTCGTGTCCTTTGTCTGAAAGGCGTAGGTGAGCGGGGCGGTGCCTTCGGCGCTGGCGCGTGAGGGGAGGGCGAGTCGGGCGCGCATTGCGACCTGGCGTGATCCCAGACCGTCGATGCGTTCCCAATCCGAGCTGGTCGCGTTGGCGGCGGTGAGGGAGAGGGTGCGGTCGATCTCCACCGGGGTGGCGTCGTCGGTTGCGGGGATCAGCCGGCCGCTGACGGAGAAAGCCTTGCCGCCGCAGGTCAGCGTGCCGAAATTGACCGATGACGCGCCGTCATAGCGAACCGGGATGCGCTGCTGATAGCCATGAGCCGGATCAAGGCGGCCCGACAGGGTGGCGGGATTGATTCCGTGCTGGCCCGACCATTGCCATGGCGCGGCGTCGCCCCAGCTATGGACGGTAAGGACATGGTCGGCCTTGCGCCCCGCGACGAAGCGGATGTCGGACGCATCGACCGCGCAGCCGGGACGATAGGGGGCGTCGGTCATCGGGAAGGCGGGGCGGGCAAAGACCGGCAGGTTGCGCGGGGCCATGTCCATCATGCCGCGCCACTTGCCGCCGCGCTGGTCATTATAGGCGGCGGTGTCCGCGACGATGCGGTCATGGGCGGCCTGTGCTTCGCGCGACAGGCTGTTGGCGTCGGGTCGCCCCTGCCGTGCGTGGAGGGCAGCCAGATCCAGCTTGAGATTGCGTTCGTTCAGGGCGGCTGCACCCCGCACCGGATAGAGGACCAGCTGGAAAAAAGCATCCTTGCGATCGGCCGGAATCCTCGCCGCCAACGCTTCTGCATGGACAGCGAGATGGACATAGCGATCGATTCTTTTCTGTGCTTCCTGCCCGCCGGTGCGGACATAGTCGCCGATGGCGATCGGCGTGGTCGGCTCGACCTGGCTGAAGCCCATAAATTCGGGGCGACGTTCGAAGGCCAGATCGTAATATTCCGTCATTATGTCGGCAATTTCCGATGCTTGCCTGACATCAAACTGTCGTGCTGCCCATGCCTCCAGATGCTGGCGCGCGGTCGGTGCGGCTGCGCCATGGTCGAAGGCGAGATCGAGGAAATATTGGGTGAGATATTCGGCCGGTTTGATGTCGCCGACATTGACCATCCAGAGGCGGCGGGTGTCCATTTGCCACGCCCGGTCCAGCTGTTCGCGGATCAGCGCGGGATGGGTGGTACCGAGCCAGAGATAGTCGTGCGGACGACCCCAGTAGGAGATGTGGTAATAGAGGCCCGACCCGCCGCTGCGCGTCTGTTCCGGGGCTGTGGGCAACTGGCTGATATAGCCATAATTATCCTCCGGCCAGACGAGCGTGATGTCGTCCGGCACTTTCAGGCCCAGCCCGTAATGGTCCAGCACTTCCTTGTAGAGCGTGAGCGCTTGCGGCACTTGCATGGGTGCTTTGGTTTGCGCGGTGGCGAGCAGGTCGCGCTGGATCGCGATGGCTTGTGCCAGTGCGTCGCGGGCGGCCAGCGGCGTGGCGGCCCCCTCCATTTCCGAATCATGCTTGCCGCGCAGGCCGACCGAATAGAGATTGTCGTAAGGCTTCACATCCTCGACGCGGTCACGCCAGTAATCGATCATCGCCTTGCGGTTGGTGAAGAAGTTGAAGTCGCCCCGCGCCCTGTCATCCCATTCGCGCACATTGTTGCGCATCATCGGTTCGGCGTGGGATGTGCCGACGATGATGGCATGGTCCTGCGCCGCCTGCGCATTGCCGAGAATCTGGTAGAAGGGTTTGGTGCTGTCGTGCATGGCGGGCCAGATCAGATTGGCCTTGAGCCGCCACATCAGTTCGAAGATGCGGGCGTAGCTTTTGGGTCCGATGTCGCCGGTTTCCGGCTCGAATGTCTTGGCGGCCCAGGGTTGCAGCCCCCAATCCTCATCGTTCAGGAAGATACCACGATAGCGAACCGAAGGAGCGGCGGACAGGCGATAGCGGCCATCGACGCGCAGCCGATCGACCCGGCGGGGCGTGACGTCGGCCCACCATTTCCAGGCAGATATGCCCATGTCGCGGGTCAGGTCGATCATGCCCCATATGGTGCCGCGCGGGTCGGATCCGGCGATCACGAGATAGCGGCGCGAAGGCTGGCTGCGTGAGGGGAGGGCGACGCGGATATGGCGTTCCCACTGGCCATCGAGCGAAGCGAGGTCCAGCCCGGTATCCCGCGCAACGGCGTCGATCAGCGGCGATCCGCGCTGGCCGATGACGATGCACAGCGCGGCGCAACCGCGCAGGGCGGTGGACTGGCGCGGGGTCTGGCCAGTGAGCGCGCGCAGGTCGCCCGCCAGCATGTCCGCCGCCAGCGTCAGGGGGCGGTCAGCATCATGGATGACGCTGGCGACCTGTCGCCCGTCGAACAGCAGCAGGTCGTTCGCTTTTGCCGGCATGGCAAGCGCAGTGAAACAGAGGGCGAATGCGCGGATCAACATGGGCCAGCGCTCGGACGAGGCGCAGTGCATCGGCATCCCTTCTCCTGCGCGAACCATCATGAGTGGATTCGCTGGGGCAGGGTAAGGGAAGCGTGGATATGGTTCAATGTGGAATATGGTTCCACATTATGGAGTTATGGCATCGGTCAGGCGCGCGGGTGCTGCGGGCTGGTATGTTTGGCGCGTGTAGCGGGCTTTCCTGAACGTGCGGGCCGGTGCGGCTGGGGGGATGGTGGGCGATGACGGGCTCGAACCGCCGACATTCTCGGTGTAAACGAGACGCTCTACCAACTGAGCTAATCGCCCCCTTGCGTTCAGGGTGCGCGCCTATTGCGGAAAAATGGCGCTGCGGTCAAGCCATCGCGATCATAGACTGATCAAGCGACGGCTGGCCCCGAACCAGCGGACCATGGCTTCTGCCGCGTCATGGGCCAGCGCGATGAAGATGCGGCGGCCGTCATGCGGGTCGGCCTGCCGTTCGACCAGCCCCTTGTCCGTCAGTGTATGAATCCAGCGCAGGGCGGTGGTGGGCGGCACGGCAGCGGCGATGCAGAGGCTGGAGACGGACACCCGTTCCTGTTCCAGCCGGGCGGCCAGCAGGTCGAGCAGCATGTCCCAGGCGGGATCGGCAAACAGCTCGCCGGGCAGGAAATCGGCACGGATGCGGCGGGCGCGCAGCAGGTCGCGTACCTGCGCCGCGCTGATCGGTGCGCTGTCCGCACGGGTGGGTTCAGCACCCATCGGGACCAAGGCGGGCATCCCGATATAGTCGCTGGGCCGGTCGGATATGCGGGTGCCAAGATCGAAGCTGGGCGTGGCGGCGTGTGCGCGCTGAGTCAGGGCGTCGAGCGTGCGGGCGAGGCGGCTGACTTCCTCGCTCAACTGCTGGAGCCGGGCGCTTTCACGATCGACTTCATGGACCTGGCCGGGGGCGGGGCGGCGTTCGCCCGCCGCCACCAGCGCGGCGGCCAGTTCGGTCCGGTCGGGCGCGCAGAGCAATTGGGTGGCCGGACCGCGCAGGCAGGCAAAGGCCAGGTCCACCGTGTCCCATCCCGCAACCAGAATGACGGCCATGCCGGTCTGGATCGCCTGCGTTTCCACCTGCACCAGCAACCGTTCGAGCAGGGGCGTCATGACGGGGCAGAATAGCAGCAGCGTGTCGCATTGAACCTGCGTATCCAGCCGCTCCATCGCCGTGTGCAGGTCAGTCACGCCCAGCAGGCGCAGGCTGGCCGCATCGGCCACCGGGCGCAATTCCGCCACGTCGATCTGATCCGCCACGACCAGCAGGCTGGCGCGGTCGTCGCGCGTGCCGATCGGTTGCTGGCTGGTTTCGGCAGGCAGGCTGTAGGAAAAATCGTCCATCATCGGCTCCGAATCCCGTTCTATCTTCGTTCCTGAGACTAAAGCAAGAACGGATCGGTTCCTGCCTATCAAGAACCGTTTTGGGGATAAATTGGATGAGCATGGCGCGATCATGGTCCTTTCGCGCCTTTGCCGGTCCATTTTCCCTCCACCTTGCCACCGGAACGGGGGCAGGCGGCAGGAAATTTCCTGTGGTCTGGCGGGGTATCGGCCAGTCTCGCCATTATGGAGACAATTGTCAGACGGAGGTCGCCCGCGCGAAAGCGATGTAGAGCGCACGCAGCCGCATCGCGACCGGGCCGGGCGTGCCATCGCCAATCGGCTGCCCGTCGATCCGCACCACCGACTGGCACAGGGTCGAGGCGCTGGTGATGAACGCTTCCTGCGCAGCAAGTGCCTCTGCAACGGTGAAGGGGCGGCGGACGACGGCAAGGCCCATTTCCTGCGCCAGCGCGGTCAGCGCCGCGCCGGTGCAGCCCGCCAGCACGGCATTGCTGTAAGGGCGCGTCACGATGCCTTCTTGCGCGACGATGAAGGCAGTGGAGGAGGCACCTTCGGTGACGAAGCCATCCTCGACCATCCAGGCTTCCTGCGCGCCCGCGTCGCGTGCCGCCTGCTTGGCCATGGCCTGCGCCAGAAGTCCGGTGCTTTTGATGTCACGCCGCGCCCAGCGCAGGTCGGGCATGGTCGCCACCGCAATGCCGGTGCGCACGGCAGGCGTGTCGAGGAACGGCTTGTCCTGCGTGAACAGGAACAGGGTCGGTTGCAGGGCGGGTCCGGGCAGGAAGTCGCGGCTGGTATCCGCGCCGCGCGTCAGCTGGAGATAGACGAGGCCTTCGTTAAGGCCATTGTCGGCGATCAACCGTTTCTGCACTGCTTCGATCGCGTCGTCGGGCAGGGGAACCGCAATGCCGAGCGCAGCAGCGGAGCGGCGCAGGCGCGTGAGGTGGCTGGCGCTGTCGACCAGCTTGCCATAGATGACGGCCGCGACTTCATAAATGCCGTCGGCGAACAGGAAACCCCGGTCCAGCGGCGAAATCCGCGCCTGATCGAGGGGGAGGAAGGCACCGTTCAGATAGGCGATCGACATGGGTTGGAGCAGTCCTTGGGCCAGGATGTGTCGCCTGCTTTTGCCCGTTGGCGGGACGGGGTCAAGCGGCTTGGGAAGCACGGAACTTTACAAAGGTCGCCCATATCGGATTTGGAAGTTTTGGACGAAGTTTCGGGGACCGGCGCCGGGCCGGGGATGGATGAGCGGTCAATGGGGAAGAAACAGGCGCGATTGTGGTCAAAGGGCAATAGGTAGGACAGAGGGGCAGCTGAACTAAGCCGCTTTCCCCTTCAGCGCCTTTTGCCGTCGTCTCTGCACCGACGAGCCTATCCCAAGTGCCTCGCGATATTTGGCGACGGTGCGCCTTGCTATGTCCATGCCCTTGGCGCGGAGCAGGTCGACCAGCGTGTCGTCGGACAGGATGGCATGGGGTTCTTCGGCAGCGATCAATGCCTTGATGTGGCTTTTGACCGCTTCGGCCGAGACGGAGCCGTCGCCTTGCGCGTTCGATATGCCGCTGGTGAAGAAATATTTGAGTTCATATTGGCCGCGCGGGCAAGAGAGATATTTGTTGGAGGTTACGCGGCTGACCGTGGATTCGTGCATTTCGATCGCGTCGGCCACGGCTTTGAGGGTCAGCGGTTTCAGATGCGCCACGCCCTTGTGGAAGAAATCTTCCTGTTGGCGCACGATTTCGCTGGCGACCTTGATGATCGTGCGTTGCCGCTGGTCGAGTGCTTTTACCAGCCAGTTGGCGCTGGCGAGGCAGTCGGCGAGCCATGCCTTGGCCGCCTTGTCCTGTGGGCCGCTGGCCAGTTCGACATAATAGGTGCGGTTGACGAGGACGCGGGGCAAAGTGGCGCTATTGACCTCTATGCTCCACCCGTCGCGGGTGGCGCGCACGAACAGGTCGGGGGTGACGGGCGCGGCGCGATCGCTGGAAAATTGCAGGCCGGGCTTGGGATCGTAACTGCGCAGTTCGGCGATCATGTCGGCCAGATCCTCCTCATCCACGGCGCAGATGCGGCGCAGTTGCGGCAGTGCGCCCTTGGCCAGCAGGTCCAGATTGGCTAGCAGGCGAGCGATGCAGGGGTCGTAGCGGTTGGCTTCCTTCGCTTGCAGGGTAAGACATTCGGCCAGGGTGCGCGCGCCGATGCCGGTGGGGTCGAATGTGTGGATGACGCCCAGCACCCGTTCGACGTCACATAGCGGCAGGCCCAGCGCATGGGCCGTAGCAAGCAGGTTCGCCTCCAGATAGCCCGCTTCGCTGATCTGGCCGATCAGTTGCGCCGCGACGATCAGGTCGATGCCGGACAAGGCGGCGCGCGCCTGATCCATCAGATGTTCCTGAAGGCTGGCGTCGGGCGCGGCGAAACTGTCGAAGTCGGGCGCGTCGTCGGCATAGCTGCTGCTGGCCATGTCGGACCCGCTGCCGGAGCCGGTTCCCGGTCCGCTGGCCATGCGGTCGGCCGGGCCATCGTCGATGAAGGTCGCGGCGCCATGATCGACATCGAGCGGGCTGTCGGTGCCGCCCAGCCCCTGCGCGATCAGATCGTCGCTTGCGCCGGTTTCGGCGGCCAGTGTCGGGCGTTCGACATCGCGGTCGATGCCGTCGGGCGCGGGCGCGGAATCGTCAGGACCGCCATGGTCGAGCAGCGGGTTTTTTTCCAGCTCGCCCGCGACGAACGCCTCGATCTCAAGGTTGGAGAGCGCCAGCAGCTTGATGGCCTGCTGAAGCTGCGGCGTCATCACCAGCGACTGGCTTTGACGAATGTCGAGGCGTGGACCGAGCGCCATCAGAGGATGGGCTTTTTGGCGAAATGCGCGAAAGAGCGCATTTCGGGACCGCACCGGTCCACACCCCCACCCGGCCGCCCACAGAATATCCTGAATGGATGGCCGGGCGGGGATGCGGGCCGGTGCGGCATGAAAAGACTCTGCCCCCGCATCATGTCAAAGCGAGAAATTCTCGCCCAGATAGAGGCGGCGCACTTCGGCATTGGCGACCAGTTCGGTCGGGCTGCCGGCAAACAGCATCTGGCCGCCATAGATGATGCAGGCGCGATCAACGATTTCGAGCGTTTCGCGGACATTATGGTCCGTGATGAGGACGCCGATGCCGCGTGTCTTGAGATCCTTCACCAGATCGCGAATGTCGGCGATGGAGAGCGGGTCGATGCCCGCGAACGGTTCGTCCAGCAGCACGATGGACGGGTTGGCGGCGAGCGCACGGGCGATTTCGCAGCGACGGCGTTCGCCGCCCGACAGCGCCATCGCGGCGGAATCGCGCAGGCGGGTCAGGCCAAATTCGCCCAGCAACTGTTCGAGGCGCGCGGCGCGGGCCGCCTTGTCCGGTTCGGCCAGTTCCAGCACCGCACTGATATTCTGCGCCACGGTAAGGCCGCGAAAGATGGAGGTTTCCTGCGGCAGATAGCCCAGACCCAATATCGCGCGGCGATACATGGGCAGGCCGGTAATATCCTGACCGTCCAAAATGATGCGGCCGCGATCGGGACGGACCAGGCCCATGACCGAATAGAAGCAGGTCGTCTTGCCCGCGCCATTGGGACCGAGCAGGCCGACGACTTCGCCCTTGCCCACGGTCAGCGATACGTCGGACAGGACGACACGCTTGTCATAGCTTTTGGCGATGGAAATGACCGACAGTCCTTCGCCCACTTCCTGCGGGGCGAGGGGGTGGGCCGACTGGTGGGGCCGTTCCTGGGTCGTTACGTCGTGCATCGCTCGCATCCTTGCCGCCGGATGGTTGGGCGCGGGGTGCAATTCACCCGCCCGGCGACAGTTGGCAAGCTTTGTGCATGACATTGCCGCCGGGGCAAGGGAAAATTGGCAGCCTGTGGCGGGAGCGTGGCGCTGGCACGGCGGGCGGGGTCAGGAAAGCGCGGATTTGGGCGGATATTCGGTAATGAGCGGACCCAGCGCCTGTTCGAGCGGGCCGAGCCATGGGGCAAAATGCTTCCAGTAATCGACCCCGTCGGTGAAGATCGGCTGGCGCACCTGTTCGGAACTGGCGGTGCGGACGGCGCGGTTGTTGGTCCAGAAGGCAAGGCAGCCATCCTCGAACGGCAGGCGCAGATAGTCGAGCAGGCGCGCGACTTCGCCCGGCGTGTCGGCGACCATTTGTTCGTAGATGACGCGATGGACATGGCCGGGGGCTGCGGCGTCGAATGCGGCCATCAGCGCGGCATAGTCACGATAATAGCGGGCGATGTCGTCAAGATCGTAGCTGAACGCCTGCCCGCGCGCGAAATGCTGTTTCCAGCCCGAAAAGCAGCAGGCCATCGGATGGCGGCGCGCGTCGATGATGCGGGCATTGGGCAGGATCAGCCGGATCAGGCCGACATGCTGCCAGTTGTTGGGCATCTTGTCGATGAAGTGGGGTGTGTCGGCATGGCGGTGGACGCGGGTGCGATCGACATATTCCTCACCCAGGCGCGTGCGGTCGGCGGGGGTCAGCGACGCGATCATGGTCGCGAAATCGGGAAATTCGCCGTCGTCGACCCGTGAAGCCAGGCGGCTGGCGATCATCATCATGTCGGGCAGTTCCATCGTCCCTTCCACATGGCTGTGGCTGGACAGAATCTGTTCCACCAGCGTCGAGCCGGATCGGGGCAGGCCGACGATGAAGATCGGGTCGGGCGCGGGGCAGCCGCCTGCGCCCTGCCGCGCGATGAAGGCGCTGGTGAAGCAGGTGCGCGTGGCGGCGACTTCGGCGGAAAATTCGGCGGCGTCGTGGCGGATCATCGTGCGGCGGATGCGGTTGCCGCGATCATAATGGCGGAAGGCCGCTGCATGATCGTGCGCATCTTCCAGCGCCTTGCCCAGCGAGAAATGGAGGTGGAAGATATCCTCCTGCCGTTCGGCCGGGTCGCTATCCAGCGTAGCGAGCGCGCCGCGCATGGCCGCAACGTCGGCCGCGTCCAGCCTGACGGTCTTGAGGTTGGCGAGGCTCCACCAGGCTTCGCCCATGGCCGGTTGATGGGACACGGCCTGGCGATAGGCGTGGACGGCGTCGGCCTGCTGCCCCAGCGTCTTGAGCGCGTGGCCCAGATTCTGCCAGACCTGCGGCTGTTCGGGCTTTTGCGCCAGCAGGTGCCGATAGATGGCGCAGGCACCGTCCTGATCGCCCAGCCGCACCAGCACCGACGCGCGGATCAGGTCGTAACCGGGGTTTTTGAGCGGGGAGGTGGCGAGAATGTCGGCATGGACCAGCGCATCGGCCAGCCGGTTATTCTGAAGCAGCAGGCGGATGAGGAAGTCGCGGGCAAGGTCGAAGCCGGGGGCGACATCGACCGCACGTTCGACCAGCGCCAGCGCCCGCACCATGTCGCCGCGCCGCCAATGGACTTCGCCCAGCAGCCGGATCGTCGAAGGATCGTCGGGCAGGCGCGCGAGCCGGGCGTCCAGCATCGCTTCTGCGGCGTCGAGCCGGTCGTCGTGCATCGCCATCGCCGCGTCGAGCAGGTCGCGGTCGCGCGCGGCGGCATGGACGCCCGACAGGTCGGCCCGCCATGCGTCGTCCGTCCGCCCGGCCCGGCGCAACAGGCTGGCCATCAGGAACCATCCGCCCGACACGCCCGGTTGCTGCCGGGTCAGGCGATCGAGCGCGGCCAGCGCCTGGTCGACATTGCCCGCATCGCGTGCGGCCTGCGCCAGTTCCCACAGGATCGCCGGCACGCGCGGGTGGCGCAGGGAGAGCGCGGCGAGCTGGTCGCGTGCGGCCCTGGGCTGGCCCATGCGCCGCAACGCCTGCGCGACGAGCAGTTCGGCAGGGGGGAGGCCGGGCATCTTTTCAAGAATGGCCTGTGCCTGCGCCAGCGCGGCGTCGGGCTGTGCGTCCAATATCGCTGTCGCGCGGGCCAGCGCCTCCTCCGCAGGAACGGGGCGGGTCGACATGCCGGCATTGCCCGAAACAGTGTCCATGAAAAGTCCTGCGCTTTTTTCCGTGCTGCACAATGAACCGGATTGCGCAGCTGCGCAATCCGTCGGCAACATCCTGTCACAGACATGCAACTATGCTGTTGACTCCTGCAATCGTTACAGCATTATCAAACTTGGACAAGCGTCCCGTAATGGCGAAAGTCCAAGGGGTATCACGGTTACATCATCAATGCTGCGCCGTTGGGCGGCAGGCCCGGAGCCTATGGCGGTTCCGGTCGCGGGGGCGTGTGCCTTTGCGAAAGCCAAAGTGCAATGTGCCTGCAACGGCATGGCGCATTGCATCATAAACGCACGGGAAAACCGTGGGCGGGAGAGGAAAGAGAGGCTTCGTTTCTTCAGGGGGAGTCGTACAGAATGAAAGTCCAGTCTCGTCGCCGGTCGCAGCTGATGAAGATATTGGGGGTGACTACCATCCTGGCGGGGCTTGCCTCCTCCGGCTTTGCGCGTGCCGCAGAAGGCGCCGATCAGGCCGCCGTCGATCCGGCCTTGCCCGCCGCCGAGGATCAGGGGCTGGGCGAAATCGTGGTGACGGCAACGCGCAGCGCGCAGAGCATCCAGAAGGTGCCGATTTCCATGCAGGCGCTGGGCGCCGAAACGCTGGCCGAACGGCAGGTCAAGGGCTTGAGCGATTTCGCCGCCCTGTTGCCGTCGGTATCTTTCGAAGGGATCGGGCCGGGCCGCAACACGGCGTTTTTCCGTGGCATCGTACCGGCAGGCGGCGCTTATGCCTCGGTCGGCTATTATCTGAACGACATACCGATCACCGGGACCGAAGTGCCGGACATTCACGCCTATGATCTGGAACGGGTCGAAGCGCTGGCGGGGCCGCAAGGCACGCTTTATGGCGCAGGGTCGCTGGCCGGCACCATCCGCCTGATCACCAACAAGCCCAAGCTGGGCAAATTCGAATTCGGCTATGACGTCGAAGCCAATAAATATGGCAAGGGCGATTTTGGCGGCCAGATTGAATCCTACATCAACGTGCCGATGACCGACACTATGGCCGTGCGCGCGATGGGATATTATCGGCGCGATGGCGGCTATATCGACAACACGCCCAACAACGGCCTGCTCAACAATGGCGCACCGGCCGTCTACACGCTGGGCGACAATAATCCGGCGACCAGTTTCGCGCTGAACAATGCCGACATCGCCAGGGATGATTATAATACGATTCGGGAATTTGGCGGTCGGCTGCAATTGCTGTGGGAGCCGGTCGATGGCTGGTCAGTCTCGCCGGAAATCACGGCGCAAAAGCAGGTCGCCAATGGCTATTTCGGGTTCGATCCGCGCGTCGGCGACCTGGAAGTCCATGATTATGACCAGACCAAGAATGACGATCGCTGGTATCAGGCCGCATTGTCCATCCACGGCCATATCGGCGATTGGGACGTCGTGTCCGCCACCGGCTATTTCAAACGCCGCACGCGCACGCTCAACGACTATACCTATTATACCGTCACCTATGACGGGTTCGGCGCGGGTTATGATAGCTATCTGCAATTTTTCGACAATTGCACCGGGTCAGGCGCGGCGCAGAAATGTTCGCTGATCGACCCGACGCAATTTTATCATGCCGACACGCATCGCGACAAGTTCACGCAGGAATTGCGCCTGTCGACGCCCAAGGACTGGCCATTCGAATTGACGCTGGGCGGTTTCTACCAGCGGCAGAAGAATGAAACGAACACCTATTATTCGATCCGCGGGCTGGATAGGATTACAGGCTATACCGCGACCGGCGGCGGCGATGTGCCGGGCGGGCTGATCGGCGTGCCGGCGCGCTTTGGCATTGCGTATGATGACGACGGCAATCCGTTCTTCGACACCAGCGATATCATCAACCCCAACGGCAATCCGCTCGGCACGATGCTGCTGGGGACGCAGGCCGTGAAGGGTGATGGCTTCTACATCACCGAACAGAACCAGCTTTATCATGACAAGGCGATCTTTGCCGAGGGCCATTATAATATCACGCCCACGCTCAAGCTGACCGGCGGGCTGCGCTATTTCTGGACCGATTATGCCGTGAAGGGCTTTGCCGGTGTGGCGGGGTCCGCCGCTAACACCGTGACGTCGGTCTTTGTCCCCACCGGGGTAATGGGTTGTCCGACGCCGCTGCCCGCCGAACGGCTGCAATGTCTGAACACCAATTTCCGCGCCGCCGACCAGACCGGCCGTTACAAGGAAAAGGGCGAAACCCACAAGGTGGCGCTGGATTGGCAGTTCCAGCCGGACAAGATGGTCTATTTCAACTA
This sequence comes from Sphingobium sp. KCTC 72723, assembly GCF_014280435.1. NCBI lineage: Bacteria > Pseudomonadati > Pseudomonadota > Alphaproteobacteria > Sphingomonadales > Sphingobiaceae > Sphingobium > Sphingobium sp. KCTC 72723. The sequence continues at coordinate 2,165,734 of NZ_CP060388.1, read as the reverse complement.
TTCGACCGGCTTTCGTCCCGGCGGGTTCAACCGGCCGTTGCGCATCCGCAATTTCGGCCCGGTCGATGTTGCGCCATTCCAGTCCGAAACGCTCACCAATTTCGAACTGGGGGTCAAGACGACGTGGAACAACATGTTCCGCTTCAATGCGGCGGTCTATTTCGAGAAGTGGAACAACATCCAATATGGCGTGGTGGTGTCGGGCGCGCAGGGCGCTGGCATGACCGGCAATGCGGGCAAGGCAGAGGTGAAGGGCATCGAATATGATGCCGACCTGAAACTGGGCAAATTTACGATCTCGACATCGGGCGCGTATAATGATGCGACGCTGAAGGGCAATTTCTGCAACTTCGCGCTGGACCGCACGACATCCACCATCTCTCAGCTGGCGACCTGCACGCTTGGACAGGATGTGCCGGACTCCAGCCCGCCCACGCCGCAGGTGGCCGCCGCAGATGGCACGCGCCTGCCGCGCCAGCCCAGGTTCAAGGGTACGACGTCGATCCGATACGACACCTATATGGGTGATTATGCGGCCTATATTCAGGGGGCTGCACTGTATCAGACCGGAGCGACGCAGGATCTGAACGTCGATAATAATACGCTGCTGGGCAATACGAAGGGCTTTATCAGCTTTGATTTTTCCGGCGGGATCAAGAAGGACAGTTGGAGCCTGACCCTGTTCCTGCAAAATGCCTTCGACAAGCGTGGCGAGTTGACGAAAAACACCTTCTGCTCGATCGATTTCTGTTCGGGATCGTCGCGGACCTTCGCCATCAAGCCGCAATTCTTCGGCGTCCGCTTCGGACAGAAATTCTAACGGATCAGGGGAAGGGTTGTTGTGCCGCCGTCGAGCCTTAACGGGGTTCGGCGGCGGTTTTATGGGGAGAGAATGGCCATCTCGTTATCGAACGCCGAGCGTGACTGGCCTTTTATGCCGGATCGGTCGACGGTGCGCCTAATGTGGCAGCGATCTGCTGTTCGGCCTGGGTCGCGTCCGCAATGAGCGTGCGCAATGCCTTTAAGGTATCTTCCAGAAGTCCTGCGCCGACGGGCCGCTCACCATTGATGAAGCGGCGGACGGCACGCTCGTCTATGCCAAGCCGCCGCGAAAAAGCCGTCGTGCCGCCAAATAGCTGAACGCAATAGGCAAAATGCTCGCTTGCCTCGTCCATCGAATCTGACACGGCCATCGCTTTTCCTTCTCGTTCGTTTCCGCCGGTCATAGGCGCCCTTGCGAACAAGGTGCAAATGAACAGTCTTTATAACGCCAATCTACCCGGATCCGCCCCTTACGCTACCCCTTCTGGCCTGGATAGAGCAGGCGCAGGGATGCAGGGGCTTTGCACTGACGGATCGCGGATTCGACGTGGCGGGCGCGTTCGGCTTTCAGGGATGCAGCAGACAGCGGGAATTGCCGTTCATGCGCGATTTCCTGCGCGGTGAAGGGCGCGGCGTTGGCAGGCGCGCTGGGACCGCCCAGGCCGAATATGACATAGTTCATCATATCGGCCAGTTGTTGCGGATCGCGGATGCGGCTGTGCGCGACATTGGGCAGGCGGATGAGATAGGCGCGCGCGGCGGGGGTGCAGAGGAACCAGCCGACCCGGCCGCGCAATTCAGGCAGCGCGGCAGGCGCGGTGCTGCCTTCCACCCCGTGGCAGCCCGCGCATTGTTCGACATAGTCGGCGCGGGCCATGGCAGAATCGGTAATGGCGGCGGGCAGCGCGCCCATGGGGGGCAGGCTGAGCGGGTGTTGCGCGGCATGGGTCAGCGTGGTGATGCCGAGCAGAAGCGACGCTGCATAGAGGATGGGACGCGCCCTCATGCGGAAAAGCGGAGGGAATCGACAGGCACGGCCCGAACGGATGGGGGGTGGAATACGCGCAATGCGGAGGGTTCAGCTCGCCGCGCCCACCAGCACGGCGGTGGAGCAATGATATTCCATGCTACTGGTGCCAAAGCACCAGATCACGTCATTATTGAGTTGCGGCATGTAAAGTTGTGTCTCACGGTCGGTATTGTCGCAGCCGCACTGGCCGCAGGCGGGTTTGCCGCAACAGTCGCGATAGGCGATCAGATAGGCCTTGCCATCGTCCGGGTTGATGCAGGTGCCGACCCAGGAGACGGGCGAGGGTTCTGCGCCGGGCGGGCAGCTATGGATGCCGCCGCCGCAACAGGTGCAAAGTGCGCCGTCGATGGCGCAATAGCGCCAATAGTCGCATTTGGTTTCGTCCTTCGTCTGCGCGGTGCGGGCGAAGAAGGTCTTGGTTTCGGGCGACCGGTCGGGCTTGGCCGCTTCGGCCCGGCTGACCGGCAGCAGCGGGAAAGCGGGCGCGGCGACCAGCACCGCCCCCAAGCGCGAGAGGATGGAGCGGCGCGAGGAGCCGCCTGCCAGTTTGCGCAGCAGCTTTTCGCCCATGGCGTCGGCGTTGAATTTGCTCATGATCTTGCCCCCGATTGCTCTTACGCGGCCTGCGCCTTCAGCCCGCCAATATAATCCTGCACCGTGCGCACGCCCATTTCATGCGCGACGATCAGGCTTTCGAGATGTTCGCGGCTGTTGACCAGCCCCTTGGACAAGATCGCCCCGTCCGCGTCTAGCAGCACCGCGAAGGGCAGCTTGGCGACGGCGAAAGCCTGACCCACTTCCGGGCCGTTGACGAAAGGATGGCCCTCCAACCCATGCTGCGCGATCATCGCGTGCTGGGCAGCGGCATCATCGTCACCAACGAAGGTCAGGGCGACTCGTTCGGCGCGGGCGAAGCTGGTCGCCATCGGGATCACTGCCTTGCACAACGGGCATTGCGCGGAAACGAACAGGAGCAGGCGCAGCGGCACGCCATGGGCATGGCCGCCAATGCTGACGGGCGCGCCGTCGAGCGTGCGGGCGGCAATCGCGCCGGTGGTGGCGCCCACTTCCGGGCCGCCGCTGGTGGCGAGCGCGCCTGCTGGCGCGACGCGGATGTGCAGCACGCCGACCTGCCGCGCCAGCGCGACCAGCGCGACGCCCAGTGCCAAGATGACGAGCCATGACAGGATTTGCGAGATGATGAGGGAGGTCAGCATCGGCGGATCATCTCCGGTGAAGGGGCGAGGCGGCAAGTGCGCCAAGCGACTGGAACAGGTGGCTTAGCAAGACGATGGCCAGCCCCATGGCGAGCGCGCTGGTGGTGTCGGGCAGCGAAAGGGGCGCGGGCATGAGCAAAGCGGGGGCGAGTAGCGCGGCCAGCGCCAGATTGCGCGCGACCAGCGGCCAGCCGATCGGGTGGCGCAGCGCGCCATGGCCGCAGCCACAGTCGATATGGCCGCGCCCGCGCCGGATATTGACGGCCATGGCGGCTGCAAACAGGGCGAGCAACAGCATCGCGGCGGCAGCGGCGAAAGGGGCAAGGCCGAGCAACAGCGCGACGCCGAGCGCCATTTCCACCAACGGCAACGCGCGCGCGGCGGGGGTGACGAGCGTGCCGGGCAACAGCCGGTAATTGGCGATGACGCCGGGCAGCAGCGCGCGGTGCCGCCACTGGTCCATGCCCGCGATCAGGAAGATCAGCCCCACGCCGAACGATGCGGCGCGCGCCACGATCGCCAGCAGCAGCATAGCCCCTTCGGCCATGGTCAGGATGGGTCCGGCACGGTGATGATGCCGCCGCCTGCCTTCTCGATCTTGTGCTTTTCCTCGCCCGTGGCGACGTCCAGCACCAGCGCCTCACCCTTTTCGCCGTTCATGTAGAGCAGCGGCTTATCCGTCTGGGACACTTCGATATTGTTCATCGGTTCCTTGAGCAGGAAGCGCTTGATGACTTTCTTTCCCGCGACGTCGACCTGCCACACTTCGCTGCCCGATGCCTTGTGCGACCAATATTCGCCCATGTGCATCAGGACGAACAGGGTGCCGCTGGGACGGTGGAGCGCCATCGGTTGCCGCCCGCCGGGATACCAGTTGAGTTCGAGCGGCTTGGTTTCGCCGACGCGGATGCCCGCCGCCGCCTGGATCGAGAAAGGCGCGGCGATGGTGGGCGACGCGCTGATCTTCGCGGTGATGACCTGGCCGGTATAGGTCAGGAAGGTGCTTTCCTGTTTCTTGCGGTCATAGGCGAAATTGTCGAAAATCGGGTCGTCGCTGGCCGAAAAGAAGGGCGCGCTGTGGGTGATGTCGGCCTTCGTCCCCTTGATCGCCACGGTGGCGAGCGAGCCGTCCGAGCAGAGCGCGGAAAAGCCGACGCCGCGATTGGGCATCATGCTGGCGCAACCGGGCAGTTCGATTGCAGTGACCAGCTTGCGCTTGACCAGATCGACCACGTTCACGCCGGAAGCCGGGCTGAAATCATAGACATAGGCAGTCTTGCCATCGTCGCTGATGATGAAATTATTCTTGCGCGCCCCGATCAGCAAGCGACCGGGCATGGCGATTTCGGTGACCAGGTCGAGCGTCTTGCTGTCATAGACGGTGACCATGTCCTGCCGCGTACCGCGATCGCCCTTGGACCAGATGGTTTCGGCGACATAATAATAACGGCCCGCCGGGTCGATCGCCATGTCGGCCAGGCGACGGGTTTCGACCATGCCCTTCATCTTGCCGGTTTCGCTGTCGAATATGCTGGTGCCGGGCATGTCCCAGCCGCCATCGACGAAGAACCATGTCGGCTTGGGCGGTTCGATGGTCAGCGTGTCGCTGGTTTCCGGCTCGATCGACGCGGTCGTATCCGCAGGTGCGGCGGCATGGGCCGGAACGGCGGCGCATAGGGTGAGGGCTGCGGCAAGCCGCAATGTAGCTGAAATAGCGCTCGACATGCTGGCTGATCCCCCTGTGCCTGCTGCGTCTGCACAAGGTTTGACAGCTGTCCAGAATTGGTCAAGGGGGCGGATGACGCAGGCGCAAAAAATCTTTGGCCAGCGGCCGGATGCGTCAGGCCGGTTCGGGGACTTTGCCGGGTGCAAGTGCAGCAATATCGCGCGATGTTGCGGTGCGGGCGAGCGCGACCAACGATTGCACCGCCAGCGCGGTGAATGCGGGCATCTTGTGCGCCCACGGCTTGCCATGGCCAAGGAATGGGGTGGCCCCTTCCATCGACGCGCTGATGAACAGGGCGACGGTGTGGACGTCGTCGGCGGACAGGCCCGGATTGATCGCCGCGACATAATCGCCAATCACGCCATGGACCCGTTCGTAAAAGGCGCGGACGCGGTCGGCGACGAAGGCGTTATGATTGGCCAGCGCCCATAGTTCGATGAACAAATGGGTGGTGCGTTTCGAGCCAATATCGTCCAGGCACAGAATGATGACGAGCTTCAATCGCTCCTCGGCAGTCAGGCCGGGTTTGCGCACCACATCTTCAAGTTGCGCGCCATAGCTGTCGACCAGATCGTCTAGCAGCACCTGAATCAGCATTTCCTTGCGCGGGAAATGATAGCTGACATTGCCGACCTTCATGCCGCAGCGGGCGGCGATGCGGCGGATGGTGAAACATTCCGCGCCCTCGTCAATCAACACGTCGAGCGCCGCCTTGAGGATGGCGTCGACCGTTTCGGAGCCGCGCGCATAAATGCCGGGGCGGGAAGGGGCGAGGAGAGTCTGCGTCATTTGGCGTATTGCGCAGTCTTATCACTTCGCGGGGTGCGCGCCTAGTGTCGTGCGCCGAATCGGAGCGGGTTGGATTTATAACTGATCTTGCGCAAGCCCAACCCCAACCCCTCCCGCAGGCGGGGAGGGCCAGCACAACCCGCTGCCGCCAGTCACTCCCCGAACAGCTTGAACTCCACCAACCGGGTCGCCTTGCCCCTGGGTTGGGTGAACAGCAGGCGGACTTTGCTGGTCGCGCGGGCGGGCCAGTGCAAGGTGGTGACGCCATTGGCGATCGGGCGGCTCGTCGGGGTGGCCAGATCCTGCCAACGCCCGTCTATCCAGCCTTGCACGCGGTAGGCGGCAGGCGCGGCGAAGCCCTTGCCATCGGCGAAGAAGGCCAGTTCCGCGCGCGCCAGCTCTACGGATTTGCCCAGGTCGATGGCATAATATTGTTCCGCCGGAGAGGGGGCGGACGACCAGCCATTGGGCAATTCGGGGAAAAACCATGTCCGCCCGTCAATGGCGTCATGGACATTTTCCGGGTCGGTGTTGCTGGAGGCAGAGGCGATCGGGAATTGCCCGCGCACCAGTTGCACCGCCCGGTTGATCGGGCGCGCTATGGCCGGGGTGTTGGCGCGGGGCAGGGGGATTTCGACGCGGCCCAGCGTGTCGCGGCGGGCAACTTCGCGGCCATCGACTTCGATCGCCAGCCCCTTGCCGCGCCGATAATGGTTGCCATCGGCATCCCATGTCACGGCGATCTTGTGGCCATGATAGGGAACGTCCTGCACCCGGAACCAGTCGAGCGATTGCGGGTCGGCTGCGTCAGGCAGCAGCGGGTTTACTTCCAGCACATCGTCGGCGCGGGGGCGGATGCCGACAAGGCCGGTCAGGATCAGGTCGTTGAAACCGGAATGGAAATAATGGTGGCTGCGATCCAGGCCGACGATCGGCTGGCCGGTTTCGGGGTGATAATCCTCCTCCAGGTCGAGGCGGCTCCCCTGATAATGAAGCGCAGCATATTGGCGCAGCAGGCGCATATAGGCGCTGCGCGTGACCGGGCCGGTATGGGTGCGATGGTCGAGCAGATTGGCCATGGCGTGCAGCACCTGCGTCGTCTGATAGGGCCAGATCGGGCCGTTCCACTGACATTCGGGGTCTTTGCCCAGATAGCGATACTGGCGCATATAATATTCGTAGCTGGCCTCCACCGTGCGCATCCCCGCCTTGCCCGCCAGCGACGCGGGGTCGAGCAGATGCGCCCAGGCGGCGGCATATTTCGCCTCATCGGGGACGATGTCGAACATCCAGGGGAGATAGCCGACCAGTTCGCGGTTGCGGATCGGCTGCCAGTAGCTGACAAATTCATTCTTGCGCGACTGGTGCCGGTCGATGAAGTGCGTGAGTTTCTCGCTCCACAGGTCGGCCAGCACCCGCTGTTGCAGGGCGTCGGCGCGGGTGGTGTAGGCGGCGGCCATGGCGGTGTCGCCGGTCAGCGTCGCCATCTTCGCGATCGCGCGGGCATTGGCGACCATGTAACTGTTGACCGAAGGGCGGAAGGCGTCGCCGCCCCGGAACCCGTCCCTGCCGCCCGAAGCGTCGATCGAGGAAACGGTATATTCGGTCGCGTCCAGCAGGGGTTCGACGAAATACAGCCCCTTGTCGAAGTCGAACTTGTCGTCCCACAATCGGTAGATATGGTTCATGACGGGCAGGTGGCGGACAGCACCGTCGCGGTCGCCATCGACCAGATAGCGGCCCCAGACCGAATCGGCCATATGGTCGGTAAAATGCCGGTCGTTGCCGCCGCTGGCATACATGAAGTTGATATAATCGTCGGCAAAGCGCCGGTCATTCAGCCAGCGCCCTTCGCCTAGATGAAAGCCGGTGGCGTCGTTCAGGCTGGCATAGGGATGGCGTTGCCAATCGACATCGTCGAGAAATTCGGTCGAGATATAGCCGTCCGCGCCCAGATCACGCTGATGCGCGCGATATAGCTGCCAGCGATAATAATAGACCGCGTCGATTTTCGGGTCGGCGGATTCGAAATAGGGGATGCGGTCGCGATACCAGGGCGCGTCATTGCCAAAGCGCGCGGTGGCGATGGCGGCGCGGTCCATGGCCGGTGGCGCAGGCGCCGCACCGATACCCAGCATCGCGGCCCCGGCCAGCAGCAGCATCTTCATCGCGCGCATCGCATCCTCCCGTCGTTCAAACAAAAATGGCGGCCGATCCGGGGTTGGAGAAAGACCCGAAACGACCGCCATATATATGGGACGCAGCGAGGAGACGCTGCGCCCCATGGGCACTCAGTCAAACTTGAAACGAACACCAAGGGCAAAGGTGCGGTCGATCAGCAGCGTGCTGGAGTTGAACTCGGTCGGATTGCCGACATCGCCGAACTTGTAATAATTTTGCTGCTTCGCCTTGGTGATGTTCACCGCGTCGAAGGTGATGCCAATATCCTCGTTCACGTTCAGGGTGAGCTGGAAGTCCAGGCTCTTTTCCGGCGCGCGCCACATGCCGATCGGGTTGGCGAAGGCGCGGGCTTCATTATTGTTCAGGAAGCCCTTGCGCCAGATATAGGACAGGCGGGCGCCGATCGGGCCTTTGTCATAGGCCAGCGTGGCGTTGTAGGACAGTTTCGACACACCGAAGAAGGCCGACTTGGCCGTGCCGGTAATTTCACCGGCATTGTTGACGACGGGGATCGTCTGTTCGGAATCCAGGATCGTCGCGCTGCCGGTGAAGCCCAGGCCATCCAGAACGGAAGGCAAGTAGGACGGGAAGTAGGTCAGCCCCAGCTCCAGCCCCTTGAGCGTGCCGTTCGACGCATTGGCCGGACGGGTGATGTTGAAAAATTCGGTATAGGTTTCGTTACGTGGCAGATAGTTGTTGGGAATGAATTCCCGCACGGTCAGCGGCACGACCAGGCCTTCGATCTTGCGGCGGAAGGCGGTGGCATAGATGGCGCTGTTGCGTTCGAAATACCATTCGACCGCCAGATCCATATTCTCCGACTTGGTCGCCCGCAAATTGGGGTTGCCCGAAGACCCGGTGCCAAAGCCGATGCGCGACAGATCGCCGCCCAGTGCCAGATTGGGGTTCAGGTCGCCAAAGGCCGGACGACGCAGCGTTTTGCCATAGTTGAACCGGATGCGCAGATTGTCGGTGATGGCGTAGCGCGCGGTAAAGGACGGCAGGAAATCGTCCGAACCAGTCGACACGCCGGTCCGCGCGAAATTGGCGCCACGGTCGAAATATTCATAGTCGGTGTCGATCGCGACATAGCGCACGCCGCCCTGAAGCTGGAGCGGACGCCCGAAAATCTCGACCTCTGCATCGGCTAAGACATAGGCGGCCAGATTGCTTTCCTTGATGCCGAATACGCGGCCAAAGCTGAGCTGATCCGACAGCAGCAGGCCGGGGGCGACACGACGATACAGGTTGCGGACGGCATCCTTGTCCATGCTGCGCGGATCGGCCAGCACCCAGCTGGTCGGTATATCCGCCCGGCCGTCGAAAAAGCCTTCGTTGGTGAAGGGGGTGCCTTCGCCAAAGGCGTCGAGCGTGACGCCAAGCCCGCCAGCGCCCTGATCGCGGACATAGCTGTCGGCCGAACGATTGTCATAGCGCCAGCCAGCCTTGATGCGGCGCAGGAAGCCTTCGTCCCACTTATATTCGCCGTCCAGCATCATCGTCAGCGCGCTGCCGGTGTTCTTGGTGCCGCTGTCGAACAGGTTGCCGACGGTCCACTTGGTCGCGTCGGTCAGGACTGCCTGATTGCCGAAGCTATAGGCGGGCAGACCGCCACCGGCGTTGAAGTCGACATCGATGTCGAGCGGACCGCGATCGGTGCGGATGGCAAAGAAGCTCGTTTCGTTCTTGCTGTCCTGATAGGCGATGTCGGCCGAAATCTTGCCGCTCTCGCCGACATTCCACTTGGCGTTGAGGGCATAGACATAGCTGTCGGTGCGGTTGGTCGCCATGTCGCCGCTGTTGAAGCCCGCGACCGCGCCGGCCCGACGCGACTTGATGATGTTGGTGCCGTCGAACAGTTCGAAGCTGTTGGCGACGTCGGTGGGCAGGTTGCCCCACCAATCAACGAAGCTGAAATGCAGGCTGTTGAACGTCTCGCCCTTGAACCCCGTGTAGAACACTTCGGCGGTATAGACCGAGCTGTCGTTCGGTGCCCATTGCAGCGCGGCGTTGATCGCCTTCCGATCGCGCTTGCCGTAGACATCGGATGCGATCACCGCGTCGCGCGACAGATAATAAGGGGTATTGACGCCATTGATGTTGAGCGTCGATCCCGGCGCGGTCGGCAGGCCCGCATCGAGGCCAGGCGTCCAGTTTTCGTTGGTGGCACCGGGGAAAATGCGCTGCAACGGCGTCAGGCCCGATCCGGCAGGCGGGGTTTCGGTGGCGAACGGCACCATGGCACCGGCCTGCAAATTCTGGTTGCGGAATTCGGCGCGGGTGTAGCTGCCATTCACCAGAAAGCCGATGTCGCCGATGCCGGTTTCCCAGCGATCGCTGACCAGCAGCGCGACGTTGGGATTATATTTGTCCGCCAGTTCCGAATAGACGCCGCGCGCCAGACCCGAAATGGTAAAGCCGTCAAAGTCGAGCGGACGACGGGTCTGCACGTCGATCTGGCCTGCAAGGCCGGTTTCCAGCTGATCGGCGGAACGGGTCTTGTAGACGTCGACCTGCTTGACGAGGTTCGCGGAAATATCCTGCAAGGCGAAGGACGTGCCAGCGGCGGTGAAGATGTTGCGGCCATTGAGCGTGGTCAGCGGATCGGTCAGGCCGCGAATGGTGATGGTCGCTGCTTCGCCGCCGGCCCGGTCGGTCACCTGGATGCCGGTCACGCGCTGGAGCGCTTCGACCACATTATTGTCGGGCAGCTTGCCGACATCTTCCGACACGATCGAATCGACGATCTGGATCGATTCCTTGCGGACATTCAGCGCGCCGACGATGGAGGCGCGCACGCCGGTGACGACGATGTCGGCAACTTCATCGCCCTGCGGAGCGACCGGCTGCGGCGCGGTTTGCGCGTGCGCGGTGCCAGCGAGCAACAGCGCGATGACGGATGTGGAACCGAGTGCGATTGGCTTGATGGCCATTTTTCAATCCTCCCCTGGAGCAGGCCCGTTGGCCTGTATTACTCAGACTAATTATTGCTCCGACAAATGAAGCGCAAGAGGGAATTTGGGGGTGGTTGACGCGATGGGGTGAAACTTGTGACAATAATGCCGCATCCCATGAAATCGCCGATTATCTTGCCCTGCCTTCTGGCCCTCTATCCGACAAAGGGCCGGTCGCTGCGTCGCGACCGGCCCTTTGCGTCATTTCATTTGTCGGACTGTGAAGGGGGCGTCAGTCCGCGCGCCAATGCGCCGTAGCGTCACGGCTGCGCACCAGCCGGATCTGGCCGCCCGCAATGCCGATCGTCTGCCCCGGTGCGGAGATGGCGGCGAAGCGGACAGTGCCGCCCTTGGCTTCGGTCAGCCGCACGAACTGGCTGCGCAGGGCGAAGTCCGCGCTCTTGCTGTCGGGTTGCAGCGTCAGCGACCCGTCCTTGCCCGCGACCAGATAATGGCCGGGCATCAGGATCGGGGACAGCATGACGCTCTGCTTGCCCGCACGGCCTGGAGTCTGGCGGAACTGGGTCTGGGAGAGCGCGGGGTTGCCCGCGACCAGCCTTGCCCCGTCATGCGCCAGCAGCAATTTGGGGTCGGTCGCCGATGCGAAGCGTTCGGGCAGCGGGCCGTTGCCCACCGGCACGCCGAAATCGGGCGTGCCATCGGCGGCATAGTAAAGCCGCTGGACGCGGGTGTGCCGGTCCGGGTTGAACAGCGGATCACCCTGAATCGCCTCATAATCGCGACCATGATAGACGAGGATGTCGCGCCCCTTTTCGTCCACCGTGAAACTGTTGTGGCCGGGACCATAGACGCTGGTCTGCCTGTTGGTGACGAATACCGGCTGGGGCGATTTGGTCCAGCTTTTGGCGTCCAGCAGGTCGGCATTTTCGTCGGCGGTCAACATGCCCAGGCAATAGCGCGCGTCAGTGGCGCTGGCCGAATAGGTCATGAACAGGCGGCCATTGCGGTGCAGGACGGCAGGCGCTTCTGCGACCTTGTAGCCGCGCACTTCCCAGTCGAGCGTGGGGACGGTCAGGCGCGTGGCCTTCCCCGCCAGCTTGAGCGGCGATTCCAGTTTGGCGATATAGAGATTGCTGTTCGTCTCGATCCCCGGCTCCTTCTGCGCCCAGGCGAAATAGCGCTGGCCCTTATGGACGAAGCTGGTCGAATCGAGGTTGAAACTGTCCCATGGTGCCTGAAACTGGCCCAGCAGCGTCCATTTGCCGGTCATCGGGTCCGCGCCGTCGCATATGACCGCATAGGTGCGGATGCGGAACACATCCTCGCCCCCGCCGCTGGGACCAGCGGCGAAATACATGATCCACTTGCCGTCGATCTGGTGCAGTTCGGGCGCCCAGATGAAGCCGGAGAGCGGGCCGGTCTTTTCATGCCGCCACAGCACCGCTTCGGTCGCGGTCGTCAAGCCCGCAATGGTTTTCGACCGGCGCAGCACCAGCCGGTCATATTCGGGGACGGAGCCGGTGAGGTAATAATAGCCATCGTCATGCCGGAAAACCTGCGCGTCGGCGCGGTTCTTGACGATCGGGTTTTGCGGCGCGGCGACGGGTGCCTCCGCCACTTTGGCGTGCGCGATCATCGGCGTGGCGGACAGGGCGGCACCACTGGCGATGAAGCCACGGCGGGACAGGTTGAAAGTCATGCGTTTCTCTCCGGTCGGTGCATCAATATTGCGCTTGCGGCCATCCGTCCGCGCCCCAGCGGACCGGCGCGATCCGCAGGGTGGGGGTGCCGTTAGATTGCTTGTCATAGGCGTGATAGACGACATAATCCTTGCCATCCCGATCATGCAGCCATCCGGCGTGGCCGGGACCACGGAAGCGCTGTTCCTCCTGCAAATCCGCGCGCAGGAATATGGATCCGCCGCCTTCCATCATCGGGCTGCCATCCTTGCCCAGATAGGGTCCGGTAATCGCCTTCGACCGGCCGATGACAGTATAATAGGTGCTGGCCGCGCCTTTGCAGCAATAATCATAGGACGCCATCAACCAGTAATAGCCGCCATGGTCGATGATGAAGGGCGCTTCGACCGGGGCGGGGCCACCGGCGGGGGCAGGGCGGCGGGCGATGGAAACGGGCTTGGCCTTCGCATCCTTGGGCTTGCCGCTCTTTGGGTCCAGTTCGAACAGTTTGAGGCCCGTCCAGAAGCTGCCGAGCGAGAGCCAGTGGCGGCCTTCCCGGTCGATGATGAAATTGGGGTCGATGGCGTTATAATCATCGCTCTTGGTGGACATGACCACCAGCCCCTCGTCGCGCCACTTATAATCGGCCGCCTTGGGGTCGAGCGTCGGGCTGGTGGCGAGGCCAATCGCCGACCGGTTCGATCCGAAGGTGGAGACGGAGTAATAGAGGCGATAGCGGCCATTCACTTGGGCAATGTCGGGCGCCCACATGCCATTGCTGCCCGGAATCGCGGCCTTCGCCCAGTCGGGCAGCGCGGTAAAGACCGGCGCGCCTGCGGTCCAGTGGACCAGATCGGGCGAGGTGCGGGTTTCGATCAGCCGCTGGCCATGGCCGGTGCTGAACACATGATAGGTGTCGCCCTGACGGATGATGACCGGGTCATGAGTCGGTGTCAGGTCGCCGGTCAGGCGGCTGTTGAGCGTCGCGCTGGCAGGTGTGTCGGCTTGTTGCGCGCATACAGGGGCGGCGAGAAGGGCAAGGCCCAGTCCTGCCATGATCGTCGGTCGTCTCACGCGCGCCTCTCCAATTTTACACTCCGTTCTCCCGCGCAGGCGGGAGTCCAGTTCCACGGTTTCGACTGGACTCCCGCCTGCGCAGGAACACGGCATCCCCAAAGGATTGGAGCGGGCGGCGATTCCACCCTCCGCCCGCTCCAAACTCTTATTGCAACTCCAGCACCACCACCGACTTGGGCGGCAATGTGACGCTGAGCGTCGCACCGCTGACCTGCGCGCCGGTGAAGGCGACCGGCTTGACGGTTTCGGGCGCATCGAATGTATTGTGCGCGTTGATCGCCGATGCGGTCAGGATGCGGCCGGTGACAGTCGCGGCGTTCAGCCCGTCCAGCTTGACCGTGACTGTGTTGGGCTGGTTCGGGTCCAGGTTGGACAGGCCGACATGGACCTTGCCATCCTTGCCCCGGACCGCCGATCCGCTGACCGCAGGCATCGACCATTTGTCCTTGTTATACCAAGGCGTGTCGATGCTGATCGGCAGCACGGTCGCGTCCTGCCACGGCTTGTACATTTCAAACACATGATAGGTCGGCGTCAGCGCCATCTTCTTGCCATCGGTCAGGATCATCGCCTGCAACACGTTCACCATCTGGGCGATCGCGGTCATCTTCACCCGGTCGGCGTGCTTGGCAAAGATGTCGAGATGGACGGACGCGACCAGCGCGTCGCGCAGCGTGTTCTGCTGACGCAGGAAGCCGGGGTGCGTGCCTGGATCATCGGCATACCATGTCCCCCATTCATCGACCGCCAGCCACACTTTCTTGGCCGGATCATATTTGTCCATGATCGCACTATGCTTGGTGATGAGGTCGTCCATGTGCAGCGCTTCGGACAGGGTGTTGGCCCATGCCGCTTCGTCGAACATGGTGGACGACGCACGCGGCGGCCAGGAACCGGGGATGGTGTAATAATGGAGCGACAGCGCGTCGAGCTGACCGCTGGCCACCTTCATCATCGTTTCGGTCCAGTTATAATCGTCGACATTCGCGCCCGCCGCGATCTTCATGATCTTGGTGCCGCGCGGTGCCTTGATGAACGTGGCGTAACGGCGGGTCAGGTCGGCGGCATATTCGGCGCGCATATTGCCGCCACAGCCCCACAATTCATTGCCGACGCCGAAATAGGGAACCGCCCATGGCTCCTTATGCCCGTTCTTTGCCCGTTCGTCGGCCAGCGTGCCGGCGGGCGAGGTCATATATTCGACCCACTCGGCCATCTCCTGCGGCGTGCCATTGCCGACATTGCCCGCGACATAGGCTTCCGCGCCGATCTGGCGGACCAGTTCGAAAAACTCATGCGTGCCGACGGTGTTCGGCTCGGTCACGCCGCCCCAATGGGTGTTGATCTTGACCGGCCGCTTGGCCTTGCCGCCAATCCCTTCACGCCAATGATATTCGTCGGCAAAGCAGCCACCGGGCCAGCGCACGACGGGGACGGAGAGATTGCGCAGCGCCGAAATCACGTCATTGCGAAAACCGTTGGTGTTGGGGATGGACTTATCATTGCCCACCCACAACCCACCATAGATGCCGTTGCCCAGATGCTCGGCAAATTGGGTGAAGATGCGCTTGTCATAGACCGGGCCGGGCTTGGCCGCGTCGATGGTGGCGGTCGTGGGCTTGCCGTCGGTGTCGGCATGGGCGCTGGTCGCCAGCGCACTGGCGCACAGCAACAGCGCAGCCGTGGTGCGGCGCAGAGTTTTTATCATATCGTCCTCTCCCTAGTGGAAATCAGTCGTGGAAAGCGTCGGTCGGTTCGCGCCGTCCGCGCAGGAAGGCGTCGGCGACCAGCCGCAGCGGGCTGGTATCCACATCGCTGCGCCCGCCCCGGATCAGGGTGGCAAAGCGGCTGTAAAGGCCGGGATATTCGACATCCTCGCCATGTTCGGTGCCGCTGGGCAGCGTCAGCACCGCGCCCCCCTGCGACAATTTGAGCGTGCCTGCGTCGGTTTCGACACTGATGTCCCAGCTTTGCGGGCCGGTCTGCCGCCAGTCGAGATCCATGTGGATCGGCGCGCCGCCGGTATCGCGGAAATGCAGGTCGGCGGCGATCGGCGCGGCGCGATTTTCGGGCAGCACCAATGTCGCGTCCTTCAGGAAGAAGGGGCGCGGCAGGATATGGGTTACGATGGACAGCGCATTGATCCCCGGATCAAACACGCCAAGGCCGCCGGGTTGCCAGATCCACGCCTGACCCGGATGCCAAACGCGCACATCCTCCCGCCAGACGATCGACACTTTCTCGATTTTTCGCTCGGCCAGCCATGCGCGGGCGGGCGCGACGCCAGCGGCAAAGCGGCTATGCCAGGCGGCAAACAGGCTGGCATCGACCTTTTCCGCCTGCGCCTTCAACGCCGCGACTTCGGCCAGCGTCGCGCCGGGCGGCTTTTCCAGAAAGACGTGGATGCCCTTCGCCAGCGCCTGCGCCGCCAGGTCGTAACGGACCTGCGGCGGGGTGCAGAGCGCGACGGCATCGACAGCCGGACCCTGTGCCAGCAGCGCGTCGAGGCTACCCAGATGCGGCACGCCCGTCAGGCCCGCATCATGCGGGCTGACGGTCGCGGCCAGGCTGAACGCGCTGTTGCCCCGGATGGCCGGGACATGCTGGTCGCGCGCGATCTTGCCGATGCCGATGATCGCGATACGGATCGGGTCCATGGCGTTCAGAGCGCCTTGACGGCCACTTCGACAGAAGCGGCGCGCTTCAGCGGATTGCGCACCGGCAAAGTGAAGGGCGCGGCGAGGATTTCGAACACATCGCCTTCCTGTGGCACCACGCCATCGCTGAACGAGAGTGTCGCCGTGCCGAAGAAATGGACATGCACGTCGCCGGGGCGGCGGAACAGGTCATATTTGAAATGATGATGTTCCAGATTGGCAAAGCTGTGCGACATATTGCCTTCGCCCGACAGGAACGGCTTTTCCCAGATCGTTTCGCCATCGCGCAGGATGCGGCTGGACCCTTCGATATGTTCGGGCGGTTCCCCCACCAGCAATTCCGGGCCAAGCGCGGCCTGACGCAGCTTGCTATGTGCCAGCCACAGATAATTGTGCCGCTCGGTCACATGGTCCGAAAACTCGTTGGCAAGGGCCAGACCCAGGCGATAGGGGGTGCCATCCTCGCCGATCAGGTAGATGCCCGCCAGTTCGGGTTCCTCGCCGCCATCCTTGGCAAAAGCGGGCATGGTCAACGGATCGGTCGGCCCGACCAGCTGCGATCCGTCGCCCTTGTAGAACCATTCGGGCTGCTGCCCCGCAACGCCGGGCGCGGGCTTGCCACCCTCCAGCCCTTCCAGAAACATGCGCATCGAATCGGTCTGCTTTTCGACGGCGGCAGCTTCCCGGTGCATCTTGTCGCGCCCCTCGGCAGAACCAAGGTGGGTCAGGCCAGTGCCGGTCAGCAGGATATGGGCGCCATCGTCATGATCGATGGGGGCGAGCAGGCGGCCCGCTTCATATTCGGCGGCAATGTCCACGGCGTTGCCCGCGCCAGCGGCATCGACGGCGGCGGTCAGGCTGATGCCCTGTGCGATGGCGTGCAGCGCCAGCGCGCGGATCGACGCGAAGCCGGGGACGAAAACAGCGGTGTCGCCCCGTGCGGCGATGACGCCCCGTTCGCCGCTTTGGCCAAGGTGCTGCAACAGGCGCAATGTCATGAAAATCTCTCCTCCCGCGCGCCATGATCAGCGCTGGTTCCTGAACCGGGGCGAACAGCCGGGCGCACCCGGTTGTGACGCCGGGTGGCGGTGAATCTCCCAATTACTCCGACATATTACAGGATGATGGTAATGGCAATGCTTGTATTCTAGAGGATGTTGTGCCTGATTGGTTGCGGGCGAGAGGAACGGGAATGGGACAGGAAAATCCGTCTTTGCACGGGGATGGGGCGGAGAAGGGGATAGTGGGCAAGGCTGCGCGCGGTCCCGGCAGGCGGTTGCACGGCGCGATCGCGCACAAGCTGGGTACGGCGATCTTGTCCGGCCAATATGCGCCCGGCGACGTGCTGTCGGGCGAAGTCGCCTTTGCCGAGGAACTGGAAGTATCGCGCAGCGCCTATCGCGAAGCGATTCAGGTGCTGACCGCCAAGGGACTGGTGGAAAGCCGCCCCAAGGCGGGAACGCGGGTGCTGCCCCGCACCCGATGGAACCTGCTCGATCCCGAAGTCCTCGCCTGGGCCTTTGCCGGGGAACCGGACATTCAGTTCGTGCGCGACCTGTTCGAATTGCGCGCCATCGTCGAACCGGCCGCCGCGCGGCTGGCCGCGATACGCCGAGACAAGGATGATCTGCGCATCATGAAGGATGCGCTGGCCGCCATGCGCCGCCACACGCTGGCGACCGAATTGGGGCGGGCGGCGGATCGCGATTTCCACAATGCGATATTGAACGCGACCCGCAACGACGCGCTGCTGGTGCTGTCCGCCAGCATCGGCGCGGCGGTCAATTGGACCACCCAATATAAACAACGCGCCCGCGCCCTGCCACGCAACCCCATCCCCGACCATGTGCGCGTTTACGACGCGATTGCGGCGGGCGATGCGGCGGCGGCGGCGGAGGCGATGGGCGTGCTGGTCGACCTGGCGCTGGAAGATACGGCCAGCGCGATGGGGGGATGACTTTGATCCTCCCCCGCGAGGGGAGGATTATTTGACAAAAAAGGGCCGGAGCGAACATGCCGCTCCGGCCCTTTTGCCGTCCAAAGTGCGACCCTTGGCGTTATTCCGCGACTTGCTGATCGGGCAGCGCGTGGGTCGTTTTCGACCCCCACAGCGCGTAGAACAGGATGTAGAGTTCGCACACGGCCGTCAGCAGGAACGACCATTGCAGGCCATAGCTGTCGGCCAGCCAGCCCTGCACCACCACCAGCGCGCCACCGGCGATCGCCATGATGAGCAGACCGGAGCCTTCCTCGGTCAGCGGCCCAAGCCCCTTGATGCCCAGCGTGAAGATGGTCGGGAACATGATCGAGTGGAACAGGCCCACGAGGATCAGCGCCCACATCGCGACCGGCCCGGTGGTGAACACGGTGACGATCATGACGATGAACGCGCCGATCGAGAAGGCGGCCAGCACATTGCCCGCATCGAATTTCTGCATGATCGCGGAACCGGCAAAACGGCCGACCATCATCCCGCCCCACAGGAAAGTGAGGTAGCGTCCGGCCTGTTCGTGGGTCAGGTTGGCGATGTCGGGCTGGCTAACGAAATTGACGAACAGGTTGGCGACGCCGATTTCCGCGATCAAATAGATGAAGATCGCGGGAATACCGAACACTAGGTTGCGGTGGTTCCAGAGCGAGTGCTTCTTGCGCTCTTCCTTGTTGTGGCGCGACATGGCGTTGCCCATGGCGGGCAGGGGGAAGCGGGCGATGATGACGGCCAGCACCACCAGCACGATCGCCACCAGCACATAGGGCAGGATGACCGATTGCGCGTCGGCCAGCCGTTCGGCCTGTGTCAGGACGATCTCGCCCTGCGCGGTGCCGCCCTTCGACCGGCCCAGGATCAGGTAAGCGCCGAACAGCGGGGCCAGCATGGTGCCTGCCGAGTTCATCGCCTGCACCAGATTGAGGCGCGAGGAGGCGGTTTCGGGCTTGCCCACGACCGCGACATAGGGGTTGGCCGCGACCTGCAACAGCGCAATGCCGCACGCGATGACGAACAGCATGACCAGCGTCACGCCATAGGAGGGTATCGATGCTGCCAGCGTCATGCCCAGCGCACCTGCCGCGATGATCAGCAGGCCAACGACCAGCGCCTTTTGATAGCCGATCCGCTCGATCAGCTTGGCCGATGGAATGGAGGCGACGAAATAGGCAATGAACCACACCGATTCGATCAGCGTCGTCTGGGTGTAGCTAAGGTCGAACACGCTGCGCAGATGCGGCAGCAACGTGTTGTTGATGACCGTGATGAAGCCCCACATGAAAAACAGGCTGGCCAGCAGCCCAAGGGCCGGGCCGTAGCGCGTTGCGGGATTATGCGTCACCGTTGGCGCGGCGGTCGAGGAAACTGGTCCTGCCATTCATCCGTCTCCGTAAGAAGTCCAGTGCGGCACACCCCATGGGGGTTGCATCCGCTTATTTTGTCGGAGTATATCCACCGAAACCACCCGTCAATGGGTGTAGGTTACGAGAGGAAGTCCATGCGAAAGGTCGTCGATTTGAAAACAGCGTTGTCATACGCGCTGGCGGTTGCGCTCGCAAGCGGAACGGCGCTGGCGGCAGAGGCCAGCCGTGCGCCTGCGGGGAGCGCCAATGGCACGGCGGTAGAGACGATCACGTTGAAGAACGGCGCGGGCGTGTCGGCAAAGATCCTGACCTATGGCGCGACGCTGCAATCGCTGTCAGGCCCCGGCAAGGACGGCGCAATCGCCGACGTGCTGCTGGGCTATGACGACCTGAAATCCTATGTCGACTATCCCAATTATTTCGGCGTGACGGTGGGCCGCTATGCCAATCGTATCGCAGGCGGGAAGTTCATGCTGGATGGCAAGGCGTATCAGCTGCCGCTCAATGACAAGGTCAATACGCTGCATGGCGGGGGCAAGGGCTTCGACAAGCAGGTGTGGAAGATCGTGTCGATCAAGAGCGGCCCGGTGGCCACGCTGGTCCTGTCGCTGACCAGCATGGACGGCGATTCGGGCTATCCGGGCAAGCTGGACACGACCGTCACCTATACGCTGGACGAAAGCGGCAATCTGGGCATCGCGTTCGACGCAAAGTCGGACAAGCCCACCATCGTCAACATGACCAACCATGCGATCTTCAACCTGGCCGGTGAAGGTTCGCCCGATGGCGCGCTGGGCCATATGCTGACGATCCCGGCCAAGGCCTATACGCCGGTGGACGCCGCGCTGATCCCGACCGGCGAATTGAAGCCAGTCGCAGGCGGCGTGTTCGATTTCCGTAAAGCCCGCCGCGTGGCCGATGGCATCCGCGACGGGCGCGATCCGCAGATCGTCGCCGGGCGCGGCTACGACCATAATTGGGCGCTGGACAAGGGCGTCACCAAAACCCCGGAACTGGCCGCACGGCTGGAAGACCCGGTGTCTGGTCGCGTGCTTGAAGTGCTGACGACCGAACCGGGCGTGCAATTTTACGCGGGCAATTTCCTCGACGGCACGCTGGTCGGCAAAAGCGGGCATCTCTACCGCATGGGCGACGGCATCGCGCTGGAGCCGCAGAAATTCCCCGACGCGCCCAACAAGCCGACCTTCGTGTCGGCGCGGGTCGATCCGGGCAAGCCCTATCATCATGCGATGGTCTATCGCCTGTCCGTCAAGCGCTGAACGGGGGCGGGGCTATGACGCAATGGCGGATGATCGAGCGCGGCGTGGCCGACATATTGGGCGAAGGCACATTATGGTCGGCGCGCGACAATGCCGTCTATTGGGTCGATATTCTTGCCCCCGCGCTCAACCGGCTGTCGCTGGGCGATGGCCGGGTCCAGCGCTGGGCGATGCCCGAACCGTTGGGCTGGATCGCCGAGCGCGAACGGGGCGGCTTTATCGGCGGGTTCAAGAGCGGCTTTGCCGACATCAGCCTCGATCCGCTGGTCATCACCCCGTTCGGCGACCCCGAACCGCACTACCCCGGCAACCGGATGAACGATGGCAAGGCCGATGCGCAGGGCCATGTCTGGTGCGGGACCATGGATATGGAGGAGGAGCGGGTGCGCGGCGCACTTTATCGCCTAGCCCCCGACAGGACATGGACGCAGGTCGACAGCGATTATCGCGTCCCCAACGGCCCGGCTTTCTCCCCCTGCGGTCGCTGGCTCTATCATAGCGATACTGCGCGCCAGCAAATGTTCCGCTTCACCCGGACGGCGGATGGCGCGACGGATCGTCAGCCCTTCATTCGCTTCACCGATGAAGATGGCTATCCCGACGGGATGACCGTGGATGCCGATGGCCATATCTGGGTCGCGCATTGGGCCGGGTCGCGGATCAGCCGCTTCACCCCCGATGGCGTGCTGGACCGTTCCATTGCCCTGCCCGCGCGGCAAGTGACCAATATCTGCTTTGCCGGGCCGGACCTGGACCGGATGTTCGTGAGTTCGGCCGCCGAAGGGCTGGACGATGCAACCCCTTATGATGGCGGCTTTTTCGAAGTCGATTGCGGCGTGCGCGGCCTGCCGACGCATCTTTACGCGGGCTGAAATCGCCCCCCGATAGGCCATGAGGCGCGGTTGCCGACCGGCGATCGCGCCTTTTGCGTTTTCTGGCATAGGATCGACAAAACAGGGTTGCGCGGCGCGCAGGAATCTGTTTAATCGCCTGAGACAGCGTTGTCATGCCCTCTCCAAGTCGGACAGCGCTGTGATCCCGAACAGCTTTTTGGCGAACTGCACGCGCCATATGCTGTTCGGGATGACCCTTCCCCCCACATCGCTGCTTGTGTCGCTGCCCATTTGCAATGGCGATGTCGCGCCCCCTTTCTTATGCGCGGCATCCTGCTAAAGCGCGGCCATGCTCAATCTGAACGGTATCACCGTGCGCCTCGGCGGCCGCACCATCCTCGACCGCGCCAGCGCCGCGCTGCCCCCGCGCAGCCGCGTCGGCCTGATCGGCCGCAACGGCGCGGGCAAATCCACGCTGATGAAGGTCATGATCGGCCAGTTGGACCCCGATGACGGCAGTTGCGACATGCCCCGCGACACGCGCCTTGGCTATATCGCGCAGGAAGCGCCCAGCGGCACCGCCACCCCGTTCGACACGGTGCTGGAAGCGGACAAGGAACGCGCCGAATTGATGGCGGAGGCGGAACATACCGAAGACCCCGATCGCCTCGGCCATATCTATGAGCGGCTGACCACGATCGACGCCTATACTGCGCCTGCCCGCGCCGCCCGCATCCTCGTCGGCCTCGGCTTTGACGAGGAAATGCAGGGCCGTCCGCTCGACAGCTATTCGGGCGGGTGGAAGATGCGCGTCGCGCTGGCGTCGCTTTTGTTCTCGAACCCGGACCTGCTGCTGCTCGACGAACCGTCGAACCATCTCGATCTGGAAGCCACGCTGTGGCTGGAAAATTTCCTGAAGGCCTATCGCGGCACCGTGGTCGTCATCAGCCATGAACGCGACCTGCTGAACAATGTCGTGGATTATATCCTGCATCTGGAAGGGGGCAAGGTCACCCTCTATCCCGGCGGCTATGACGCCTTCGAGCGGCAACGCGCCGAACGACTCGCCCAGCTCGAATCGGCCCGCACCAAGCAGCAGGCGGAACGGGACAAGTTACAGGACTATGTCGCGCGCAATAGCGCCCGTGCTTCGACCGCCAAACAGGCGCAGTCGCGCGCCAAGGCGCTGGCCCGGATGCAGCCGATTGCCGCTGCGATCGAAGACCCGACGCTGCATTTCGGTTTTCCCAGCCCCGCCGAACTGCGCCCACCACTCATCACCATGGACATGGCGGCGGTCGGCTATGGCGACACGCCGATCCTCAAGCGCATCAACCTGCGCATCGACCCGGACGACCGGCTGGCGCTGCTGGGTCGCAACGGCAATGGCAAGACGACGCTGGCCCGCCTCATCGCCGCGCAACTGACGCCGATGGAAGGCGAAATGGCTTCCTCGCCCAAGATGAATGTCGGCTATTTCACCCAATATCAGGTGGAGGAACTGGACGTTACCGACACGCCGCTGGAACATATGACGCGCGTGATGAAGGGCGCGACGCCGGGCGCGGTGCGGGCGCAACTGGGCCGGTTCGGCTTTTCGGGCGAGCGCGCGGTGCAGAAGGTCGGCAGCATGTCGGGCGGCGAGCGCGCCCGCCTCGCGCTGGCGCTCATCACCCGCGACGCGCCGCATATGCTGATCCTGGATGAACCGACCAACCATCTGGACGTCGATAGCCGCGAAGCGCTGGTGCAGGCGCTCAACGATTATTCGGGCGCGGTCGTCATCGTGTCGCATGATCGGCACATGATCGAACTGGTCGCCGACCGGCTGGTGCTGGTGGATAATGGCACGGCGCAGCCCTTCGACGGGTCGCTGGACGACTATACCGACATCATCCTGCGCAAGACCGACGGCAACAGCAGCGGCGGCGACGCGCCCAAGGTGGATCGCAAGGCCGACAAGCAGGCCGCCGCGCAATGGCGCGAACGGCAGAAGATCTTGAAGAACGCGCTCAACAAGGCGGAACGGGATATGGCAGCACTCGCCGCCGAACGCGCCCGCATCGACACTGCGCTGACGGACCCCAAAAAGGCGACCGGCGCGGAAGCGAGGATGAACACCAGCGACCTGATGGTGAAGCGCGCGGCAGTGGAAAAGAAACTCGCCGCCGCCGAAGAACTATGGATGGTGGCAGGCGCAGCGCTGGAGGCAGGCTGATCCCTGTTTCTACCTGACAGGTTCGCAGGCTATGCCGTCATTGTCGCCATCCATATGCGCGCCATATCCGGGCTGTCCCCGATAGAGCGGCGTCGCGCCCGCGGCCCTGGCTTCACGACAATTGCGATAGGCACCGCCGGGCGTCGCACCTGAAACGGCATATGCAACAGCGCGCCGGTTCACCGGGCGCGTCGCATGGAATGCCACGGCATCCGGCTGCTGGTTGTCCAGATCCTCAGCGCTCATCCCGACTTCACGCGAGATGGTGTTGCGCGGTTTCCAATCCTGCGCCTGGGGCGCTGCCTGTTGAACCGGGGGTGTTTCGCGCAAGGCGACACCACCGGCCACGCCGATGACAAGAGCGCCTGCAAGCAGGGAGGGAGCCAATTGCATGGGCGCGACATTATCCGGGCAAGCGTAAACGAATTAATACCGCCACCGACAGGATCGAAATCGACCGGCTTTGATCGGTTATTACTCTAACGCCCGACCAGAATGAACGGCGCCCAGATATAGGGTTGCGCCGCATCGCTTTGGCCGGACGCCATGAGTTTGAGCATCGCGCGTTGCAACGCCACCGCGCGGGGCATCCCCTTGTTGGCGTGCCTGACCGTTTCGAGTGTGACGAACGCGCTGGCATCGTCGCGCACCGGCCAGTGCGACACCAGCAGCGATCCGGCCCCGGCATAGCGGAACGCCTGCGCCAGTCCCGAATAGGCCGGAGCCTGCGCGCTGTCGCCCGCCGCCGTGTTGCACGCGGACAGGATCACCCAGTCCGCGCCGATCCGCATCTGCGCCACTTCCGACGCGGTCAGCAATCCGTCCTCCACCGCGCCCGGCGCTGGCGGCGACAGCACCAGCGCAGGTTCGGTCACGCCCTCCATCTGGCCCGTGACCAGCCCATGGGTGGCAAACAGTATGACCGAATAGGGCGACAGGTCATGCCCGCGCAGCCCCGCCTCGCTGGCGTCGCTGCCCAGCATCAGCGTGGCGGATGCCGTGCCAAAGCGGCGGGCGACCCCGCGCAGTTCGTCGGCTGATCCGGGCAGCGGCGGCAGTTGTGCCAGCGCGGCGGCATCGGCCGATCCGCCGCGAAAATATTGGTTCGCCGCCATCAGCGCGGGGCGCGCAGGGGCATCGCCCGTCACCGGAAACGGCAGCGGCGCACCCACGCCCAGGAAGCGCGCTGGGGCAGCGGCGATGCGCGTTCCGCTCCGCTCCGCCTCCATCGCAAAGGATGGCTGCACCGCCAGCGCGAAGCGGCGGATCAGCCAGGGCGTATCCCGGCCGATCGCCGTCACCGGACGCTGCGGCAACAGCGCGAAGGGCAGCGACGCGAACGCGCCGGTCGGCACGATGCGCAGCGTGCGCGCCTTGCCCAGCGTCGCCATGATGCCGGGGGTGAAAATGGCCTGATGCAATTGGTGCGCCGCGTTCAGGTCCATCGTTTTGGGGGTCATCGACCGGCGCAGGCCATCGACCATCGCCACCATGTCCGCCCGGCCGGCAACCGCGCGCTCAATCCGCACGCCCGTCCGGCTGATCGCCAGCAGATAGACATGGCCGAACGCAGGCGTCACTGCCAGCAGCGCTTCGTCCTTGCCCAATGCCGCCTGCACCGCTGCCAGATCGGGTTTCAGCCCACCGCGCGCTTCGGCCCAGCGCGGATAATCCTGCACGATGGCCGTGCGCAGGCCGCGCGCTTCTCTGTCCAGTGCGTCGCGCGTCTGGCGTGTCGTCCGCACGTCGCCTTCGCTCGCCAATGCCTTGAGCAGCGCGCGATCGGCGCTTTGCAGCGCTTTCACCTTGTCCTGCAATGCGCGCACCCGCTTGGCCAGTGCCGGGTCGGCCACCAGACGTTCGGTCACCAGCCTATTGGCTTGCGCGATTTTCGATCCCGCCAATATCGCCATCGCGTCCAGCGCCAGCGATGCGTCCTGCATTTCGGTCGCGATGCTCAGGATCGCGTCGAGCGCGGCGCGCTGTTCGTCCGCCAGTTCGCCATCGTCATGCAGATTCTGTTCGTCGCGCAGCAGGGTGGCGATCCGCGCGGCGGCATCGGCCCGCGCGGGATCGGCATTGGCCCATCGCTCCATCATCGCGGCATTGGCCAGCGCAAAGGCGGGACTATTGTCGAGCGCGCCGGTTTCGCGCGCATAAATCCGCGCTGCCGCGACGGCGCTTTCGCGCTGTTGCAGGTCCAGCAGGACGGGGATCAGATTGGGGTAGACGCGCTGCCCTATGTCGCGGTCCTGCGTGCTGGCCGCGCGCATCCGCGCCAGCGCTTCGTCCAGCCGGTCGGCCGCCTCCTGCGGCTGTCCGTTCGCCCGCGCGATCAGCCCCAGAAAAGCCAGCGATCGCGCCGCCTGCGGACTGGCTTCGCCCTCGACCGCGCGAAACCCCTTTTCCGCTTCGACATAGAGCGGCTGCGCATCGGCATAGCGTTCCAGCGGCACCAATATGCCGCCCAGATTATAGAGACCATAATGGAAATAGAGGCTTTTGGTCCCCACCGTCTCCCGCTTGATCGCGACGGCCCGCTGGAGGTAATCGAGGCTTTCCACGCGCCGCCCAGTGCGCGACAGGATCAGGCCCAGCATTTCCAGCGCGCGGGCATAGCTTGGATGCTTGCGGTCCACATGGTCGCTCGCCACCTCGACCGCCAGCCGCGCATATTGTTCCGAATCCGCCTTGCGGTCGGCGCGCAACAACATCTGCGCATAGGTATAATAGGATGCCACCGTATCGGGATCATGCGGGCCAAGCCCGGCGATCCGCGCGTCCATGCTGCGCTTCTGCGCGTCCACCGCGTCGCTGTTGCGGCCAAGGCGCGAATAGGCCTGGGCCAGCGAAAAGGCGATGTTGGATTTGAGCATATAGTCGCCCTTTTCCAGCGTCTTGGGGTCGACCGAGGCGAAATGCCGGTCGGCATAGGCGCTCCCTTCCGCCAGCGTCTGCGCGCCGGTCGCCACGTCGCCATTGATCGACTGGATATAGCCCTTGATCGACATGCCCTGCATCCAGCTGATGGGATAGGCGTCACGGAACGGGGCCAGCATCGCCAGCCCCTTTTCCGCCTTAGCCAGCGCGTCCGGGTTCTTGCCGTCGATCTGGTCCATCGACGCCAGGTTGATGGTCGCCACGGCGGCCAGCGGATGAGGCAGGCCGTTCACTTTCACCGCGCTGCCATCGATGATCAACTGGTGCCATGCGTCGCGCGTTTCCTGCGACATGGACTTGGCGAAATCTTCGCGTTCGAACAATTGCGTGCCGCGCGTTTCCATCGCGCGCAGCCGGGCATAGCGGGGATCGTCAGGGTTGAACGCGGGCGCGGGCGCAGCCGCTGCCGACGGGATCAGGGCGGGCGAAACAGCCAGCGCCAGCGCCATCATGCACGTCGAAAGCCTCACGCCTGTTTCCCCCACGGATTCCCTGGGGGCAGCATAGGCGCGCGCCGCGCCACGCCGTCAAGTTACAAGCGTAACGATCCCTATGAGAGCGTCAGCCGCCAGTCCCAGCGCAGCGGATCGCCATCCATCACATCGACCCCGCGCGCGATCAGCGCGTCGCGAATCTGGTCCGACAGGGCAAAGTCCTTCTCCGCGCGCGCGAGCGTGCGCCGTTCCAGCTGCGCGTCGATTTCCTCCGGCATGATCTGCGCGTCCTTGGGCGCAATGCGCAAATCGGCGCGGGTCAGCGTCATAAGCTTCAGCCCCAGCGCCGCATCGAACGCCGCGATCAGGCACAGTTTCTCGTCCACCGGCACCTTCTTCAGGCCAATCACTTCCTCCAGCAGCGGCAGCGCGCGCGGCGTCATCAGATCATCGGCGATCGCCGCATCGAACTGCTCCAGCAACGGCGCGAGCTTGGGGTGCAGGTTCGCGCGCAGATAGTCGAGGCGCGGCGATTGCCACGTCACCCCCTCCGCGCGGGCCTTCAACCCCTCCACCCCCATGACCAGCCGCTTCAACCGGGTCAGCGCTGCGGCCAGATTGTCCCAGCTGAATTCCAGTTCCGATCGATAATGTGCCTGTAAGCACAACAGACGATAGGCCAGTGGATGATAGCCTCGATCAGCGAGCAGTTGCAGGCGCAGGAACTCGCCGCTCGATTTGCTCATCTTGCCACCGCGATCGATCAGGAAATTGTTATGCATCCAGATGCGCGCGCCGCTGTTTTGCGCGCAGTCGAGGTGGCCGTTGGTCGAATCGAAACCCTGGATCGCCTGATTTTGTGCGATCTCATTGGGGTGATGAATCTCACGATGGTCGATGCCGCCGGTGTGGATATCAAAGGGCAGGCCCAGTTCCGCGCGGCTCATCACCGAACATTCAAGATGCCAGCCCGGTGCGCCGCGACCCCAAGGCGAATCCCATTCCATCTGCCGCGTCTCGCCATGTGGCGTCTTGCGCCAGATGGCGAAGTCTGCTGCGTGGCGTTTGCCTTCGACTTCCTCGATGCGTCCTTCACCCTCGTCGGTCACAGCGCGGGCGAGGTGGCCATAATCAGCGATTGTCGACACGTCGAAATAAAGGCCTGAGGGAAGTTCGTAGCAATGGACTTCGGCGATTTGCTTCGCCGCTTCGATCATCTGAGGCACATATTGGGTAGCGACCGTCCAACGGGCCGGATCGCGGACACTTAGCCAAGCAAGGTCACGCTTGAATTCCGCAGTATAGAAAGCAGCAATGTCCCAGGCTGACTGACCCTGAGCGGCGGCAGCCTTTTCCATTTTGTCGTCGCCCTGATCAGCATCCGATGTCAGGTGGCCGACATCGGTAATGTTAATAACATGCGTGAGACGATAGCCCTTGAAGGCGAGCGTACGGCCTAGTGTGTCGGCGAATACATAGGCGCGCATGTTCCCGATATGTTGGTAATTATAAACCGTCGGCCCGCAACTATAGACTCGCGCATGATTCTCCTCGATCGGCGCAAAGGCTTCGATCGTGCGGGTCAGGCTGTTGAACAGGCGCAGTGGCGCGGGGATATGCTGGTCATCGGACATGGCGCAGCGATGGCGCGAAGCAGCGCGGTGGTCAATCCTCCTTCTCCCCTCCCGCTGGCGGGAGGGGCCGGGGGTGGGCCAGCACAGCGTTGAGGCAACCCGCCCATTTGTAATAAAATGTTGCACCCGGCTCCCACCCTTGCGCCGGTGCGTTCTTCCCCCAATATGACTGATGCGGGCCGGGCCCCTCTGACGCGCTGGACTTCCCCCTTGTCCAGCCGCCATGTCGGACCGCATCGGGTGCGCCCGGTGCAGGTTTTGCGACGATCCCCCCTGAATGTCGCAACGACCGCACCGGGCCACTCGAACCAACTTTTTGATGGATGGAGTGACCCCAAGTGAATAACCGCGTTCCCCTGCCGGGCTATGGTGCGAGCCAGACGGCGCAGACCGATGCCGGGCTGCGTGCGCACATGCTGGGCGTTTTCCGCAACATGGGCCTTGGCCTCGTCATCACCGGCCTTGTCGCTGCCTTCGTCGCTGGCACGCCGCCGGTGGCTGCCGCGATCTTCGGCACGCCGCTCAAATGGGTCGCGATGTTCGCGCCGCTGGCCTTCGTGTTCTTCTTCAGCTTCCGCATCGAAAAGATGACGACGGCGGGCGCGCGCATGGCGTTCTGGGCTTTCTCAGCTGTCATGGGCGTATCGCTGGCCAGCGTTTTTCTCGTCTTCACCGGCGCCAGCGTGGCGCAGGCCTTCTTCTCCGCCGCGATCATGTTCCTCGCCATGGCGCTGTGGGGTTACACGACCAAGCGTGACCTGACGAAGATGGGCAGCTTCCTCATCATGGGCCTGATCGGCATATTGGTGGCCAGCGTCATCAACATCTTCGTGGGTTCGTCGGCGATGCAAATGGTCGTGTCGATCCTGGGCGTTGTCATCTTCACCGGCCTGACCGCCTGGGACGTGCAGCGCATCAAGTCGGACTATTTCGTCTATGCCGGCCATGAAATGGCGGCCAAGATGCAGGTGATGGGCGCGTTGTCGCTCTACCTCAACTTCGTCAACCTGTTCCAGATGCTGCTCAGCCTGACCGGCGAGCGGGAATAAGCCGATGCGGGATCAAGCGGCCGTGTCCGCCATGCTCTGCCCGGTCTGTCACGTCGGATTGGCGATGACGGACCGGCAGGGCGTCGAAATCGACTATTGCCCGCAATGCCGGGGCGTATGGCTCGACCGGGGCGAATTGGACAAGATCATCGAACGATCAGGGCAGGGGGCCGCAGCATCGACCCCGGTGGCACGCCCCAGCTACCGCCCCGACCGCGATTATCGCGACGACGGGCGAGGCTATCCGCCAAAACGGAAGAAGAGCTTTTTGGAAGAATTGTTCGATTGAGCAAAGGGCCGGTCCAATGGATCGGCCCTTTCCGCATCACGCCCCGACCGTTGTTGCCGATCAGCCGTAATCCAGCCCTTATCCGTCATCCCCGCGCAGGCGGGGATCCATCTCACGTCAGTCGCGGTGCGAGAAATGGATTCCCGCCTACGCGGGAATGACGAACGCGAGGTAACGGCTTACCCCTCGCCCGTCATGCCAGCGCAGGCTGGCATCCCTCTTTTCTTTCCGCCGGTTGCGGGCAATATGCCGCGTCAGCAGGCAGGGAGATGCCAGCCTGCGCTGGCATGACGGACAAAATTGTCCTCACCTCCGCTCGACATTTCAGCGCGCGCCCTCAATGCGCCGCCCCCCAACTCGCCCCCGTGCCGATCTCCACCCCCAGCGGCACGCTCAGCTTCACGATCGGCTCGGCCGCGCTCTCCATCACCTGCCGGATCACCGCGCTCGCCGCCTCCACGTCGCCTTCCGGCACTTCGAACACCAGTTCGTCATGCACCTGCAACAGCATCTTCACTTGCCGTAGCCCCGCGCGCTCCAACGCCGGTTCCATGCGCGCCATTGCCCGCTTGATTATGTCCGCGCTGGTCCCCTGGATCGGCGCGTTGATCGCGGCGCGCTCCGCCCCCTGCCGTTCATGCTGGACCGACGCCTTGATGCGCGGGAACCATGTTTTTCGCCCGAACAGCGTTTCGGTATAGCCGCGTTCCCGCGCCTTCTCGATCGTTTCGTTGATATAGATGCTGATGCCGGGGAAGCGTTCATAATATTTGGCGATCATGTCCTGCGCCTCGTCCGCGCTGATTTCCAGCCGCCCGGCCAGCCCCCAGCGGGATATGCCATAGAGGATCGCGAAGTTGATCGTCTTGGCCCGCCCGCGCGTGTCGCGATTGACTTCTCCGAACAGCTCCTTGGCGGTCGCGGCGTGAATATCCTCCCCCGCCGCGAATGCATCGCGCAATGCCGGCACATCGGCCATATGCGCGGCCAGCCGCAATTCGATCTGGCTGTAATCCGCCGCCAATATGACATTGCCCGGCTCGGCGATGAAGGCATGACGGATCTGCCGCCCAACTTCGGTGCGGATCGGGATATTTTGCAGGTTGGGATCAGTCGAGGAAAGCCGCCCGGTCTGCGCCCCGGTCAGCGAGTAGCTGGTATGGACCCGCCCCGTATCCTTGTTGATCTGCGCCTGTAGGGCGTCGGTATAGGTGGACTTCAGTTTGGAAAGCTGCCGCCATTCCAATATCTTGCTCGCAATCGGCGCACCCTGCGCCGCCAGTTGCTCAAGGATGGTGACGTCAGTGGAATAAGCCCCCGACTTGCCCTTCTTGCCGCCCTTATACCCCATCTTGTCGAACAGGATCGCGCCCAGTTGCTGGGTCGATCCGATGGCGAAACTCTGCCCGGCCAGTGCGTGAATTTCCGTCTCCAGCGCCGCGATACCTGCGGTAAACTCGCCCGACAGCCGCGCCAGATGTTCCCGATCCACCTTGATCCCGCGATGCTCCATCCGCGCGATCACGGACACCAAGGGCCGGTCCACCAGTTCATAAACCCGGTTCGCGCCCTCATTTGCCACCCGCGTCTTGAACAATTTCCACAGCCGCAACGTCACGTCCGCATCCTCGGCGGCATAGGCGGTCGCCTTGTCCAGCGGCACTTCGCCGAAGGTGATCTGGTTCTTGCCGGTGCCGACCACCTCCTTGAAGCTGATGCATTCATGGCCCAGATGGCTGCGCGCCGCCTCATCCATGCCATGGCCCGACAGGCTCTGCCCCGCGTCCAGATCGAAACTCATGACGATCGTGTCGTCATAGGGGGTGATCTCAATGTCGTGCCGCCGCAGCACGGTCATATCATATTTCAGATTCTGCCCGACCTTCAGGACCGCATCATCTTCCAGCAACGGCTTCAACTTGCCCAGCACGGTCGCCAGCGGCAATTGCTCCGGCTTTTCGGCGAACATGTCGCGCCCGCCATGGCCGACCGGGATGTAACAGGCCTTGTTCGGCCCGGTGGCCAGGCTGACGCCGACCAACTGGCACGACACGCAATCGAGCATGTCGGTTTCGGTATCGACCGCCACGATCCCTTCGGCAGTCGCCAGCGCGATCCAGCGGTCCAGCGCGTCCTCGCTCACAACGGTTTCGTACAGGCTCCGGTCGATCGGCGGCTCCTTGGCGGCGACGGGCGCTGCCGCAGCTTCGCCGGTTCCGGCAACCACCGGAATGGCCGGGGCAGGCGCACCCAGCCGATTGAGCAGCGTCTTGAACCCATGATGCTCCAGAAACGCCTGCAACGGTTCCTTGGGAATCCCCTTGAGCGTCAGGTCGTCGAGCGGTTCGGGCAGGTCCATATCGTCGCACAGCGCCACCAGCCGCCGCGACAGCCGCGCCATGTCGGCATGGGCGATCAGATTTTCCTGCATCTTGGATTTCTTCATCGCGGGCGCCGCGTCCAGCGTCGCTTCCAGCCCGCCATATTCGGTAATCAGCTTGGCCGCCGTCTTGGGACCGATGCCCGGCACGCCCGGCACATTGTCCACGCTGTCCCCCATCAGCGCCAGCACATCGCCCAACTGCTCCGGCTGCACCCCGAACTTGCCGACGACATAGTCCGCCCCGCGCCGCTCATTCTTCATCGTGTCGTACATATCGACGCCCGGCTGGATCAGCTGCATCAGATCCTTGTCGCTGCTGACGATGGTGACATGCCATCCCGCCGCAACTGCCGCCTTGGTGTAGGTCGCGATCAGATCGTCCGCCTCGAAACCTGCTTCCTCGATACAGGGCAGGGAAAAGGCGCGAGTCGCGTCGCGGATCATCGGAAATTGCGGCACCAGATCTTCGGGCGCGGGCGGGCGGTGCGCCTTATACTGGTCGTACATATCGTTGCGGAACGTGTGGCTGCCCTTGTCCAATATCACCGCCATATGGGTCGGCCCTTCGGCCTTGCCCAGCTCCTCGGCCAGTTTCCACAGCATCGTCGTATAGCCATAGACCGCGCCCACGGGCTGGCCATGGCGGTTGGTGAGCGGGGGAAGCTGGTGATAGGCGCGGAAAATATAGCCGCTGCCATCGACGAGATAGAGGTGATTCTGGGTCATGGGCGCAGGGGATAGCGGGTTTTCCCCGCCCCCTCCACCATGCTTGCTCGTTCGGGGGCGCTACTTCTGGTGGTTCGCCGCCACCGCGCGCGCCACTGCCTGCATCAGCGCCCATCGTTCGGGGATCGCCACGGTGGTCGACCCGATCATCACCGCCACGGCATAGCTGGTTCCGTCCGGCGCGGTCATGATGCCGATATCGTTGAAGCCGGTGGAGCGCGGCGGCAGATCCTGCCCCGTCCCGGTCTTGTGCAGATAGGTCCATCCCGGCGGCACCCC
Organism: Sphingobium sp. KCTC 72723; assembly: GCF_014280435.1. Classification (NCBI taxonomy): domain Bacteria; kingdom Pseudomonadati; phylum Pseudomonadota; class Alphaproteobacteria; order Sphingomonadales; family Sphingobiaceae; genus Sphingobium; species Sphingobium sp. KCTC 72723. The sequence goes on along the minus strand of NZ_CP060388.1, from coordinate 2,132,225 downwards.
GCCCTTAATCCGCTGCGGCCCGGTCTTGGCCTCCGCCATGATCGACAGCAACAGGCGTGACGATGCCGCCGACAGCATATCCCCCTGCTTCAACCGCGCCAGCGCCTCGACGATCGACGCCGGGGCCGCGCCGTCGGGCGGACTGGCGAGGTAATTGTCCAGCGCCTTCACCCGCGCCGCCATCGGCAACCGGGCGCGCGCCGTATAGAAATTGCGCCCGACCGAATAATCCTGCCGCCAGTCCAGCCCCGCCGTGGTCGCCTGCAACAATCGTTCGCCGGGGCCAAAGCGCACGTCGCGGATCATCCGTCGCGCCAGATAGCTGCGCACCGCATCCGGCCCGCCGACTGCGCGCAACAATGTGTCGTTGGCGGTATTGTCGCTCTGCGTCATCGCCCGGCGCATCAGGTCGGAGTAGCTGGTGGTCCACCCGCCGTCCTTTATCATCGCGGCGGACGGCTGGTGGAACAGGGTCATGTCGTTGCGGGTGATCGTCGTCGTATCGGTGATGCGCAACTTGCCCCGGTCCACCGCATCCAGAAACGTCAGCGCCACCCAGAATTTCGACACGCTCTGCTGCGGGAACAGCGCATTGCCGTTCCACGCCACGGTCCAGTCGGCATCGACGCGCCGCACCGCAATCCCCACCTTGCCCCGGAAACCCTGCCCCAGATTGCGAATGGTGCTGACCAGCGCGGGGGAGGGCGCATCCTGCGAATCGACATTGCGGTAGGGCAGCGGCACATTGGCGGCGGGGCGGATCGGCCAGTTATTGGCCATGGGTTGTGGACGTTGGGGTTGCGGCACGCTCGCTGCGGCCTGCGCACGCGGCGGCTCCGGCGCGCTGACACAGGCGGACAGCGCCGCCATCAACAGGACCAGGCGCACCGACCGCCCCCGGCTTTCATTCAACGCCATCATGTTCCCCGCACTATCCTTGGTATCCTATGGGCTGGCCACGGCGCGAATGGGCAAGGGCGATGCGACGAATGATTCCATAGCTGCGATGTAAGGAGGCTGAACGATGGAACGCTCCTGATGAAGGCGTCCGCACCATCCCGCCGCCCATCTTCTTCCCCTGCAAGGCAGGGCTATCGCATATGCCTTTTCTTCATCCCTACAACGTCATCCTGAATTTATTTCAGGATCCATCGTGCCGAAAAAGCCGCTGTTCGTGACGAGAAATGGATGCCGAAACGAGTTCAGCATGACGATTAAACGTAAGATTTTTTCTTATGCGATAACCCTGCCTGCCAAGGGGAGGATCAGATATCGTGCAAGGCTGCTCGACCAGGGTTCGGCTCGACTGCGGTTCCAAAATCCTCCGCTCAGTTGCGGTTCAGCGACCGGGCGGCAATAGCGGGCGCATGAACGATAGGACCATGAACAGGCGCACGCTGCTCGCCGGGGCGCTGGCGATCGGCGGCGGACTGTGTGCGGGCGCGGCGCAGGCGGCCCCCTTCGCATCGCGCCGGATCGCAGTCAGCGTGCGCGGAACAGGCCGCGACGTCATCCTCATTCCGGGGCTGGCGAGCGGGCCGGGCATCTGGAACGGCGTGGTCGCCGCGCTGCCGGGCTATCGCTTCCACCTTGTCCATATTCGCGGCTTTGCGGGCCTTGCAGCGGAAGCGAACGCCAGCGGCCCGTTGGTCCAGCCGGTCGCCGACGAAATCGCCCGCTATGTCACCGCCGCCGGGCTGGTCCGCCCCGCGATCGTCGGTCATTCGATGGGCGGCACGCTGGCGATGCTGCTCGGCCTCAAAGGACTGGCGCGCAGGGTGATGGTGGTCGACATGTTGCCCGCAGGCGCGGCGATGGTCGGCGGCACCGCCAGCGGGCTTGGCTTTCTGGCCGACCAGATCGGTGGCTATCTGACCGGCACGGTGGCCGGGCGGCGCTATCTGGGGCAGATGGTCGCGCAATCGCCCGGCGCAAAGGGCAGCGACCCCGACGTGATCGCCAGCGCGCTGCGCGACCTGGCCCATGTCGATCTCGCCCCGCGACTTTCCCGCATGACCGCCCCGCTGGAAGTGGTCTATGCCGTGGGCGCGGACAGTGCGCAGGCAGTCGACATCACGCGCCGTTTCCGCGCCGCCTATGGCCCGCGCAAGGGCGTCGTGCTGCGCGCCATCGGTCCCAGCGGCCATATGGTCATGGCCAACCAGCCCGCCCGCTTTCAATCGACGCTGGGCGCTTTTCTCAAAGCGACTTAGGGGGCCAGCACCGTATCGATCGCTTGGGGCAGCATGTCGGGATAATCCGTCGTATAATGCAGCCCCCGGCTTTCCTTGCGATGCAGCGCCGACCGCACCACCAGCCGCGCGACTTCCAGCAGGTTGCGCAATTCGATCAGGTCCGGCGTCACCCGGAAATTGCCGTAATAATCATCGACTTCCTGTGCCAGCAGCGCGACCCGGTGCTGCGCCCGCTCCAGCCGCTTGGTCGTCCGCACGATGCCGACATAATCCCACATGAAGCGGCGGATTTCCTTCCAGTTATGCTGGACGATCACTTCCTCGTCGCTGTTGGTGACGCGGCTTTCATCCCATGGCCGGATCGGCGGCGGGCTGGGGAGGTCGTCCCAAGAGCTACGGATATGCTGCGCCGCCGCTTCGCCGAACACGAAACATTCCAGCAGCGAATTGGACGCCAGCCGATTGGCCCCGTGCAACCCGCTTTCGGTCACTTCGCCCGCCGCATAAAGGCCGGGCAGGTCGGTGCGCCCGTCCAGGTCGATCACCACCCCGCCACAGGTATAATGCTGCGCCGGAACGACCGGAATCGGCTCCTTCGTGATATCGATGTCCAGGTCCAGCAGCCGCGCATGGATGGTCGGGAAATGATGCCGCACGAATTCCGGCGGCTTGTGACTGATGTCGAGGTGAACATAGTCCAGCCCCAACCGCTTGATTTCATGGTCGATCGCGCGCGCCACAATGTCGCGCGGGGCCAGTTCCGCGCGCGGATCGAACCTGTCCATGAACCGCTCGCCCCCGCCCGGCACGCCCGGCGGCAATTTCAGATGCCCGCCTTCGCCGCGCACAGCTTCGGTGATCAGGAAATTCTTGACCTCCAGATTATAGAGGCAGGTCGGGTGGAACTGGTTCATTTCCATGTTCGACACCCGGCACCCCGCGCGCCACGCCATGGCGATGCCATCGCCCGTCGCCCCGCGCGGCGCGGTCGAAAACAGGTAAGTCCGCCCCGCGCCCCCGGTGCAAAGGATCGTCGCCTGCCCCAGCAGCGCGTCGACATGGCTAGTCTTCTTGTTGAAGGCATAGACCCCCCACACATGCCCGTCGCCCGAATAGCGTTCGCCATGGCGGCTGGTAATCAGGTCGATCGCGATTCTGTCCTCGACCAGCGTGATGTTGGGATTGGCCCGCGCGGCTTTCAGCAACGCGACCTGCACCGCATGGCCCGTGGCATCGTCGACATGCACGATCCGTCGGTGGCTATGTCCGCCCTCGCGCGTCAGGTGCCAGCGTTCGCCAAAATCCTCCCCGGCGTTAAACGGCACGCCCAGCGCCGCCAGCCGCTCGATCGCCGCCGGGGCGCTCGACACGACGAACTCCACCGTCTCCCGATCGTTCAGCCCCGCGCCCGCGACCATCGTGTCCTCGACATGCGCGGTAAAACTGTCGCCCCCGTCCAGCACGGCGGCAATCCCGCCCTGCGCCCAGTTGGTCGACCCGCCATCCAGCGCGCCCTTGGCCAGCACCAGCACCTTGCGATCCTGCGCCAGATTGATAGCCGCCGTCAGCCCCGCCGCGCCGGAACCGATGATGATGACGTCATGGGTGGTGGTGGTCATACGCTACTCTACTTGCTCCCCTCCCGCTGGCGGGAGGGGCCGGGGGTGGGCCTGCGCAAGGGTCGTTTTGATATGCGACACAACGCCTTCAAGATTTTCCATCACATCGCGATTTGAAAAGCGCAAGATTTGATAGCCTTGCGACGCACAATAGGCATCTCGTCGTGCATCATACGACACCGTATGATCGTGGCTGTCCCCATCCAGTTCGATAATCAGTTTTCGTTCGCGGCATAGGAAATCAGCAAAGTAAGGACCGATCGGCATCTGGCGGCTAAATTTATGACCGAGCTTTTTCTGACGAAGTTGTTGCCATAACATCTGTTCGGGCTTGGTCGCATTATTGCGCAAATCTTTGGCGCGGAATGTATTGCGCGGCTTGAAACGTTGCGCTGGCCCACCCCCTAGCCCCCTCCCGTCAACGGGAGGGGGAACAGGCGGCGCTTCGCCTCTCACGCAGCCGCCGCCGTCAGGTTCAAAAACACATCCTCCAGATCAGGATCGCGCGTCACCACGTCCACGATCGCCAGCCCGCTGGCCTGCACCGCGCTCAACACCTGCCCCGCATTGGCGACGCCTTTCAGGTAAGTGATGGTCAGCGTGCGCGCGTCGCTGGCCAGTTCGACCTTCTCGAAACAGGGCGCGTCCGGCAACGTCACGACATCCCGGTCCACCGTCACCTGCACCACCTTTTCCTGCGCCATCGCCAGCAATTCGCGGGTCGGCTTGTCGGTAATCACCTTGCCATGATTGATGATGGCTATGCGGTCGCACAACTCCTCGGCTTCTTCCAGATAATGGGTAGTCAGCACGATGGTCACGCCCATGGCATTGAGTTCGCGGACATAGGCCCAAAGCTGCTGGCGCAACTGCACGTCGACGCCGGCGGTCGGTTCGTCCAGCACCAGTATCGGCGGCGCATGGACCATTGCCTTGGCCACCAGCAAACGCCGCTTCATGCCGCCCGACAATGTGCGGGCATAGGCGTGCGCCTTATCCTCCAGATGCACCGCGCGCAGCAATTCCATCGACCGGCGCTTTTCCTTTGGCACGCCATAAAAGCCCGCCTGATTTTCCAGCGTCTCATACGGGGTGAAAAAGGGGTCGAACACGATTTCCTGCGGCACGATGCCGATCGAGTTTTTCGCGTTGCGCGGATTGTCGTCGGTGTCGAATCCCCAGATGCGCGCCGTTCCCGACGTCTTGTTCACCATCCCGGCAAGAATGTTGATCGTGGTCGATTTGCCCGCGCCATTTGGTCCCAGCAGGCCGTAAATCTGCCCGCGCGGAATGGTCAGGTCGATGCCGTCGAGCGCGCGCTTGCCGCCCTTATACACCTTGGTCAGGTCGCGGATTTCGATTGCGGCGGTTGTGCTGTCGGTCATGGCTGATCTCTATGGGGATCGCGCGTGCGCAAGGGAAGGGGGCTTGCCCTTCAAAACTGATCGGCAACGTCCATCAGGCCCATCAATTTCCTCGGCGCGACCTGCTGCCAGCTCGAACGCAGCCGCGTGCCGATATGATCCCAGTCGGTGTCGCCCAGGTCCAGCCGGATGCCGACCCAGTCATTGCCGAAATAAGCGGGCCGGTAATAGCGTTCCGGGTCGCTTTCCATCAGCATCGCCTGCTCGTCGGGCGCGGTCGTCTTGACCAGCACGGCGATGATGCCGTCACCATGATGATCGCGCGTAAAGTAAGCGAATTTCTTGCCCTTCACGATGCCGAAGCAGGGCATCCCGTGCGACACGATCTCGTCCGCCTGCGGCAGGGCCAGCGCGGCTTCGCGCACCCGGTTCAGCAACCAGTCGGGCTGCCGCTCGCGCGTCACGAAATCGGCCAGCGTGCGCGAATAAAGCTGATGCTCGGCGATCAGGATGCGCGCGGCAAGGCTGTCGGGCGTGTCGCCGGGCAGGATCGCGACCGGCGTCTGGCCCAGCACCGGGCCATCGTCCAGTTCCGCCGTCACGATATGCACCGAGCAGCCAGCATGGCTGTCGCCTGCATCGATCGCCCGCTGGTGCGTGTCCAGCCCCTTATATTTGGGCAGCAGGCTGGGGTGGATGTTGAGCATCCGGTCGGCCCATCCGCTCACAAATTCGGGCGACAACAACCGCATATAGCCCGCCAGCGCGACATAATGCGCGCCAGCATCCCGCAACTGCGCGTCGATGATCGCGTCGAACGCGGCGCGCTTCATGCCCTTGTGGCTCTGGCCGAATGTCGCGATCCCCTCCGCCGCCGCCAGCGTCAGGCCGGGCGCATCCGGGTCATTGGCCGCGACCAGCACGATCTCATAAGGGCAGTCCGCCGCCTTGGCCGCATAGAGCAAAGCCGCCATGTTCGATCCGCGACCGGAAATCAGGACGCCGACTTTGGCTTTCGACATGCCGGTTTACCCCAGATGCGTGGCGGACCAGTCCGCCTGCGCGCTCCATGTTTCGGTCGAACCGCGCACGGTGCAACCCTTTTCGCCTGCCTGCACCACGCCGACCCGGTGGACGGTTTCGCCCGCCGCTTCCAGCGCAGTCGTAACGCCCGCAACATGGGCTTCGTCTACGGCCAGAACCATGCCGACGCCGCAATTGAAGGTGCGCGCCATTTCCGCCGGTTCGATATGCCCCTGCGCCTGCAAAAACGCCATCAGGCGCGGCTGTTCCCACGCATCGGCATCCACCACCGCATGGCACCCGTCGGGCAGCACGCGCGGGATATTTTCCAGCAGGCCGCCGCCCGTGATATGCGCCAGCGCGTTGATCATCCCCGCCCGCACCAGCGGCAGCAGCGATTTCACATAGATGCGCGTCGGCGCCATCAGCGCGTCGATCAGCAGCACCTCATTGTCGAAGATCGCCGGGCGATCCAGCTTCCACCCCTTGTCGGCGGCCAAACGGCGCACCAGCGAGAAACCATTGCTATGCACACCCGACGAAGCGAGGCCCAGCAGCACGTCGCCGGTCTTGACCCGGTTGCCGGTCAGCACCTTGTTCCGCTCGACCGCACCGACGCAAAAGCCCGCCAGATCATAATCGCCCGCGCTATACATGCCCGGCATTTCGGCGGTTTCGCCGCCGATCAGGGCGCAGCCTGCAATCCGGCACCCATCGGCAATCCCTGCGATCACGCGCTCGGCCACGCCGCTTTCCAGCTTGCCGGTGGCGTAATAGTCCAGGAAGAACAGAGGCTCGGCCCCCTGCACGATCAGGTCGTTGGCGCACATGGCGACCAGGTCGATGCCCACGCCATCATGCCGGTCATGGTCGATCGCCAGTTTCAGCTTGGTGCCGACGCCATCATTGGCCGCGACCAGCAACGGATCGTCATAGCCTGCCGCCTTCAGGTCGAAAAAGCCGCCAAAGCCGCCCAGTTCCGCGTCCGCGCCGGGGCGACGGGTCGCCTTGGCCAACGGGGCGATGGCGCGGACCAGCGCGTTGCCGGCAGCGATGTCGACGCCAGCCTTGGCGTAGCTATAGGATTCGTTCTCGTTCATGGTTCCGGCCCCTAGAGCAACGGGACGGAAAACGGAAGGGTTGCGGGTTGCCGCTTGGCAACCCAGGCAAATCCCGCCAAAAGAGCGCCCGTGAGCCTGAACCAGTCCTTTTTCCGCGCGCCCTTCCAGCCGGGGACCGCCCTTCGCGCGCTTTCTCGCCCGGTCCAGATCCTGATCGCCATTGCGCTCGGCCTCGCTGCTGCCGCCTTGTTCGCGCAGATGGAGGGGGAACGCGGCGTCCCGCCCATCGCCAGTGGCGGCGATTTTGAAGTGCGCGGGGTCAAGGTCGATGTCGTGGCCAAGGATGCCGACACGGCCCGCTACACCGGCTGGCGCATCGCCCAGCGGCAGGCATGGCGGATGCTGTGGACCCGCACGCACGGTTCCGGGGGAGTGGGCGGCGGCGGCGCGCCCGCGCTTTCCGATTCGCAGATCGAGGCACTGGTTTCGGGGATAGAGATTGACTATGAGCAGGCAGGCGCAAACCGCTATGTCGCAACGCTCGGCGTCCTGTTCGACCGCGCCCGCACCGGGCAATTGCTCGGCGTCAGCGGCAATGTCATGCGCTCGCCGCCTTTGCTGGTCATTCCGGTGCTGTGGGACGGCGGATCGGCGGTATCCTATGAACGCACCAATGAATGGCAAAAGACGTGGGCGCGTTACCGCACCGGCGACAGCGCGATCGATTATGTCCGCGTCGCCGGATCCATCGCCGACCCGATCCTGCTGAACGCGGGGCAGACCGGGCGGCGCGGGCGCTTGTGGTGGCGCGTGCTGCTCGACCAATATGGCGCAGCCGACGTGGTGATCCCGATCGCCCGGCTCGACCGCCAATATCCCGGCGGCCCCGTCACCGCGACCTTCACCGCGCGCTATGGTCCCGACAACAGCCTGATCGGCAGCTTCTCGCTGCGTGCCTCCAACGACAGCGGCCTGCCCAAATTGCTGGACGAAGGCGCCCGGCGGATCGACGAGCTATATATTCGCGCGCTCAACGACGGCCGCCTGCGCCCGGACCCCTCGCTCATCATCGAGGAGCCGGTCGATCCTGCCGCGCTGGAAATCGAAAATGCCACGGACGTCCCCGTCGACGCCATCGACATCGGCACGACGACGACCACGACGACCAGCAGCTTCTCGATCCAGTTCGACACGCCCGATGTTGGCTCCATCGGCGCGGGCGAATCGGCGGTGCGCGCCATTCCGGGCGTGCGTTCGGCCTCGACCAGCAGCCTGGCGCTGGGCGGCACATCGGTCATGCAGGTCAGCTTCGAAGGCACGGTGGACATGCTGCGCAACGGGTTGCAGGCGCGCGGTTACAGCGTCGCCGTGGCGGGCAACACGCTGCGCATCACCCGGCGGCAGTCACCCCAGCCGCAGCCATGATGGCCCAACCATGAAGCCGCAGCCATGATGTTCCGGGCATGAGCCAGATCAGCCTGCCCTTCGACTGGCATGGCGCGACCGGCGGCGATTTTCTGGTCAGCGACGCCAACCGCATCGCCGTTGCCCATCTGGAACGGTGGCGCGACTGGCCGCTGTCGGTCAGCGTGCTGACCGGCCCGCCGCGCTCCGGCCGCTCCACGCTGGCCCGCCATTTCGCGCAGGCCAGCGGCGGCACCCTGATCGACGATGCGCAGGGCCAGGACGAACATACCCTGTTCCACGCCTGGAACGACGCGCAGACGCAGCATCGCCCGCTGCTGATGGTCGGTCACGCCCCGCCTGCCAGCTGGACGGTCGCGCTGCCCGACTTGGCGTCCCGCCTTGCCGCCGCCCCCCATGTCGCCATCGCCGAACCCGACGAAATGCTGGCCCGCGCCCTGATCCAGCGCAATCTGGATATGGCCGGGGTGCGCTATGCGGCCGATCTGCCGGACTGGCTTCTGCGCCGGATAGAGCGTAGCTATGGCGCGATTGCCGCCGTCACCCGCCTGCTCGATCGGGCGTCGCTGTCATCGGGGCGTAAGATTTCCGTCTCAATGGCCAGAGACAGCCTGCAAGATGCCGGTTTTTTGCCTATAGTGCCGACCGACCCTCCCCTCGATCAACGCGAGTGAACCCGTGGCCGAAGCCGATCCCGCCATCAGCCTGACCGTTCCTGTGGGACGCTATTTCAACCGCGAACTGTCCTGGCTCGCCTTTAACCAGCGGGTGCTGGAAGAAGCGATGAACCGCGCCCACCCGCTGCTGGAACGGCTGCGCTTCCTGTCGATTTCGGGTGCCAATCTGGACGAATTCTTCTCCGTCCGGGTCGCGGGGCTTAAAGGGCAGCAGTTGCAGAATGTCGACACGGCCTCGGTCGACGGCCTGACTGCGGGCCAGCAACTGACTGCCATCGCAACCGCCAGCGCCCGGCTGATGGAGGCCCAGCAAAAGGTCTGGGGCGTCCTGCACGGCGAACTGGGGCAGGTGGGGATCGAAGTGGTCGGCCCCTCCAGCCCGCTCGACCCGGAAAGCGAAGTGTGGCTGCGCACCCATTTCCGCGACCAGATTTTCCCGATCCTCACGCCCCAGGCGCTCGACCCCGCGCACCCCTTTCCCTTCATCCCCAATGAAGGCCTGTCGATCGTGTTCGACCTGCAACGCCTGTCGGACAAGCAACCGATCCGCGAACTGGTGATGATTCCCGCCCGCCTGTCCCGCTTCGTGCGCATCCCCGGCGAACCGGCGCGCTACATGTCGCTCGAAGCGGTCGTGCGCCGCTTTTCGGGCGATCTCTTCCCCGGCTACAAGGTGCGCGAAAGCGGCGTATTCCGCATCATCCGCGATAGCGATATCGAAATCGAGGAAGAGGCCGAAGACCTGGTCCGCCACTTCCGCAGCGCGATCAAGCGCCGCCGCCGGGGCCGCGTCATCCGGCTGGAGATTGAGGAACGCATCCCCGCCCCGGTCGAGGAAATGTTGCAGGACATGCTTCAGGGCCATGAAGCGATCGTCGCGGAAGTCGAAGGGTTCATTGGCATCGGCGACCTGTCGGGCATCGTCGATGAAAACCGCCCGGACCTGAAATTCGAACCTTATGTCCCGCGCTTCCCCGAACGTATCCGCGAATATGGCGGCGACTGTTTTGCCGCCATCCGGGCCAAGGACATCGTCGTCCACCACCCTTATGAAGCCTTCGACGTCGTCGTCTCCTTCCTCAAACAGGCCGCGATCGACCCGGACGTGGTGGCGATCAAGCAGACGCTCTACCGCGCGGGCAAACAGTCCGCGATCATCCGCGCGCTGATCGACGCGGCCGAAGCGGGCAAGTCCGTGACCGCCGTGGTGGAACTGAAAGCCCGCTTTGACGAGGAACAGAATATCCTGTGGGCCGACGCGCTGGAACGGGCCGGGGTGCAGGTCGTCTATGGCTTTATCGACTGGAAAACCCACGCCAAGATTTCGATGGTGATCCGGCGGGAAGGGGAACAGTTTCGCAGCTACTGCCATTTCGGCACCGGCAATTATCACCCCATCACCGCGCGCATCTATACTGATCTCAGCTTCTTCACCGCCGATCCGGCCTACAGCCGGGATGCCGCCGCGCTGTTCAACTATATCACTGGCTATGTCGAACCGGAACGGCTGGAAAAGCTGGTCATGTCGCCGCGCGACCTGCGCGACCGGCTGTGCCAGTTGATCGACGCGGAAATAGACCATGCCCGCGCCGGGCGGCCCGGCACCATCTGGGCCAAGATGAACAGCCTGGTCGATCCGGCGATCATCGAAAAACTCTACGCCGCCAGCAATGCAGGGGTGCAGATCGACCTGATCGTGCGCGGCATTTGCTGCCTGCGCCCCGGCGTGGTCGGCATGTCCGACAATATCCGGGTGAAATCGGTCGTCGGCCGTTTTCTGGAACATAGCCGCATCGCGGTGTTCGGCAATGGCGAAGCGCTGCCCAACATTGGCGCCAAAGTCTATATCAGCTCGGCCGACTGGATGCCGCGCAATTTCGACCGCCGCGTCGAATTTCTCGCCCCCGTCGAAACCCCCACGGTCCATGAACAGATTCTCGACCAGGTGATGGTCGCCAATCTGATCGACACCGAACAAAGCTGGGCGCTGGACAGCGATGGCATATATGCGCGGCTGGAACCGGGCGAAAAGCCGTTTAACCTGCACCGTTACTTCATGACCAACCCGTCGCTGTCCGGGCGCGGCGCGGCGATCGACAATGAAGCGGTGCCGACACTCCGCCTGCGCGGGCGGGTATAAACCGCATGAACTCCATGCTCAGCCGGGTCCGTGCCGCTGCCGCGACCATGGCGATTTCGCCCGGTCCCGCCGATGTGCGGACCGCCATCATCGACATCGGCTCCAACTCCGTGCGCCTTGTCGTCTATGACGGGCCGCGCCGCATCCCGTTCATCCTGTTCAATGAAAAGGTGATGGCGGGCCTTGGCGCGGGCCTCGCCAAAAACGGGCGGATAGAGGATGAAGCGATGGCGCGCGGCCTGCGCGCGGTCGAACGCTTCGCCCATCTGTGCCGCGACATGCGCGTGACGCACGTCCGCTGCGTCGCGACTGCCGCCGTGCGCGATGCGACCAACGGGCCGGACTTCATTGCCCGCGCCGCTGCCATGGGGCTGACCGTCGAAACGCTGACCGGCGCGCAGGAAGCGATCGGCGCGGCGCTGGGCGTGCTGTCGGGCATCCCGCAGGCCAACGGCATCGTCGGCGATCTGGGCGGGGGCAGTCTGGAACTGGCGCGCATATATGACGGCGCGGTCCATGCCACTATCTCGCTGCCGCTGGGCGTGCTGCGCCTGCCGCAAATCCGGGCCAAGGGGCCGCGCGTGCTGGAACGCGAAGTCGGCAAGATGCTGGTCGAGGCAGGCTGGGCAGTCGAACCGGACCTGCCCTTCTATCTGGTCGGCGGGTCGTGGCGCGCGCTCGCCCGCTTCGACATGCACCTGACCAACTTCCCGCTGCCGGTCGTGCATCAATATGAAATGCCCGCCAGTCGCGCCGAACAGCTGATCCGCACCCTGTCCCATCTCGACCGCGCCCGGATCAAGGAAATACCGGGGATGAGCGGATCGCGTGCCAACACGGTGACGGACGCGGCGGCCTTGCTGTCGGTGGTCGTGCGCAAACTCCAGTCGCGCAGCCTGGTCACATCGGCCTATGGTCTGCGCGAAGGGCTGCTCTACGACAGCCTGCCTGCCGATGTGCGCACCCACGACCCGTTGCTGGTCGCCGCCGAAGCGGAGGGGGACGCGCAATCGCGCTTTCGCGGCCATGGCGATTATATCGAACGGTGGATCGCGCCCCTGTTCGCGCAGGACGCACCCGCGATGCAGCGCATCCGCCGCGCCGCCTGCCTGCTGGCCGATGTCGGCTGGCGCGCCAACCCCGATTTCCGCGCCGAACGCGGGGTCGAAATTGCGCTGCACAGCAATTGGGTGGGCATCACCGCGCCTGAACGCGCGATGCTGGCGCAGGCGCTGCACAGCCATTTTGGCGGCAGCACCGCGATCTTCGCGGGGCTGGAGCAACTGGCCGACGCCACAACGCTGCACCGCGCCAGCCTGTGGGGTCTGGCGATCCGGCTGGCGCAGCGCCTGTCCGGCGGCGTCGAACGCCCGCTCACCCACTCGCGCCTGTCACCGACCGACGGCGCGATCCTGCTGGAACTCGACGAAGCCCATGGCGCACTAGCCGGCGAAGTCGTCGAACGCCGCCTGCGCAATCTGGCCCAGGCCATGGGCGTCAAATACCGCCTGGTAAACCGGGTGGATTGAACGGGCCACGTCCATCACGCCCTATACACACCGTCATCCCACACCCCCTTCCATCATTCCCCCCCTCCGTCATTCCCCCCCCTCCGTCATCCCCAACTCCCCTCCGTCATCCCAGCGAAGGCTGGGATCTCCCTTCTTTCTTCCTTCTTCGTTCTTCTTCTATCTTCCTTCTTCACTCCCAACCCTCAATCCAGATGCAGAGTATCGAACAAATCCATCCACCCCGGATTGATGCTCTCGACCAGCGCCACCTTCCATTCCCGCTTCCATGCCTTCATCGCCTTTTCCCGTGCGATGGTATCCATGATGGTCCCATGCCGCTCGGCATAAACCAGCCGGTCCAGCCGATAGCGTCGGCAAAATGCCGATCCCGTGCCGTCACGATGCTGCATCGCGCGGTGCGGCAGGCTGGACGTCACGCCGATATACAGCACGCCATAAGCCCGGTTCGTCATGATATAGATCCAGCCGCCCGTCATGGGCGAAATGCTGCGTCAAAAGGCAATGGGATGCCAGCCTGCGCTGGCATGACGGATAAAATTACATTCACTCCCCCCACGCTCCCCCTCCCGTCACCCCAGCCCCCCCGTCATCCCAGCCCCCCTCCGTCATCCCAGCGAAGGCTGGGATCTCCCTTCTTCTTGCCGCGCGACCACACACCCACACCATCTTCCCCCGCGCCCGAAATGCCGTTAAGTCCGCGCGATGACATTTTCTCCCGCGCCGATCAGCCGCTCGCTCTTCTTCTTCTCGATCTTCTATGGCGGCATGGTCTGCATTGCGGGCGTGCTGGGCAACAAGCAGGTGACGCTGGGACCGGTGTCGGCCATCGGCCCGCTGGTCGGGCTTGGCCCGCTGGCGGTGGAGGCGGGCATTTTCGCCTTCCTGCTGCTGGTGACCATTTCCAGCGCGGTGGCCGAACTTCATGGCCGCGCCGTCGCCAACCGTCTGGTGCAGATCGGCTTCCTGCCGCTGATCGCTTCGATCCTGCTGTCCATCCTCGTGCTGGCCGCACCCGCCGCCAGCGACATGGACCCCAAGCGCGCCGAAGCCTTTGCCATGATGATGGGCGGCACCCCGCGCATCTGGCTGGGCGGGATCATCGCCTATGGCATATCGCAAACGCTCAACGTCACGCTGTTCGCGGCGCTGAAAGGGCGGGAGGGCAGCCAGATGCTCTGGCTCCGCGCGGCGACCGCCAGCATATTGTCGCAGATCGTCGATACGCTGCTGTTCGTAACCATCGCTTTTTACGGCATTTTCCCGATCGGCGAATTGCTGCTGGGCCAGATGCTGGCAAAGGTCGTGCTGTCCGCGCTGCTGGTGCCGCCGGTCATCTATCTGCTCGTCGCGCTGGGGCGGCGGCTCGACCGTAATGGGTAAATAGTTAGCTAACTAACGAAAAACAGCCATTCCCGCACTCTATGTCCATCTTGCTGTCTACTTCGCAACCTTGCGATAGCGCGGCTTAGGGCTTATGCGCCCGCGCATGACCACAACGCACGCCCCCGATCCCGCGCTCCTCGCAAAGGCTGAAACCCTTGTCGAGGCGCTGCCTTATATGCAGCGCTATGCGGGCAAGACCTTCGTCGTCAAATATGGCGGCCACGCCATGGGCGACCCCGAAGCCGCGCGCGATTTCGCCGAGGATGTCGTGCTGATGAAGGCGGTCGGCATCAATGTCGTCGTCGTCCATGGCGGCGGACCACAGATCGGCGCGATGCTGAAAAAGCTGGGCGTCGAATCGAAATTCGTCGGCGGCCTGCGCGTCACGGACGCGGAAACGGCCAAGATCGCCGAAATGGTGCTGGCAGGCTCCATCAACAAGGAAATCGTCGGCTGGATCGCCGGGGCCGGGGGCCGGGCGGTCGGCATTTCGGGCAAGGATGGTGGCCTCATCCTGTGCGAAAAGGTGCTAGGCAAGCGGGAGGCGGACCCCAATTCGGGCATAGAGCGCAATGTCGATCTGGGCTTTGTGGGTGATCCTGTAAAGGTCGACCGCCGCATCCTCGACACCCTGTCGCAGGCGGACATCATCCCGGTCGTCGCCCCGGTGGGCATCGGCACCGACGGCCATACCTATAACGTCAATGCCGACACCATGGCCGGCGCGATCGCGGCGGAACTGGGCGCATCGCGCTTCTTCCTGCTGACCGATGTCGCGGGCGTGCTGGACAAGCAGAAGAACCTGCTGACCGACCTGAACCCCGCCGCCATCGCGGTCCTGCAAGGCGACGGCACGATCAGCGGCGGCATGATCCCCAAGCTTGAAACCTGCGTCAAGGCAGTCGAGGGCGGGGTGGACGCCGCCGTCATCCTCGACGGGCGGGTGCCGCACGCCATGCTGCTGGAAATCTTCACCGATCGCGGCGCCGGCACGCTGATCCGCAAATAATTCAGGTAAAGACATGGCCCGCAAACATTCCCGGCACGGTCCCTATGATGATGTGCAGGAGGACGAAGCCCCGGCAGTCATTCCCGACTGCTGGCTCTGTGGCCGTCCCACCGGCAAGAGCGTCATTCTGCACCATCCCGTGCCAAAAAGCCGGGGCGGGCGCGACGTCGTGCCGATGCACCCCATCTGCCAGCAGATGCTCATCACCAACTTCACCAATTCCGAATTGCAGCGCCACGGCATGGACGCCAGCGGACTGCTCGCCGATCCGGCGGTGCGCAAATTCGTCGACTGGGTCGCGAACAAGGCACCCGATTTCACGGCGACCATGACCAAGAAGCAGCGCTGATCTCCTGTCGTTGGTAGAATAACCCGCGCGCCACGCTTGTCGCCGGGTTGCTCCCTCGGCTAGAGCGGGGACATATTTTGTCGGAGATCCAGGTTGGCCTACGCCCTCTATCAGATACTCGTCATCCTGCTCGACGTGCTGTGGTGGATCATCATCATCCAGGCGATCGTCAGCTGGCTGATCGCCTTCAACGTCATCAACACCGGCAGCGACATCGTCCGCACCGTGCTGACCGCGCTCGACCGGATGACCGCGCCCATCTACGCCCCCATCCGCAAGATCATGCCGGACCTTGGCGCACTCGACCTGTCGCCCATGGTCGTGCTGCTGGCCATCCTCATCATCCGCCAGGCGGTCCTGCCGCCCTTGTTCGGGCTAGTGTGACCCCCTGGGTTCAGGCGGGCGACGATCTGCTGCTGTCCGTCCGGCTGACGCCGGGCGCATCGGGGGATCAGGTCGGCGGCGTCTGGACCGATGAACGGGGCGCGCGCTGGCTGTCCGCCCGCGTGCGCGCCGTCCCTGAAAAAGGGCGGGCCAATGACGCGATTATCGCGCTGCTGGGCAAATGGCTGGGCTGGCCCAAAGGGGCGATTTTACTGGAATCGGGCGGCACCAACCGGCTAAAGCGGTTGCGGTTGAAAGGCGCTGCCACACAGAGCGCGCGGATCGCCGCCATCATCGAACAACAGGTGCAAGTGACATGACCATCGGCAAGATCATCGACGGCAAGGCTTATGCGGCCAGCCTGCGCGAGCGTGTGGCCGAAGGCGTTGCCGCCTTCACCGCGCAGGCAGGGCGCAAGCCGGGTCTGGCGGTCGTGCTGGTGGGCGAAGACCCGGCCAGCAGCGTCTATGTCCGGTCCAAGGGCAAGATGACGGTCGCGGTCGGCATGGACAGCTATGAATTCAAACGCCCCGACAGCATCGGCTCCGACGACCTGCTCGACCTGATCGAGGAACTCAACCATGACAGCCGCATCGACGGCATATTGGTCCAGTTGCCGCTGCCCCAACATATCGACGAAGCCAGCGTCATCGCCGCGATCGACCCGGCCAAGGATGTCGATGGCTTCCATGTCGTCAATGCCGGGCGTCTGGCTACGGGGCAGGACGCGCTGGTCCCCTGCACGCCCATGG